>JBILLU010000102.1:0-11834 GCA_044375915.1 Phycisphaerales bacterium
AGCGCAGCTCTATGCGGGTGGAGGCTTCAGCACCGCTGGGGACGTCGTCGCGAAGGGGATCGCTGTTTGGAATGGCGACTCGTGGGCGGCGGTTGGGAGTGGGCTTCCAAGCGCCTTCCCCTATGTGCAATCGCTCCAGGTGGTCGAAACCGGTTCGGGCCCTGAACTCGCCGTCGGCGGCAACTTCGCGAACGCCGGCGGGGTGGCTGGAGCCAACTTCCTTGCCTTGTGGGACGCGCGGGCCTAGTCGGGACTCGGTGCCGTTCCGAGCTCGACGGGAGTCATCTCGGCGATCACGCAGGCCCCAATCGATGGCCAAGCGACACTCGTGGCTGCCTCGGACTTCTCGAGCAAGCTCTGGACGGGGAATGGCGGAGATCTTGCACCGCTCTCGACTGGGCTCCAGCAGTCAACGGTGTATGCAGTCCTTCCGTTCGACGATGCGTCGGGTCCATCAGTCATCGTTGGCGGCAACATCGGTCTCTTCGGCGGAGCTCCCTCTGACGGGATCGCTCGTTGGGATGGCACGGCGTGGCAACCGCTGGGGCTTGGCATGGACTTCTGGGTGACGAGTCTCGCATCGTTCGACGATGGCCGAGGCGATTCGCTCTATGCCGCGGGATACTTCAACTTTGCCGATGACATGCTGGTCAACGGGATCGCGCGCTGGGACGGCACGTCGTGGCACGGGCTCGATGGCGGTCTGAGCGGATACCCCGAGGACATGGCCGTCTGGAATGATGGAACGGGCGCATCGCTCTACGCTGGAGGCCACTTCTCAAGCGCCGGACCCGTCGCTGCGAAGAACATCGCTCGATGGAACGGTCCGGGCCCTCGCCGTCTTCGACGACGGTTCCGGTCCAGCGCTCTTCGCTGGCGGCTCCTTCCATGGTGTTGATGGCCTCGCGACGACTGGCCTCGTCCGATGGGACGGCCAGTCGTGGCGCACCGTGGGCGGAGGAATCCAGGGCGAGGTGCTCTCGCTCGCGGTGTTCGATGATGGGACCGAACATTCGCTCGTCGTTGGCGGAAGCTTCGGCTTCCCGGCCCCGCTTCTGACTTCGAACATCGTTCGGTGGAACGGCGTCGAGTGGCTCCCGATGGGGGCCGGAATGTCCGGAGCAGGTGCTGAGCCGGAGCTTTCGAACTCGGTGAATGCCCTCGCGGCGTTGCCAGCGACGGCGAGTACACCGGCAGCCCTCGTCGCGGGAGGCTTCTTCGGGACCAGTCCCTCGGGCGACAGCTATCTCGCACTCTGGCGGGGGTGCGCCGTGGTCTGCGCGGGCGATCTCGATGGAGATGGCGCGGTCGACTCGTCGGATCTGGCGCTCGTGCTCGGCGGGTGGGGAACCCCGGCTGGTGACCTGGATGGCGACGGCACGACCTCGGCCCAGGACATCGCTGTCCTTCTGCCGAAGCCAGCTACGTCGTCCCGCGGGGGGGCGGTAAGAACTCGAGGGCATCCGAGGCGGAGCGACGGCTGGATTGCCATGCCACGGCATCGGGCGAGGCAGGAACTTCCTGATTTCCCCCTCTGCCTGAGTGATCGGCTGTCGCAGTAGGAAAGGCGGGCACGGGTGCGGCGCGGCGGCGATGAATCGCGTGCCCGTCTGGAATCGCGCCAGCTCTCCGGAGGCAAGCCGTGCAGAAGAACCGAGTGAGTCGGGCCTTGGTGGCGGTCATGGGGATAATCGTCACAACCGCCTCGGCGATCGGCGTTGAACGCCCTGATCGAGCGCCTCCGAAAGCGCACATCGAGGTCAGGGTCGATCAGCCCTCGCTGTCCGACGGGAATCACACGAGCAACTCGCACGAGCGAACAACCCTCCGCGGTCGTGTGAGCTACCCCGATGGTTCGCCCGCGTCGAACGCCGTCGTGGTGAGCTCCGCTGGAGGCAAGGCGGTCAGCGGCGATGACGGGAGATACGAGCTGCGCCTGAGTCGCAGCGCCGGGGGATCCCTCAACGCAGAGGTGCTGTCGGCCGTGCGGGTGACGGCAGTCGCCAGCGACAAGGGCACTACCCATGTCGGCTCGCGCGAGCTCGGGAGCATCGAGGGTGAGAGCGAGATGGAGGTTCCGGCGATCGTCCTTGCCGCGGGCGGAACATGCGAGCCAGCGTGGTTGCCCACGTTTGGCGCAAATCCGGGCGCGGCGTCATTGCCGCCATACGTCCTTGCCGTGTACGACGATGGTCGAGGTGGGGGGCCGGCCCTCTATGTGGGGGGAGAGTTCGATTCGATCGGGGGTGTCGCCGCGTCGGGAATTGCGAAATGGGATGGCAGCGCGTGGTCACCGCTCGGAACTGGAACGGCAGGCACTGGATACGTGTATGCGATGTCGACCTTTGACGACGGCTTGGGAGGTGGGCCCGCGCTCTACGTTGGCGGCGACTTCGCTCAGGTGGGCGACGTGCAGGCCTCTGGCATCGCGAAGTGGGACGGATCATCGTGGTCGGCGCTCGGAATCGGGGTTGGTGGTTGGGTCCTTGCGATGACGACGTTCGACGACGGCTCAGGGCGCGGTCCCGCGCTTTACGCCAGTGGCCCCTTCTCCACTGCGGGTGAGGTACAGGCAAACCTGATCGCGAAGTGGGACGGCAGGTCATGGTCAACGGTGGGCAGTGGACTGAACGGCTCCGCGTTGGCGCTGACGACGTTTGACGACGGCTTGGGAAGCGGCCCAGCGCTGTACGCTGCCGGGGGCTTCACGACGGCTGGCGGCGTGGCGGCGAATCGAATCGCGAGATGGGACGGCGTGGCGTGGTCAGCGGCGGGTAGTGGGCTAAACGATTTCGCCAGCGCGCTGACGACCTTTGACGACGGCTCGGGGAGTGGGCCAGCGCTGTACGCTGCCGGGGACTTCACGACAGCCGGCGGCATGACGGCGAATCGAATTGCGAAGTGGAACGGCTCGTCGTGGTCAGCGCTCGGCACGGGGCTGAACGGCTCCGCCACGACGCTGGCGACCTTCGATGACGGCTCGGGAAGCGGCCCCGCGCTCTATGCGGGGGGCGGCTTCACAGCCGCCGGCGGCGTGGAAGCGAAGCGGATTGCCAAATGGAATGGAACGAGCTGGTCGGCGGTTGGCTCTGGCATGGACGGATCGCCGCTCGCCCTCGCGGTGTTCGATCGAGGCGCGGGGTTCGACAGCGTCCTCTTTGCTGTCGGTCTCTTTGCGCATGCAGGTGGGATTGCGGTGAACGGCATCGCGAACTGGGACGGCTCGTCGTGGTCAGCGCTCGCGAGCGGCATGGACGGCACCGTGTACGCAATCGCGACCTCGAACGACGGCCCGGGGGGCAGTGCGATGCTCTATGTCGGCGGGAGCTTCACCTCGGCTTGTGGCGTTCCGGCAAAGGGAGTTGCCCGCTGGGATGGCACCACATGGTCGGCGCTCAGCAGTGGGCTCAACGGAGCCGCACTGTCCTTAACAATGTTCGACGACGGTTCTGGAAGCGGACCGGCGTTGTTCGTGGGGGGGGAGTTCACGACCGCTGGCGGCGTGGCAGCCAATCGCATTGCGAAATGGGATGGCTCTGCGTGGTCAGCGCTCGGCAGCGGGCTCAGCGGCGGCGGTGTCTACGCGCTGACGGTCTTCGACGACGGATCCGGCGCGGGGCCGAAGCTCTACGCGGGTGGCTCCTTCACGTCCTCAGGCGGGGTTGCGTTGAATCGCGTCGCCCGGTGGAACGGCGTGACGTGGGCGCCGCTCGGTTCGGGCTTGGGTGGAGTCCAGTCGAAAGTCAGTGCGCTCACTACCTTTGATGACGGTTCGGGAACCGGGCCGTCGCTCTACGCTGGAGGCACGTTCACGGCCTTTCCATTCCTCGGGCCTGGCGTCGCCCGATGGACCGGAACGTCTTGGTCGACGGTCGGTCTGATTGGCTCCGTCAACGCGCTTGCGTCCTTCGATGATGGCTCTGGCAGCGGTCCGACCCTCTGTGCAGGGCGCTCAGGCTCTGCTTCGGCGTCGTCCGTGGTTCGCTGGACCGGGTCGACTTGGGTACCCGTGGGCTCTGGACTGTCAGGCACGGCGTACTCGCTCGCGGTGTTCGATGACGGCACTGGGCAGGGCCCCGCGCTCTACGCCGGTGGAACGCAGCTGGGTCTGACACCAGGATTTCGGCTCCTCCAGCGTTGGGACGGACAAGCTTGGTCGCCCGTCGGCGGGGACACGGGGCCATTCGGGATCATCTTCGCGCTGGCACCGTTCGGCTCAAACGCGGCTTCCTCTCCGGCGCTCATCGCCGGCGGCAACTTCTCCGTGAGTCCCGCAGGTGACAGTTTCCTCGCCCTCTGGCAGGGGTGTGCCGGGGAGTGCATCGGCGATCTCGATGGAGATGGCGCGGTCGGCTCGTCCGACCTGGCGATCGTGCTCGGCGGGTGGGGCACCGCGGTTGGTGACCTGGATGGCGACGGCACGACCTCGGCCCAGGACATCGCTGTCCTTCTGGGGGCGTGGGGCGAGTGTCCTTAAGCCCGCACGCCGAAGCGGGCTACATCATCCTGCGGCATCGGACGAGGCAGGAACTTCCTGATTTTTCGCCTCTGCCGTGGTGGTCGGCTGACGCAGGACGAGGAGCGGGTTCCGGTCTGTGCGGTGGCGACGAATCGCGCAGCCGTCGGGAACCGCGCCAGTCCCCGGGAGGCATGCCGTGCAGAAGGATCGAGTGAGCCGCGCCCTAGCGGCGGTGATGGTGGCGTTCGTCACAACCGTGTCGGCGCTCGGCGCTGACCGCCCCGATCGGGCGCCCGGCAAGGCGAGCGTCGAGCTCAACCTGGATCAGCCCTCCGTGCCCGGAGAAGCGTTCGAGCGTTCCTCGCACGAACGCGTGACCTTCCGCGGTCGCGTGGTCAATCCCGACGGCGGGCCTGCGCCGAACGCGGTCGTCGTGAGCTCGGCCGGAGGCAAGGCGGTGAGCGGAAGTGACGGGAGCTATGAGCTGCGCGTGCTTCGCGGCGCCGCCGACGGTTCCTCCGACGGGTGGACGTCGGCACCGGTGCGGGTGACGGCAGTCGCGGATGCGAAGGGCACGACAAAGGTCGGCTCGCGCGAGATCACGGGCGTCGGCGTCGAGGCCGAGATCGCGGTACCCGCGATCGTCCTCGCGGCCGGCGGAACATGCGAGCCGGCTTGGTTGCCGACGTTCGGCGCGAACCCGGGTGCGGCAACCTACCCGCCCTTCGCGCTCGCCGTGTACGACGACGGGCGAGGCGGGGGGCCGGCCCTCTATGTGGGTGGAGAATTTGACTCCGTCGGGGGTGTCGCTGCGTCACGCATTGCGAAGTGGGATGGCAGTGAGTGGACTCCGCTCGGATCCGCCGGGTTCGCGGGGTCCGTGTACGCGCTCGCCACCTTTGACGACGGCTTGGGAGGTGGCCCCGCGCTCTACGTCGGCGGCGACTTCGTCATAGCGGGCGGCGTGCTGAGCCCCTCGATCGCAAAGTGGGACGGGAGCTCGTGGTCAGCGGTGGGAAACGGGGAGGTGGACACCGTCGTCGCGCTCGCGACCTACGACGACGGCTTGGGAGGTGGCCCAGCGCTCTACGCATGCGTGAACGACTTCTATGGCGGCGGCACCGGGCCGGACTTCATCGCGAAGTGGGACGGCCGGTCATGGTCAGCCGTGGGGAGTGGACTGAACAATTCCGCCATCGCGCTCACATCGTTTGACGATGGTTCGGGCGGTGGTCCTGCGCTGTATGTTGCCGGGTACTTCACGGCGGCTGGGGGCGTGGCCGCGAATCGGATCGCCAAGTGGGACGGAGTATCATGGTCAGCACTCGGCAGCGGGCTTAACGATGGAGCCACCACGCTGACCTCCTTCGACGATGGCTCGGGCAGTGGTCCCGCGCTCTACGTAGGTGGGAACTTCACGACGGCGGGCGGGCAGGCCGCGAATCGGATCGCCAAGTGGAACGGGGTGTCGTGGTCAGCACTCGGTGACGGGCTGAGCGGCATTGTCACGACGCTGACCTCCTTCGACGATGGCTCGGGAGGAGGGCCAGCGCTCTACGCTGGTGGAAACTTCACAACCGCGGGCGGCGTGACGGCGAATCGGATCGCGAAGTGGAACGGAGCGAGCTGGTCAGCACTGGGTTCTGGCATAGATGGGCCGCCAAACGCCCTCGCAGCGTTTGATCGAGGCGCTGGATCCGAGAGCGTCCTCTTCGTCGTCGGCTCCTTCTCGCATGCAGATGGGATCGCCGTGAACGGCATCACGAACTGGAACGGTACATCGTGGTCGGCGCTTGCGAACGGCATGGACGGCACCGTGTACGCAGTCACGACCTTCGACGACGGTTCGGGGGATGGTCCGTCGCTGTATGTCGGGGGAAGCTTCACGTCGGCATGTGGCGTGCCGGCGAATGGAATTGCCCGCTGGGACGGCACCACGTGGTCGGCGCTCGGTGAGGGGCTCAACGGAGTCGCACGCTCCTTGACGGTCTTCGACGACGGATCCGGGACTGGGCCCGCGATGTTTGTGGGTGGGGAGTTCACGACGGCTGGCGGCGCGACAGCGAACCGAATCGCTAAATGGGATGGCTCGTCGTGGTCAGCGCTCGGGAGCGGACTCACCGGGGGCGCGGTGAATGGGGGTGGAGTCCTGGCGCTGACGACCTTCGACGACGGGTCCGGCGCAGGGCCCGCGCTGTACGCGGGCGGCTCGTTCGCGAATGCAGGCGGTGTAGCTGCGAATCGCGTCGCACGCTGGAACGGCGCGACCTGGGCGCCACTCGGAAGCGGCATTGGTGGATTCCAGGCCCAGGTCAACGCACTGACGACCTTTGACGACGGTACAGGTGGCGGACCGTCGCTCTATGTGGGAGGCAGCTTCTCCAACGCTGGCGGAGTGCCTGCGAGTGGCGTCGCACGATGGAACGGCGTGTCATGGTCGGCGGTCGGCACTGGCGCTGGCTTTGTGAACGCGCTCGTTGCGTTCGATGATGGCTCCGGCGGCGGCCCGATGTTGTATGCCGGTAGCGGTTTCGCCTTCGAGACGGCGAAAGTGAAGCGGTGGAGCGGCTCGAGTTGGCAACCAGTCGGAGTTCTGGGCTCCCAAGCGGCAGTGCATTCGCTGGCCGTGTTCGACGACGGAACTGGGCAGGGCCCGGCGCTCTACGCTGGCGGCGTGCAGCTCAGCCTGCTGCCCGGAAATCGTCGCCTTCAGCGTTGGGACGGCCAGTCATGGTCGCCGGTCGGTGGCGACATGGACCTCGACGGGATCGTCTACGCACTGACATCGTTCGACTCGGGCGCCACATCTGCTCCCGCTCTCATCGCCGGCGGCAGCTTCTCCGTCAGTCCGGCCGGTGACAGTTTCCTCGCCCTCTGGCAGGGGTGCGCCGAGGAGTGCGTCGGCGATCTCGATGGAAACGGCGAGGTCGGCTCGGCGGACCTCGCCATCGCGCTCGGCGCATGGGGCACCCCGGCTGCCGACTTCGACGGCGATGGCACGACGTCAGCCGCAGACATTGCTGTCCTTCTCGGTGCTTGGGGCGACTGTCCGTAGGCGCGAAGTGCGATGCGTGCTGTGAAGGGACGACGACGTGTTGGCTTCTGGAGACAACGAACCATGCTGCGACGATTGACTGCTTGGACCGGCTGTGTGATGACACTTGCGGCGACGATGTTCGGAGGGAGCGTGCGCGCCGCCGACGTTTCGTTCTTGAGATCGCCACCGCCTCTCCGTTCGACCTCGGACTGCGTTGCATGTCCGCCGGAGCGAGTCTCGCTTCCCGCAAGCGATGCATGTGAACCCGCCTGGTCGGCGGCCTTTGGCGCGCAGCCCGGCGTCGGTGGCGACATCTTCGCGATGACGAGCTTCACCGATGCCAACGGCCCGGCGCTCTATGTGGCAGGGGAGTTCATCACGGCAGGGAGTGAGCTCGTCAATCACATCGCTCGATGGGATGGCAAGTCGTGGACGCCGTTGGGTGGC
The DNA here is from genome assembly GCA_044375915.1 of Phycisphaerales bacterium. Taxonomy (GTDB): domain Bacteria; phylum Planctomycetota; class Phycisphaerae; order Phycisphaerales; family UBA1924; genus JAFEBO01. The sequence continues at coordinate 7,944 of JBILLU010000102.1, forward strand.
GGGTTGACCGACGGGCCCGTGGGGTATGGCGGCGGCTATGCGTTGGCGGTCTTCGACGACGGCGGGGGAGAAGCGCTCTATGTCGCGGGTGACTTCGGTTCGCACATCGCGAAGTGGGATGGCGTGAGGTGGTCGTCGCTCGGCAGGGGTCTCGACGGCCTCGCCACCGCGTTGACGGTCTTTGACGACGGGAGCGGACCAGCGCTCTATGTCGGCGGCGGCTTCACCCACGCCGACGGGGTACCTGCGAAGGGAGTTGCCCGATGGGATGGCCGGACGTGGAGCGCCGTTGGTGGAGGCGTGTCGGGAGGAACGTCGATCGCTGATGTGTGGGCTCTCGTCGGATACCAAAGTCCGGCAGGCCCACGGCTCGTCGCCGCAGGTGACTTCACCAACGCGGGCGGTGTGCCCGCGTCGCGCATCGCCGCATGGGATGGCGCGAGCTGGTCGCCTCTCGGGAGTGGTATGAACGACCGCGTCGTCGCCCTCGCTGCGTTCGACGATCGGACCGGACGCGACACTCGCCTGTTCGCGGCTGGCGAGTTCACCAGCGCAGGTGGCGCCGCCGCCGATCACGTCGCTGCGTGGGATGGTCGCTCGTGGTCGGCCCTCGGCGCGGGCGTGAATGGGGACGCCGGAGTGCTCCGGGTCGTGACCGACGCGGCGAATGTCGCTTCGTTGTGGGTCGGTGGCAGCTTCGATACCGCCGGCGGTGTCGCCGCGAAGCATGTCGCTCGATGGGATGGCCGAGCATGGGAGAGCGTTGGGCTCGGTGTCGACACGCCGGTCCGCGCGATCGGTGCGGTGGTTGACTCCGAAGGCATGCCAGACATCGTTGTCGGCCAAGGCGCGGTCATTCCGAGCTTCGACTTTCCGCTCGCTGGAACGCGCCTGATCCATCGTTGGGATGGGCGTGATTGGTCGCTCATCACGGGCGGCTTGGATGGCTTTGTGCACGCCGTTGCCACCTACGACGCAGGTGGCGGCGAAGGCCCTTCGCTCATCGTCGCTGGCCGATTCACGCACGTTGGCGGCGTGTCCGCGTCGCGCGTCGCCCGGTGGGACGGCTCGCGCTGGCACGCGATGGGTTCCGGGATGAACGCGACGGTCTGGTCCCTTGCCGTCCATGATGATGGCAGCGGCCCCGCGCTCTTCGCAGGCGGCGACTTCACCACGGCCGGAGGAACGCAAGCGAGGCACATCGCGCGTTGGGATGGGATCGCCTGGTCCGAACCAAGCGGCGGCGTGGACTCTGTCTTCGGCGCGACAGGTGACCCGACGGTGCGCGCCCTCCTCTCCTTCGATGATGGCTCGCCGCTGGGCCCGTCGCTGATAGTGACGGGGACCTTCGACACGGCTGGCGGCGTGGCCGCGAACTCTGTCGCGCGATGGCGAGGCGGAGCGTGGTCGGCGATGGGCCAGGGGATCGAGCTGCCGGTCACCCCCGAGTGGCCGGTTGGCGCTGCGCTTGCGGTCTTCGACGCCGGTCTCGGCGCTGGCCCGCAGCTGTATGTCGCAGGGAGCTTCCAACGCGCGGGCGGCGCTTCCGTGCCACGCATCGCGCGGTGGGATGGAACGACCTGGTTACGGATCGGCGCGCCCACTGCGTCAAGTGTCGGTGGGCTTGAGATTCGCTCGTTGGCGGTCTTCGATGATGGATCTGGCGATGCGCTCTACGCTGGCGGGCTCTTCCAGAAGCTCGGAGTCGGCGCCAACCTCCTTCGTTGGGATGGGGCGCAATGGTCGATGCCGTGGCCTGTTGCACCGGATGCGCGCGTGTCCGCGTTGGCGACCTTTGACGACGGAACCGGCGCGGGCGCGTCACTCTTCGCAGGCGGCGAGTTCGGGCAGATTGGCGGGCAGCAGGCGAAGAGACTTGCTCGCTGGGACGGTGCGGTATGGTCGTCACTCGATGCGGTGGTTCTGGGCGACTTCTGGGGGGCGTCGGTTGAAGCGATCACCGCCATCGACGCCGCGCCGGGCGCGGGACTGGGCAACGTTCTCTGGATCGGTGGTTTTTTCCAGGGGAGCGTCACCGGTGACGGCTACCTCATCCGCTGGCAGGGCTGTCCTGAAACGTGCGCTGCGGATCTCGACCACGATGGCGTCGTAGGAGGGAGCGACTTGGCGATCGTGCTCGGGGCATGGGGCACTGCACGAGGAGACGTGGACGGCGACGGGATCACAGGCGCCACCGATCTCGCGCTGATCCTCGGCGCGTGGGGCGATTGTCCGTAGCGAGAGGTCACGTCGGCGGCATCGCTCGCGCTGCGTTGAGACGGGATCTGAGCGACATGGAACGGTTGAACCGAGGAGAGACGACGATGAACCGATGGATTGTCGGGCTTGGTTTCTGTGTTGGCCTGATCTTGTCTTCGCCGTGCCGTAGCGCCGCAGCGGCGTCCACTCTCGGTGACTCCCAAACGCTCGACGCAGCCGTCGTCGAACGCGACGATCGCCCCTTCGTCCGAGGCCGAGCGGTTTTCCACGACGGAACCCCAGCACCGCGAGCCGTCATCGTGTCGAGCCTCGGCGGCCAGTGCATCAGCGACGAGTCTGGAGCCTTCGCGCTCCGTATGCCAGTTCGCTCATCCGGATCTGACGTGTCGCGATCGATTCGCGTGACTGGTGCGATCACGCAGCGGGGCGTCAACTGCGTCGGTTCAAACGCGATCTCGATCGCGCCTGGTGCTGACGCCGTCGACATCGGCACGCTCGTCCTCACGGCCGGTGCCGAATGCGAGCCGAGCTGGCTTCCGACGTTTGGTTCGAACAGCCTTCTTGATGGCTTGGTCGAAAGCATCGCGGTCTTTGACGACGGGCTCGGGAGTGGACCGCAGCTCTACGTTGGCGGCTCCTTCCTCAGTGCTGGCTCAGTCGGGGCTCCTTGCATCGCCCGCTGGGACGGCGCGACATGGCATTCGGTGGGGTTCGGATTCGACGCACCGGTGAGGTGCCTCACGGTGTTCGATCAAGGCCAGGGGAAGCCGCCCGTCCTGGTGGCTGGAGGCGGGTTCAGTTCCGCGTTGATCTCACCCGCGCGCGGCGTTGCGGCGTGGGATGGACTCGCCTGGACCGAGCTTGGCGGCGGGGTAGCGGGAGGACCATTTCCGTATGTCGGCGCGATGGCGGTCGTCGACTTCGGGGGTGGCCCCAGGCTCGCCGTTGGCGGGAGTTTCACAACTGCGGGCGGTACACCTGCGACCAACATCGCGATCTGGGACGGCGTGGCATGGTCGGCGCTTGGGAGCGGCGTGAATGACGATGTTGCGGCACTGGCTGCCTACGACGGTGGAGCGGGGCCCGAAATCGTTGCTGGCGGTACGTTCACCATCGCAGGTGGTGTAGCGGCCAAGCGCATCGCCCGATGGAATGGTTCCTCTTGGTCTGTGCTCGGTGCCGGGCTCAGCGGTTCGGGCGGGCTCACCTCTGCCAGCGCGATGGCTGTTCTTGCCGACGACGCGACAGGCGACGCAACGCTGATCGTCGGCGGGCGCTTCGCGACGGCGGGCACTGTCGCTGCGAAGAACATCGCGATGTGGAACGGAACCGAGTGGGCAGCGATGGGTGCGGGGCTTGAGGGCGATGTCCACGATCTCTTGGTGTTCACAAATCCCCAGAGCCGTACTCGCGTCGTGATTGCGGGCGGCTATCCCAGCGTTGGAAGCGTCGTCAACCAGTGGGATGGGACCTCGTGGACGCCACTCGGAAGCGAACTCGCGGACGGATTCGGCACATCCAACGTCCGTGCGCTTGCGGTCGCACCGGATGGAGCGTCGGTCTTTGTCGGCGGTCAATTCACGTTCTCGAACTCCTTCCAAGAGCGGTTTCTCGCGGAATGGAAGGAGGGCGCATGGCGGGTCCCGGGGCCGGGCCTTGATGGACCGGTCA
>JBILLU010000275.1:0-3768 GCA_044375915.1 Phycisphaerales bacterium
GAGGCGAAGGTGCTGGCCGAGTCGGCGCAGATGGCGAACCAGAACGTGATCGTGGGCTCGATCGAGGCGGGCGACGATCGCAATGCGCTCAACGCCGCGGTGGCGGTGGTGCGGGAATCAAACCCGCGATCCGCAATCATGATCTTCAGCGTCGATCACCCGACGTCGAAGGTGTCGATCAACGCGAGCGTGCCGGATGCGCTGATCCAGAAGGGGTTGAAGGCCGGCGATTGGCTCCGCGAAGCCGCGGCGGTGGTGGGGGGCAAGGGCGGCGGCAAGCCCGACAACGCCCAGGGCGGCGGGACGGACGCGAGCAAGATCAAGGAAGCGATCATGGCGGCACGTGCGGCGGCGATGCGGGTGTTGCACTGATCGGAGAGTCAGATGGCCGATGCCCGAGAGCCTGATGCCTCACCGGAATCCGACCAGCAGCCGGACCCGTTATTCCACGCGCGGACGCCGGAGAATGACCCGAGCTTGCGGATCCCCGAGCTGTTGCAGCAGCCGGTCCGGCACCCCTCGCTCGATCGCAAGTCGCGGTCGGACCTTGGTGGGCTGGGCGAGCTCATGAAGGCCTTGGCGATCGGGGTGGACTTTCTCGCGACGGCGGCGGCCGGTGCTTTGTTGGGATGGGGTTTGGACTGGTGGATGGGCTGGACGAATCGCGGGCTTCTGATCGGGCTGGGTATCGGGTTCGCCTACGGCACAGTGCGGCTGCTGCAGCGGACGGCCCGCGACGAGGCGCAGTCGAAAGCCGGTGGGAAGCCTGGTTCGCGCGGGTAGCAGGGCGGCCTCGGTGAGGCGTTTTCGGGGCCGGGTTTTCGTTCGGGGCACTCGCCCGGCGGTTGGGCCCGACCTAACATCCCGCCCCTCAAAGGGCCGCGATCGCAGCGATGAGAACGGGGCTTTGTTCGGTGCCCCGATCTTGGATGTTGTGGCCGACACCCGACGAGGGATTTGTTGACGCCGCTGCTCTTTCTGTCGGGACTGTTGTCACCCTCCGTTGTCATGAACGCCGCTGCCCGAGAGCCCATTTCCCGCGGAGTGTTTTCGATCACGATGCTGATCGCGACGCTGGTTGCGCTGGTGGCGGCAGTGGGCGCGGTGACGGGTGTGGGTGCCGGCTCGGACGTCGCCACGATGGTGGGCGGGTTTGTGGTGCTGGCGGGGTTGATATCTCTCTTGACGCTCGTTGGTCCGCCGCTGATTCCGCACGAGTTTTGGGGTATGGCGGTGCTGGGTGTCTCGGGCGTGCGGACGATGCTGGCGCTTGGGGCGATGCTGGTGCTGATCGAAATCGCCGGGTTCGACCGGCGGGGTGTGGTGTTTGGTCTTCTGAGCGGCACGGCGATCCTGATGATCGCTGAAGCCGCTGTTGCCGTGATCCTTCTCAACAAGCGCGAGCGAGCTCATGCCGCGCTTCGGAGTGTGTCGTGATGTCCGTTCTGGCGACCTTGCACGATTGCCTGACGCCCGCCACCTACCTGCTCGCAGCGGGCAGCCCGGCGGATCACGTCTACAACCACACCTTCATCAAGAACGAGGACGGCTGGTGGCTGTGGTCGGGCAACCAGGGAAACCTGGTGCTGAGCATGCTCATCCTGATGATCGTCGGCCCGTGGGTCGCGTCGAAGGTGAGCACGGGCCCGGAGAGTCAGGGCACGGATCGCTACGTGACGGGCAACAAGTTTGCCCACATGATCGAGGTGGTGTGCCACTATCTGCGTGAGGAAGTCGTTCGCCCGCTCTTGGGCGACCGCACGAACAAGCTCATGCCGTTCCTGTGGACGATCTTCTTCTTCATCTGGGTGAACAACCTGCTGGGCCTCGTCCCGATCCTGGACCTGGCGCACCTGATCAACAGCAACTGGAAGGACGCTCACGCGACCCCGATCGGCGGCACGGCGACCCAGAACATCTGGGTGACTGCGGTGCTCGCGATCGTCGCCTGTATCTTCTTCAACCTGCAGGCGATCAAGCGGCTGGGCGTCGGTGGCTACTTCGGCCACATGACGGCTGGCGCACCGTTCCCCGCGTCGATCCTGATCTTCTTCCTGGAACTGGCCAGCCAGCTGGTCATCAAGCCCTTCGCTCTGGCGATGCGTCTGTTTGCCAACATGACGGCCGGGCACATCCTGCTGGCGACGCTGTTCTCGTTCGCGGGGATGGTGGTCGGCAAGGGCATCTTCATCCAGGGTCCGGTGACGCTCATCTCGGTGGTCGGCGGCTTCGGCATCATGCTGCTCGAGCTGTTCGTCGCCACGATGCAGGCGTTTGTCTTCATGTTCCTCACCACAGTCTTTATCGCGCTCATGGATCACCATGATCACGAACACGAGCACGGCCATGATCACGAGCACGGCCATGCCAAGGGACACGAGCAGGCCGCGGCTCACTAGCCGTGTCGGTACGCGTGCAGACGGTCCCATCCCGTCCGGCGGCGACGCTGGGCGGTGTAGAGAACTCGCGAGTGTTTTGAAGGGATGTATCGAATGAAGAGCTTCATCATCAAGGCCGCGGCTCTGTCCGCTCTCGCTCTCGCCTCCACCCCGGCCCTCGCCGCTGACGGCGCCGCCGCCGCGGGCGCGTCGCTGGGCAAGGGTCTGGCCGTTCTGGGTGGCGGCGTCGCCATCCTGGGCGCCGGTATCGGCATCGGTCTGATCGGCAAGGGCGCGACCGAGTCGATGGCTCGCCAGCCCGAGATCGCTGGCAAGATCCAGACCGCCGGCATCATTCTGGCGGTGTTCATCGAAGGTGCGACGCTGTTCGCCGTCGCCGCGGGCTTCCTCGCCGCCTAAGTCTCGAACAACCCTCCGCCGCGTCCGAACAGGGCGCGTCGGGGCTTGCCTCTTCAGTGATTCGGAATCTTCAGGAGTGATTCGCATGCCCGCTCTTCGCGCCAACCGCCTTCTGATCGCCGCCGGCACCGCGCTGGTGATGCTCCCGACCCTCGTGCTCGCGGCGGACGAAGCCGTGGGCGCGATCCCGACCGTGAAGCAGGGTCTCGCGACCGGCATCACCGCGATCGTGGTCTTCCTCGTCACGGCTGCCTTCCTGGGAGCCGTCGTGTGGCCGAAGATCAGCCAGGGTCTCGACGATCGCGCCAACAAGATCAAGGACGAGATCGAAGCCGCCGAGCAGGCCCGCAAGCAGGCCAAGGACGCGCTCGAGGAGTACCAGAAGTCGCTGGCCCAGGCCCGTGCCGAGGCGGCGAAGATGATCGAGGCGACCAAGGCCCAGCAGAACCAGCTCGCGGCGGAGCTGAAGGCCAAGAGCGAGATCGAGCTCAACGCGATGCGTGAGCGGGCGATGAAGGAGATCGATCAGGCCAAGCGTGCCGCGGTGTCCGAGCTTTACGCGGATGCGACCAATCTCGCGACGATGGTCGCCGGCAAGATCCTCAAGCGCGAGATCAACGCCCAGGACCAGCAGCGTCTCGTCGAGGAGAGTCTCGGCCAGTTGCAGTCGCTGCGGAATTGAGGGATGCGGCCTTAGGACGGAGGTCTTAGGGCCGGTGACGACGCGTTTCCGAGTGCCTTGATTTGCGATTTGGCCCTTTGCGATTTGAGCTTTTCCTATGCCGCTGACACAAGCCAAGCCCGACGCCCTCGCCAACGTTTACGCCAAGAGCCTTTACCACGAGGCGTTCGCCGAGGGCGGGCGTGAAAAGGTCGAGGCCATCCAGGGCCAGCTCGAGGATTTCCTCGAACTGACCCGCCAGGACAAGGCCATGAACGAGTTCCTCGCCTCGCGGGTCATTCCCGCGGC
>JBILLU010000071.1:0-15089 GCA_044375915.1 Phycisphaerales bacterium
AGCTGACGCCCGACGCCCAGGCTCGGATCGAACTCTTGAAGCGCAACGTGCTCGACCCGGGAGCGGCAAGCGTGAAGGCCCTGGGCGGCTCGCCGCAGATCGTGCTGGCCATGAACTTCTCCTACTGGCTCTTCAAGACCCGCGAGATCCTGCGGGGGTACTTCGAGACCGTGCACCGGTCGCTCGCGAAAGACGGCGTCTTCTTCCTCGATCACTACGGCGGCAGCGACGCCTACGAAGAGGTCAAGGAGCGGCGCCGCATCGGCGGGCCGCGCCGCGGGTACACCTACATCTGGGATCAGGCCTCGTACAACCCGATCACCGGCGACAAGACCTGCCACATCCACTTTGAGTTCCACAAGGGGCCGCCGATGCTGCGGGCGTTCACCTACCACTGGCGCGTGTGGTCGCTGGTGGAGATTCAGGAACTGCTCCGCGAGGTGGGGTTCCGCAACGTCAGCGTCTACTGGGAAGGCGACGACAAGAACGGCGGCGGGAACGGCATCTTCCGCAAGACCACCAAGGGCGAGGCCTGCCGCTGCTACATCGCCTACATCAGCGCCGAGCGCTGAGACTTCGTGAATCGCCACCGCCTCGGGGGGGTGGGGGGGGGGCATCCCCTCGGGTGCCACTGCCCAGCGCTTCGCTGGGCAGTGCAGCGCCGCGGCACCCACGACCACCAAAAAGAACACTGCCGAGCGAAACGCTCGGCAGTGGCACTCTGTGCTGTTGTTTGACTTATGCGCTCTCGCGACGACGACGCATCTCGGCCAGCGGCCGCTTGGTCCGCACCGCGTCCTCTTCGATCACGTACTCAGCGCCGCTGTTGTCAAGGTCGGGCAACTGGTACATCAGATCGATCATCAACTCTTCCATCACCGCACGCAGCGCACGGGCGCCCGTGTCGCGCTTCACGGCCTTGGTCGCCAAGGCACGCAGCGCCCCGTCGGTGAAGGTGAGCTTCGCGCCCTCCAGACCGAACAAGTGCTGGTACTGACGCACGATCGCGTTCTTCGGCTCGGTCAGGATGTTGATCAGCGCATCCACCGACAGCGGCATCAGCGGCGCCAACACCGGCAAACGACCGACGAACTCCGGGATCATCCCGAACTCGATCATGTCGTCCGCCGTCACCTGCGCCAGCACGCGCGACGCCGTCTCCTCGCCGCGGGCCCGATCCTGATCGAGGCTGAACCCGATCCGCGTCTTGCCCAGGCGGCGACGGATGATCTCTTCCAGACCCACAAACGTTCCGCCGCAGATGAACAGGATGTTCGTCGTGTCCATCTGGATGTACTGCTGCTCGGGGTGCTTGCGCCCGCCCTGCGGCGGAACGTTGCTCGTCGTGCCCTCGAGCATCTTGAGCAGGCTCTGCTGCACACCCTCACCCGACACGTCGCGGGTGATGCTCACGTTGTTCGACGTCTTGCCGATCTTGTCGATCTCGTCAATGTAGATGATGCCGCGCTGCGCCGCCTCCAGATCAAAGTCTGCGGCCTGCAGCAGCTTGAGGAGCAGATTCTCCACGTCCTCGCCGACGTAACCCGCCTCGGTCAACGTCGTCGCATCGCCGATGGCGAACGGCACCTTCAGCATCCGCGCCAGCGTCTTGGCCAGCAGCGTCTTGCCCGAGCCCGTCGGACCGATCAGCAGAATGTTGCTCTTGTCCAGTTCCACCGAGCCCGCCTCGGCGCTCTCGAGGTGCAGCAACCGCTTGTAGTGGTTGTGCACCGCGACCGACAGGGCCTTCTTGCCCATGTCCTGGCCGATCACGTACTGATCGAGATATTCCTTGATGTCCCGCGGTGCCGGCACTTCCCGCAGCGCCGAGCTCACCGTGCTCACCCGCCGACGCTCCTGCCGGAAGATGTTCTGGCACAGCTCCGTGCAGTGCGAGCAGATATACACCTCGCTCGGACCTTCCACCATCGGGCCCACGTCGCGGCTGGTCTTGCCGCAGAACGAGCAGGTCGTCACCTTGCGCCCACGGAAGGATGAATCCCCCGCTCCGGAGCTGTTGACGGGCGGGTTGGTATCGTCGTTCTTGCCTTTGGCCATTGGGCGTCGCTTTCGTGCACGGAAGGGATCGGCGCGTATCCGAGGAGTCTATCGGTCATCCTTCATGACTTCCTCACATCGCCCCGGCGGAAACCCAAAGCGGACCTTGTCGCGTCCGCTCGCGATTATTCATCCACACCGCTTCCACGACCCGCGACGACCTTTTCGGACGAGCGGCTCGCCGCCTTCGCCACCAGCTTCCGACGCACCTGGTCGTACTCCGCTTCCGAAATCTCCCCACGCTCCCGCATCGCACGCACCTGGTCCATCAACGAACCCGGATCCTCCCCACGCCGCGCCGGCGCGAGCAGACTCTTTCGAAGCGCCAGAATCGCGATCGACGCCGCCAGCACCGCCCCGAGCAGCACCGCCACCCAGAACAGCACGTCGTTGGTCGCGGCTTGCGCGAGAGTGATCTGCATGCGTCGCCCGTCTCAGCGCTCTAGTGCCCAGACCCGATCGCATCCCGGATCGGCACGAGCAGCGTCGGCACCACCCGCGATTCGACAAGCTCCTCACCCAGACGGCTCATCTTCGTAAAGACGTCACCAAGCTCCTTGATGTCGCTCACCGAGCCGAAGCGCCGCAGCGTCAGGTACACGCTGATCGGCTCCGGCGGCGCGTCCGCGTCCCGGAATCCCGACGCCGTCCCCGCTCGCGTCTTCACCTCGAAGTAGATCTCCGTGTCCTCGCGTCCCGCGATGCGCAGTCCCAGCAGCGGCTGACAATCCACCGACACAGCCCCGTGCAGATCCGCCAGCTGCGCCAAGGGCGAACCTTGCAGCAAGGCCTCGTACACGATCGCGTCGTGGTTCCCGCCCGCCACGAGATCAAAGCCGTACAGCAACTCGATGTAGTCGATGTCCAACGGGCTGATGCTCAGAAAAAACGGCGCCGCGTCCAGCACGTGGCGGTGCAGCGAGTAGCCCTCGCTCGGCTCCGCCGGGTTCACCACGCCCGACCGGATGTTCGACGGCCGCACCGCCAGCCACCGATGCACCCCGTCCGACTGGGGCGACTCGAGCGCCAGCTCTTCCTTGTACCGCCGAAACGTCGACATCGTCGGGAACTGCTTCCGCACCCGCTCGAACAACTCCAGCACCGTGTCCCGCCCCCGGGGCAGATCCATCTTCACGGCGATCTTCTGGTTGATGTAAAAGTCCGAGCACAAGGCCCGAAAGGACTCGGTCATCGCGACACTCGCTCCCGCCCGTGAGGGTCGTTTCAGTTCCACGCCGGGCCGATACGCCCGCTCCGCCAATGTTAGCGTTCGCAACCCCCCCCCGGGTGCCACGACCGACCGGCTTGGCGGTCGGCCGTGCAAATACCGCCCGAGACCGCCCTCGCATCGCTCAGCATCCACTCGCTCGCAATACCATTGCCCCCTTGCCAGTCCTCACCGCCACCAACCTCAAGCACGCCTTCGGCACCCGCGTCATCCTCGATGGCGTCTCTTTCTCCATCGAGCCCGGTGAACGCGTCGGCGTCGTCGGCCGCAACGGCGTCGGCAAGAGCACCTTCCTCAAGATGCTCGCCGGCCTTATGAAGTCCGACGAGGGAACCGTCGCCCTCCAGCGCGGCGCCCGCGCCGGCTACCTTCACCAGGACCCCAAACTCAACCCCGACGAAACCCTCTGGGGAGAAGCCGAGAGCGCCTTCGCACGCCTCCACGAACTCCACCAGCGCCTCGACGCCGTCTTTGAGAAGATGACGACAGCCCAGGGCGACGCCCTCGACAAACTCCTCAAGGAACAGGAAATCCTCGAGGGCGACATGGAGGCCGCCGGCGGCTATTCCATCGATCACAAGATCTCCGAAGTCCTCCACGGCCTGGGATTCACCGACGCCCAGTTCACCGTCAAGGTCGGAGGCCTTTCCGGCGGCCAGAAGGGCCGCCTCGCACTCGCCAAGCTCCTCCTCGAGAACCCCGACGTCCTCCTGCTCGACGAGCCCACCAACCACCTCGACATCGAGGGCCGGCTCTGGCTCGAGAATTTCCTGAATCACGACTTCCCCGGCGCCGTCCTGCTCATCAGCCACGACCGCTACCTGCTCGACAACGTCGTGAAGCGCATCATCGAGACCGAAGACGGCCGCCTCATCGATTACCCCGGCAACTACGAGACCTTCCGCGAACTCCGCGCCGAACGCCGTCTCGCCATGCTGCGCGCGTACGAGAATCAACAACAGCGCTTCCGCCAGGAAGAGGCCTACATCCGCAAGTACAAGGCCGGGCAGCGGGCCGCTCAGGCCCGCGGCCGCAACACCCGCCTCGCACGCGAAAAAGCCAGCAACACCCTCGAAAGACCCGTCGAAGCCCACTCCTTCGAGGTTCGACTCCCCGAAGCCCCGCGCTCCGGCGACATGGTCGTCTCCGCCCGCGGCATCTCCAAGAAGTACCCCCTCGAAGGCGGCGGCGAGAAAGTCCTCTTCCGCGAGTTCGACGTCGCCATCTCCAGAGGCGAACGCTGGGGCGTCATCGGCCCCAACGGCGCGGGCAAGACCACCCTCGTCCGCGCCCTCCTCGGCGACCTCGCCCCCGACACCGGCATGATCCGCCTCGGGTCCAACGTCGCCACCGGTTACTACCGCCAGACCCACGAGCACCTCCCGCTCGAGCTCGCCGTTTACGAGTACCTCCAGCGCACCATCAAGAAGGAAGTCCCCGGCACGTCCATGAGCGAGCAGGCCGCCCGCGATCTCGCCGGCGCGTTCCTCTTCAGCGGCACCGACCAGGACCGCCCGCTCGGCCAGCTCTCCGGCGGCGAGCGCAGCCGCGCCGCCATCGCCGCACTCCTCTGCAGCGCCAAGAACCTCCTCGTACTCGACGAGCCCACCAACCACCTCGATCTCATGAGCGCCGAACGCCTCGAGGACGCCATCTGCGACGAAGGCGGCTACGAGGGCACGATGATCCTCATCAGCCACGACCGCGCTCTCATCGACAGCACCTGCGACAACCTCATCGTCCTTGACGGCAAGGGCAACGTCGAGGTCTTCCACGGCGGGTACACCGAGTGGCACGAGAAAGACGTGCAGCGCCGCCGCGCCGCCGATCGCGAAGAAGCCGAAGCCAAGGCCCGCCGCGACCAGGCCGAACGCGCCCGCAAGGAAGCCGAAGAACGCAAGAAGGCCAAGCCCGCCTCCGCTCCGAGCAGCAACGCCCTCGCCCGCCTCCGCACCGATCAGCTCGAAGAGAAGATCGAGAAGATCGAGAATCGCATCCGCGCCATCGACGCCGATCTCAACGACCCTGCCACCTGGCGCGATCAGGCCAAGTCACAACGCCTCGGCGACGAACGCGCCCGCCTGGCGAGCGAACTGGAACCCCTCGAGTTCGAATGGGCCCGCCGCGCTGAAGAGCAGTAACCCGCGCCGGGTCCCGTCCGTCCTATCAGGCGTGCAACAACCACCGCACCGCGGCCACAAAGAACACCGCGGCCAGCGCCACACTTGCCACCAGCGGCGCCAAGGCCCGAATGTGATCCGCACGCCAAACAAACCGCGTCCGCGGCGTCTGCGCCGGGCGCACCAAAGCCAGCGGGCCGCGCACCGCGTCCGACGGCACCGGCAGCGTCCCGCCGTGCGTTCTGGCATCATCCTGCACGATCGCAATCACCAGGTTCGCATCAAAGTCGCGCAGCCCCAGCCGATTCGCAAGCTTCAGCAGCCGCTTGCGCGACTCCGGCGTCACCAGTGCCGCATGCCCGCCCTGCACCTCGCGCCGCACCCGAACCGCAAACACCCACCGCGCGTCGTCGCCCATCAGGGCCGGCGTCGCACGACGGGTCTGTTCCAGCGTCCCCGCAAACCGCGGCCCGAGCCCGATCCGGCTCGACTCCCGATTCGCTTCCTCAATTAAGCGCCGCGCCTCGGCCACGGCCCCTGGCCCCCCCACGGGTTCGGTCCGTCCGGGTCCTTCGGAGGCCCCACCTTCCACGGGTCGCAGGGATCGCGCTCGGCTCCGTCCCAACTGCCCACCCAGCCCCGTCGGCCGCAGGGCTCGAACACCGCCGGATCCGAGAAACTCGGCTTGTAGGGGCTGCTCCGTCTGCGCCGGCGTGCCGCGGGAACGCGACACACTGCGGGGATCCAAATCCACGACATCCACATACCGCAACCGCGGAGCATCCGCGTTCCGGGCCGGCGCAGCAGGGCCAGCGACATTATCGCCACTCTTGGAATTCGTCTTCATACCAACCACCATGGCACAGGCCGTGCCAGTCCACTTCCAAGTCCACCAGGACGCCACCAGGAGGCCACCAAGAAGATGGTAACCTGTGTCGCGCTTCTCGCCCGGCAATCCAACACATTCCCGGCCGAGAAGCCGAAACACTGGTGCACGAACGCGCGGGTTCTGCTGCCATCCTCGCCACTCATGCATCTTCAGGGCCCAAACTGCGGAAAGACGATCGTGAGCATGGACGCCGGACTACCAGCCAACACCTCTTCCAGCGAGCCGCCCGCGCCCGCTCCCATGGCCGCTCCCATGGACAAACTCGCGGTCGTTCGCCGCATGCGTGCCCTCAGCCAACGCGGCCGACTCCCCGGCTTCGAGGAAACCGCCGACGGCTTCAAGGCTCTCGCCTACGGCTGGGTCTTCGACTTCGACCTCGCTTTCCGCATCGACGAATCGCCCGACGGCTGCACCCTCACACCCGCCCTCGTCCTGAAGCGCCGCATGCCCGCCATCGTCCTCGCCCTCCTCGCCTTCTCCATCTGGCCCGGCGTCTGGATCACCGACTCGATGCTCTCCACCTACTTCACCTGGTACCCGCACGAGTTCTGGAAGACTTGCGTCTGGTATCTCCCGATCACGATCCTGCCCATGCCCTGGGTCTGGAAGACCGCCATCGGCCGCTCGCGCCTCCTCGCCGAGGAATCCGCCCGCGAGCTCGCCGATCGCGTGCGCAGCGAACTGAGCGCTAGCTCGCCCGCCACCTGATCGGAGCCCGCGATGTGGCAAGGCTTCGACACCGCTGAGGTTCTGAGCGCCGGTCTCGCATCCCATGAACTCGCCCTGCGCGAAGAGCAGTCCGTCCGCGGCCTCGATGCGTTGAAGGAACTCCAACTCCACGAGCTCCTCGCCCAAACCTGCGCGCTCACCGGCTTTGGTGTCCTCCGCGAAGTTGGCTTCCCAACGCTCCACGCCGCCACCCGCCACTCCGCCCGCCCCCGCTGCGACATCGTCCTCACCCCAATGCCCAATCAAGTGCTGATCGACACCCTCGATCAGCAACGCGAGCAGACAGATCACCCGCTCTTCAGCAACCTCGCGCCGCGCACGCCCCAACGCAAAGACGTCGATCCACGCGAGTGCCTCTGGATCGAGGTCAAGACCGTCGCCCAGTTCACCTACACCCACGGCGTCCCCGGCCCCAACCGCAACTACGCCTCCGAACTTGTACAGGCGCTCCGCACCGACCTCGACAAACTCGCCGCCGACCCCGCCATCGATCAGGGCGTCGTCGTGCTCGTCCTGTTCACCGACAACCAACGCACCGCCCGCAACGACGTCGTCGCCGCCGCCAACCGCTGCCTCGATCACGCCGCCGCGATCGCCTCGATGTCCTCCCGCTCCTTCCCGATCACCGACCGAGCAGGCAACGCCTGCTGCACCGTGGCCGCGTTCGATGTCCTGAAGTAGCCCCGTCGAAACCCCGGGGACCGCGCCTGCACGAAACCGCACCCGCTTCCGCCGCGTATCGAGCGGAAATCCCTTGCGTTCTGCAGGGGCTCGTGGCATGCTCATCGCGGATCGTCTCTCAACGTTCTCGCGACGCTCTTTCTGAATTCGGCGCGGTCTCGCTCATCGCGGAGTCTCCCTTATGCACGGCTTCGGTCGCACGTGGCTTTTTCTCACCCTCCCTTGCGCCGTCGCTGCTGCCCAGCCGCTGCCCGTCGCACCGCCGCGCACCATCCTCGTCCGCGTCGCGCCCTTCATCGACCGCGCCGCCGCGTTCTCCAATCTCACCATCGAGCACGAATCCCGCCTCGTCCCCGGCCTCACCATCGCCCGCGTCTCCGACACCGAATCGATCGACGCCGCTCTCGCCCGCCTCCGCGCCACCCCCGGCGTGCTCTACGCCGAGCCCGACCGCGTGCTCGCCATCGCCTCGCGCGATCTCTCTCCGCCCTCCCACCTCACCGCCCAAAGCACCCTCGCTGCTCCAACCTCCAACCTCAACTTGGTCAACGCGCCCGCCGCGTGGCCCGCCTACGGCAAGGGCTCCGGCATCAAGGTCGCCGTCCTCGACACCGGCCTCGACTTCGCCCACACCGGCATGCCCACGCCCGCCGCCAGCGCGTCGTTCGTGCCCGGCCAGACCGCCGACGACTACAACTTCCACGGCACGCACTGCGCCGGCATCATCGTCGGCAAGGACTCCATCTTCGGCTCCTTCTCCGTCGCGCCCGACGCCACGCTGCTCGTCGGCAAGGTCGTCTGCGACGGCGGCTGGGGCGCGCTCTCGTGGCTTATCGAAGGCCTCGACTGGTCCGTCGCGCAAGGCGCGTCAGTCATCAGCATGTCGCTCTCGACCGACGAGGTCTCGCAAGCCCTCGCCGATTCCTGCCAGGCCGCGTTCGACGCCGGCGTCGTGCTCGTCGCCGCCGCGGGCAATCAATCCGTCAGCACACCGCACTACCCCGCCGCCTACGACACCGTTCTCGGCGTCGCCTCCGTGAACGCAGCCGCCGCGCACTCGACGTTCTCCAACACCGGCCCGCATCTCTCCGTCTCCGCGCCCGGCGAGAACATCCCCAGCGCCATCCCCATCGCCACCAACTTCGTCTCCTGGTCCGCCGGCTCCAAGAAAGCCAGCCAGTTCACCGGCAGCTTCGGCGGCAGCGTCTCCGCCCAGATCCTGCACTGCGGCGAGGGCCTGCCCGCCCAGATTCCCCCCGAGGTCTCGGGCAAGATCGCCCACATCCGCCGCAGCAACTCCCTCACCTTCGCCGAGCAGTTCGACAACGCCACGATCATGGGCGCGATCGGCGTCGTGATCTCCAACAACGCTCCCAGCACGCTCATCCAGGACTCGCTCGCACCCTTTTTCCTCACCGTCCCCTGCGTGCTCATCTCCCAAGCCGACGGCGACGCGCTCCTCGCCGTTACCAGCGAGACCGTCACCATCGGCCAGGGCTACTCCGGCCACTTCTACGGCGTGCTCACCGGCACGTCGCAGGCCACGCCGCACGTCGCTGGCGTCGCCACGCTCCTCCGCGCCGCCTTCGCCCCCGCTGTCATCGAGCCCAGCGCCATCCGCTTCGCGATCGAATACACCGCGACCGACATCGACGCCCCCGGCTTCGACGAATCAACCGGCCACGGCCTGCTCAACGCCAAGGCCGCCGCCGATTACTTCAACGGCCGCATTCGCTGCAAGGGCGACCTCAATAACGACAACCAGGTCGACGACACCGACTTCTCCCTCTTCGCGGTCGCATACGACAATCTCCTCAGCCCCGCCGGAACCTTCACAGGCGCCGACCTCTCCGGCGACGCCCTCTGCGACGACGCCGACTTCCAGCAATTCGTCCAGTTCTACGACATCTTGCTCTGCCCGTAACGCGCCTCCTCTCCCCGCTTGCGGGCAGAGGACCGCTTCGCCGTAGGCGAAGCAGGTGAGGGGATTGCGGGTCGGTCAGATCTGAGACACCCGCACGCCAGAGCCCCCCACCGTCTGCATGCCGGGTCTCGAAGTTTCCGGACCTCCCGCTTTCCCGTTGCATTTCCCCCCACTTCCTGCGACACTGCTTCCTCCGAGGAGGACTCCCCGCATGTCGAACCGTTCCCGCACCGCTGCCGCGCTCATGCTCTGTCTCTCATCCGGTCTCGCGCTCGCCGCGTCGCCCAACGACCGTCCCTCGGCACTCCTGCGTGACTCGGTCCACGCCATGGGCGGCGACGCCCCCGGCCACGGCTTCATCGCCGCCGACGTGCTCAACGCCGTTCCCAAGTTCCACCCCTCCCAGATCCTCGTCCGCTTCGAGCCCTTCGCCGATCGCGCCGCCATCGCCCCCGCGATCGAGGCCGCCGGCGTGCGACAAGTCGTCCGCTCCATCGATCTCGTCCCCGGCCTGCAGGTCCTCGCCATCGCGCCCGGTACCGTCGAGGAAACCTGCGCCGCGCTGCGACAGATCCCCGGCGTGCGCTACGCCGAGCCCGATCGCGTCCGTTTCACGCATGCCCAGAACACGCCCTACGGCATCCCGATGGTCAACGCCGACATCTCCTGGGCCAACCACGGCACCGGCGCCGGCGCCAGGGTCTGCGTGCTCGATACCGGCGTCGATACCACGCACCCCGATCTCCCGCCCACCGTCGCCGCGCAGTCCTTCGTGCCCGGCCTCACCGTCGAAGACTTCAACCGCCACGGCACCCACTGCTCCGGCACCGTGCTCGGCCTCAACAACGACGAAGGCGTCATCGGAGTCGCCCCCGGCGCCTCGTTGATGATCGGGAAGGTCCTCAACAACGGCGGCTGGGGCACCGACGCGTGGATCGTCGAAGGCATCGACTGGGCCGTCGCCAACGGCGCTGATGTCATCAGCATGTCTTTCGGCGACGACGAGCCGAACCAGGCCGCCACCGACGCCTGCGCCGCCGCCGCCGCCGCCGGTGTCCTGCTCGTCGCCTCCGCCGGAAACGAAGCAACCGCCAACCCACGCTACCCCGCTACGAACCCGGGCGTCATGTCCGTCGCCGCCCTCAACTCCGATTCCACCCTGGCTTCCTTCTCCAACTTCGGCCCGTTGCTCTCGATCTCCGCGCCGGGCGTCGGCGTCGAGTCCAGCACACCCGCGATCCAGACCCGCGTCTTCTTCAGCGCTGCCAGTCGCAACGCCCAGAACCTCTCCGGCTCCCGCGGCGGATCGCTCCCGCCCACCGAAGTCGTCGACTGCGGCCTGGGTCTCACCGCCGCCGACTTCCCGCCCACCGTCAACGGCAAGATCGCCCACATTCGCCGCGGCAGCGCCACCTTCCAAGTCAAGGCCACCAACGCCCTCGCTGCCGGCGCCATCGGCGTGCTCATCTCCAACAGCAGCGGCGGCACCACGACCTTCACCGGCAACCTCAACGACACCTTTGTCATCCCCGTCTTCGGCATCTCCCAGAACGACGGCAACCTCCTCCAGGCCGGCGGCATCACCGCCACCATGTCCCAGACCAACGTCGGTCACCAGTCCGAACTCCTCAGCGGCACGTCCATGTCCTGCCCCCACGTCTCCGGCGGCGCCGCCCTGCTCATCGGCCTCTTCAAATCCACCGGCCTCACCCCTGCACTCCCGCCCGCCAGCACGCGTTGGATCCTCGAACAGACCGCCACCGATCTGGGCGACCCGGGCCGCGACGACACCTTCGGCCACGGCCTGTTGAATGTCAAGGCCGCCGCCGACTACCTCGCCGGCCGCGTCCGCTGCCGCGGCGACCTCAACGCCGACTCCGCGTGCGACGACGCCGACTTCACAATCTTCGCTGGTCTCTATAACGACCTCATCAGCCCCGGCGGCCCCTGGACCGGTGGCGATCTCAACGGCGACGGCAACTGCGACGACGCCGATTTCACCGTGTTTGCCGGGACATACAACGACCTGATCTGCCCCTGATTCTGTGGCGCATTCGCGGTTTCGAGCTTCGCGCCCCGCGCGGGCTCTGATACACTGCGCCCTGCCGCATCCGACTCCGATCCGCGGCACATTCTGAGAGGGCCACCCCCGATGCCGTCCCACTTCCACCGCTCGCTCGCTCTCGTTGCGCTCACAGGTCTCACCCTCGGGATTTCTGCCAAGGCCCAGCAGGAGCCCGCCGCCTTCGAGAAGGCCTCGCTCGACTCGCTCGCCGGCTACACCCCCGGCAAGGGCATCGCCTCACGCGACGTCCTGACGGCGCCCGCCGCGTTCCATCCCTCCCGCGTCATCGTCCGCTTCGAGCCCTTCGCCGATCGCGCCGCGCTCGGCCCGGCGCTCCAGGCCGCGGGCGTGCGCGAAGTCGCCCGCACCATCGACCTCGTCCCCGGCGTCGCCGTCCTGCGCACCACGAGCGACAACGCCGCGGAAGTCGTCGCGAAGCTCAACAACACCCCCGGCGTGCAGTACGCCGAACTCGACGGCGTTCACCACGTCGACGCCCAGTCCACTGGCTACGGCGTGCTCTTCATTGGCGCGCCCACCGTCTGGTCCACCTACGGCAACGCCGGCACCGGCGTGAAACTCGCCGTCCTCGACAGCGGCCTCGACACCGGCCACCCCGATCTGCCCGCGCCCGTCGCCATCTCGTCCTTCGTCACCAACCCCGTCGTCGAAGGCCCCGAAGACCTCGAAGACCACGGCTCGCACGTCTCCGGCATCGCCGTCGCCGTGGACAACGACATCGGCATCGTCGGCGTCGCCCACCAGGCCCAGCTCATCACCGCCAAGGTCATCGCCAACAGCGGCGCGGGCTTCACCAGCGACATCATCGCCGGCCTCGATTGGGCCGTCGCCCAGGGCGCTCGCGCGGTGAACATGTCGTTCAGCGGCACCGCGTTCAGCCAGGCGTTTGCGGATTCCGTCGCCGCCGCACACGCCGCAGGCACCCTGCCCGTCTGCACCATGGGCAACACCGGCGTCGAGCAGATCCGCTACCCCGCGGCCTATCCCTTCGCCATGCCCGTCGCCAACGTCGACGGCTTCGGCATGATCTCCAACTCCTCCACCAGCGGCGCGCACTGCTCGGTCGCAGCACCCGGTGTCAGCATCCCCTCCACCGTGCCGCTCATCGCGTGGAAGTCCAACTTCGTCGGCTCCGATCGTGCCTCGCTCAAGATCACCGGCACCTCCACCCGCACCGTCTCCGCCCCCGCCTACTTCTGCGGCTTCGGCGGCAACGCCATCGACTTCCCGCCCCAGGTCAGCGGCAACATCGCGCACATCCGCCGCGGCGGCTCGTTCTCCTTCGCCACCAAAGTCACCAACGCGTTCAACGCCGGCGCCATCGGTGTCGTGATCTCCAACAACACCACCGGCCTCAACCAGGCCTCCATGGGCGCCGCGTCGTCCACCATCCCCGCCGTCACCGTCTCGCAGGCCGACGGCGATGTTCTTCAGGCCAACAACGGCGCCGTCGTCACCATCTCGCAGTTCAACAACGGACACGACTACGCCAACTTCAGCGGCACCTCCATGGCCGCACCCCACGTCACCGCCGCCGCCGCCCTCCTCTTCAGCAACTTCATCCCCGCCGCCCCGTTCCCCGCCCTCGGCCCCAGCACCGTCCGCTGGGTGCTCGAAGACACCGCCATCGAGGCCGGCGATGTCGGCTTCGACAAGCGCTACGGCTGGGGCATCATCAACGCCGTCGGCGCCGCAGGCTACCTCCATGGCCGCATCGATTGCCCAGGCGATCTCAACAACGACGGCGTCGTCGACGACACCGACTTCGTCCAGTTCGCCGACTTCTACAACGCCCTCATCGCCCCCGCGCCCTACACCGCCGGCGACTTCAACGGCGACGCCTCCACCGAAGATTCCGACTTCGTCATCTTCGCCAATTCCTACAACGCCCTGCTCTGCCCGTGACTCCGTTGGCTGCCACCAGTCCGCGGCTGCCTTGAGCCACGCGACTGCTGCGTCTGCAGAAACCAACCTCATCCCCACGCCAAACCATCCGGCGCGCCGCCACGCCAGCGGACTTCTCGCAACGACATCGAACCCGCGGCCCGATCGGACCAACGCCGCTCGAGGTCTGATTTTCCCACTTTCCCGCAACCCTTGACGCCCGAGTTCTAATAGTCCGTGAGCATCTCCGTGCCCGATTCCGGGCCTGCTATCTCGTGCCGGGTTTCGATTCTCTTTTCTCCGCTCTCGGTATCACAAGGACAACCTATGTCTCACGCTCTCCTCCGCCGCGCCGCCGTCGCGGCCGTGCTCGCCTGCGCCGGTTCCGCCGCGCTCGCCGGCCTCCCCACGCGCTCGCACCCCAACGCCATCTTCCTCAACTCGCCCTCGGCGCGTGACGGCGACCAACCCGGCCGCGGCTTCCTCACACTCGACCAGATCGCCGCCGAGCTGAACAAACCCGCCCGCATCCTGGTCCGCTTCGAGCCCTTCGCCGATCGCGCGAGCGGCCCGCTCGCCGACGCCGCCCTCCAGTCCCTCGGCGTCGAACGCGTCGAATCCACAATCGACCTCGTTCCCGGCCTGGCCATTCTCAAGGTCGATCCCGATCGCGCCGCCGCCATCGTCCAATCCCTCAACGCCACACCCGGCGTCCGCTACGCCGAACACGATGGCCTCGCCCGCAAAGCCTCTCAATCCACGCCCTACGGCATCACGATGGTCAATGCCCCGTCGTTCTGGCCCAAGTTCGGCAACGGCACCGACATTCGCCTCGCCGTCCTCGACACCGGCCTCGACATGACCCATCCCGATCTCCCGCCCGCCACCCTCGCGCAGTCCTTCGTCGCCGGCCTCTCCGTCGACGACATCGATCAGCACGGGTCCCACGTCGCCGGCACCGCGCTCGCACTCGACAACTCCCTCGGCGTCGTCGGCGTCGCGCCGCAGGCCCAGCTCCTCGTCGGCAAAGTCCTCGACAACGAGGGCTTCGGCAACTGGTCCGACATCATCAGCGGCATCAACTGGGCCGTCGCCAACAACGCCAAGGTCATCAACATGTCGCTCAGCGGGCCCACCGCGCCCCAGTCCCTCAAGGACGCCTGCGACGCCGCCCTCGCCGCCGGCTCGCTCATCGTCGCCGCCGCCGGCAACGACGGCGACACCTCCAACGCCTACCCGGGCACCTTCTCTTCCGTCATGGCCGTCGCCGCCGTCGACGAGAACCGCGCCTGGGCCGACTTCTCCAACTTCCGCCCCGACATCTCCGTCGCCGCACCGGGCGTCAGCGTGCTCAGCACCGTTCCGCTCCGCTCCCTCACCGTCAAGTGGGGCACCACCACCAAGCCCGCCAACCACATCCTCGGCACGCCCCTCCGCGCCTACACCGGCAAGGTCTACGACTGCGCCGAGGGCTTCCTCTTCGATTTCCC
>JBILLU010000276.1:0-3737 GCA_044375915.1 Phycisphaerales bacterium
CGCTCCGCTCCCTCACCGTCAAGTGGGGCACCACCACCAAGCCCGCCAACCACATCCTCGGCACGCCCCTCCGCGCCTACACCGGCAAGGTCTACGACTGCGCCGAGGGCTTCCTCTTCGATTTCCCGAGCAGCGTTCGCGGCGAGATCGCTCTCATCCAACGCTCCTTCATCTCCGACTTCATCGGCGTCGACTTCGTCATCGAGAACGCCTGGGACGCCGGCGCCTACGCCGTCATCCTCGCCAACAACACCAGCGGCAGCTTCAACGCCGACATGGGCTACTCCACCTTCCGCCCCGGTGTCACCGTCTCCCAGGCCGACGGCAACGCCATCCTCGCTCTCGGCGACGGCGCGACCGTCACCATCGGCCAAGCCTCCAGCGGCCACGACTACGACCTCTTCGACGGCACCTCCATGGCCACGCCCCACGTCGCCGGCGCCGCCGCACTCCTCTTCTCCGCCTTCAAACCCGCCGCGCCGCTCCCCGCGCTCCCGCCCCAGACCGTGCGCTACGTCCTCGAACACACCGCCGCCGACGCCGGCACCCCCGGTCGCGACGACTACTTCGGCCACGGCATCATCGACGCCCTCGCCGCCGGCAACTACCTCCACGGCCGCATCAGGTGCCCCGGCGACCTCAACGCCGACACCGTCGTCGACGACCTCGACTTCCAGCAGTTCGTGGGCTTCTACGACACCCTCACCGCCCCTGCCAAATACACCAACGCCGACTTCAACGGCGACAGCATCACCGACGACACCGACTTCCAGACCTTCGTCGTCACCTACGACACGGTGCTCTGTCCGTAATGTCACACGAACGCCGCACGCGCCTCCCCGCCCCGCAAAGCGGGGAGGGGTGGCCGAGCGAAGCAAGGCCGGGGAGGGGTGCGTTGAACGCTCCACACCCACAAACCCGCAACCGGTGCCATCAGTCCGCGGCTGCCCCGAAGCCGCGCGACTGATGCGTCTGCAACAATGCCTCCACTCCTCACGGCATTCCCCCGATGCCCAATGCCCGATGCCTTCCCCTAGTGCCCAGTGCCTAGTGCCCAGTGCCTAACCAATGAACCCCGACGACCACGTCTGCCTCTGCTTCCGCGTCAGCCTGCGGAAGATCCGCACCTTCCTCGCGGTTGAAAACCCGCCCGTGGCGTCGCTCATCTCCGAATGCCTCTCCGCCGGCACCGGCTGCATGTGGTGCGTCCCGTTCTTGAAGCACCTCCACGCCCAACACCAACGCGGCGAAACCCCCGACCTCCACGTCTCCCCCGAGCGCTACGCCGAGGCCCGCCTCAGCTATCACAAAACCAACGAACGCGACGAGACCGTCGTCCGCGATGCGTGACCATGCCCGGAACAACAAGCGTGGACGAATCACTTGCAAAGCGTGCGCCGCGTGTCTCCGTTGATGGATGATGCCACTCCCGGTCGCCGATCGTTCGCCACGCCGTCGCCGCGTTGCGTCTTCTCTCGCCTTCGCTACTGCGAGTCTTTTCACAGCAACGGCTTCCGCCGCTCCTGGAACCGCCCCCCTTCACACGGCTTCGATCGGACCACCATCGGGGCGGTCGAGAACGCGCGGCGCTCTTGCCCTACAGGATCGGTTCGCACCGAACTTCAGTTCGGACGGAATTGGCGATGTAGCACTTGTCATGCGCCTCATGGTGCATGGAGGCCAAGGTATCCACCGTGGGGCGCTGCGGACCGCTAAACCGAATCTTTGGGCGAAGCGTGACGAGCGTCATCGCCATCTTTCCGGATGAGTCCTTCCCCATAACGCCGACAGCCTCGTCCCGATAGGTGTCTACGACATACCCGCGCTTGGCCGCGATAGACAGAAACCACAGCATGTGGCAGCTGGACAAACTCGCAACGAACGCCTCTTCCGGGTCCACCGCCGTAGCGACTGACATCGGAAGCGGCACAACGTTCGGCGACGAGGATGCCGGAACTTCGACGCCCCCGTCAAACTGCCATCGATGGCCGCGGCTGTAGCGACTGTCGGTGAATATCGCGCCGTCCCGATTCCAAGTGATCACAGAGGTGTACTCGCCCATCCCGTCCTCCTGTCGCGACCTGTCCGACCTCTCCATCCACTGGCCGGCGGCCTGATCACGTCGCGATGTGCCACGATTATCCGCTGCTCGGAGCGGATGATCGTGGTCGGGCGTGTATTCGTCCCGACTCCGAAGAACAACCTTTGACGCGATGACCACGACGCCCGCAGGCAACCCGACATCAACCAAAAGCACCGAGGCCGGAGGTTCACCCTCCGGCCTCGGTGTTCATTCTCAATTTGTCACGCCAGACTCACGAATCGAGCTTGCGCAGGCCCAGCCCGAACTCGGTCAGCCGGTCCTTGATCTCGGTCAAGGACGTCGCGCCGAAGTTCTTGATGCCCATCAGCTCGGCCTCGGTGTGGCTCGCCAAGTCGCCCAGCGTCTGGATGTTGAGCAACTGGATCGCCTTGCGGGCGCGGACCGACAGGTTGAGGTCGGTGACAGGCTTGCCGAGCGTCTGCTCCTGGCCGGTGCCCTTGTACTGCTCCTGCAGCGCGCGGCGTGCCGCACGGTGGGCGTCTTCCAGGCCCTGGCCCAGCCGCAGGTTCTTCTGCACCAGCATCTGCTTGATCTCAAGCAGGCTGCTCTCGCCGAAGTTCTTGTAGCTGAGCAGCTCGGCCTCGGTGATCTTGAGCAGGTCGCCCAGCGTGCGGATGTTCATCTTCTTCAGGCACGTACGGGCACGCACCGAGAGCTCGAAGTCCGTCACCGGCGTGTCGAGCAGGGCACGCTTCTTGAAGATGTCGCGATCCGCCTCTTCCTCCACCGCCATCTCCTTGCTGCCCATGACATCTTTCATGTACAGGCGGGCACGGGGGTGGTTCGGCTCGGTGTCCAGGATCTGACGCAGGCAGCGCTCGGCACGCACCAGGTCGCCGCGGTCCTCGTACATCACCGCCAGGTTCAGCAGCGTGTTCAGGTGCGCCGGCGTCCGAGCCGCGGCACGCTCGTACAGCGACAGCGACTCTTCTTCCTCTCCAACAAGATCAAGCTGATAGGCCAGCCCGAACAGCGCATCCGCGTTGCTCGGATCGCTCGCCACCGCGCGGCGGAACTCCGCGATCGCGGTCACGCGATCGCCCGACATCACCGCCTTGCGACCTGTGTCCAGATGCTTCGTCGCAGCCGCCGCATCACGGGCGCCCGCGTTCGTTCCGATCACCGTATCAAGAGGATCACCGCTCATGCCGACTCCTTGTGTACGCGTGTGGTCGCAACGTGCGCTGCCACACGAATTTCTGACTCTGTCACACTAGAGCCCGCGCCAGCCGAGTCAACCGCAAAACCAAACGCAACCCTGACAGGCAAGGCCCGGCCAGCAACTTTTTTTACAGCACCCCGTCCGTCACGCTCGCCACCGAGGCCTGGGGCTCCGGCCGGGGGTGCTTGTCGTCGTGCACCAGCTTGATCAGCTTCCACTTGCCGGCAAGGAACCGCCACAGCGTGAACCCGCTCAGCGTGATGATGTACAACGCCGCCGCGCCCCACGGGCCCACCGACTCGATCTGCGGGAAGACCGTGATCGCCACCCAGCCGCCACCGACAATCACCACCCACGAACTCACCACCGTCACCACGCCGACGAACGTCGTGTCGCCCGCGCCGCGCAGCGCGCCGCTCAGGGCCATCGCCAGCCCGTCGAAGATCTGGAACACCGCCGCCGCGATCAGGA
>JBILLU010000277.1:0-3723 GCA_044375915.1 Phycisphaerales bacterium
GGTGCGGGCACCCCGATTCCCTCTTCCTGCCTTCTGTCTTCCCGCCCCGGAGGGGCGAACGAAAGAGCCGAGGCACCACCCGTCCGCCCCTCCGGGGCGGGGATCGCAAAGGCAGTGAGAGAATGGTGGCTTCGACCGGCGGTTGAAACCGCCGGCAACAGTCGTGCGCCCTCCGGGCGGGAGAGGCGGGGGCGAGAGGGACGCGAGTACAGGCTCGACCGCGATCACCCGATCAGAGCGGCGGGTAATCGTGGCACATCACGCCGGGGTCGGGCCACCTGCCCATCCCACATGGGATCGTCCGATACCCCCGAAACGCCATCCTTAAGAACACTAAGGCTGCTGCGGAACTCCCACCACCCTATAGCCCACCCTTCCAGTAAGAACAGGCTGTGCTGGCGTACCCGCGAAATTACTTACTGGAGTTCCGGCTGGGTTCGAAGTGGTATACCGAATATCTGTAACGCCAGTTTCAAGTGATGAAATGATGCCCATGCCAGTATTGACGTTTACATCTCTTATAGCCTGAATAGCAATTGGATAAGTACCTCCTGAAAAGAGTGTCACTGGAGGACATGTGGCATTCCCGCCTTCTAATACATTGAATCGAAGTATATAAGTGAATGTTGGTAGATCAAAAGGAGTAGCGCCAACCGCCGAGCCAAATACTGGCGGAATGTAGCCGTTCGAGGCGAAGTTCGATGGGAAGGGGAACTGGCAGTTCATGAGATCTCCCAACTGCGGACTAGCCGCCCTAGCTTGAGGAGAGGTCCAAACGCGAACTTCGTAATCAAAGGCATTCCAAACAATGGCGGGGAAATCACCCGAGGGCGAACCAACGATCATCGAAACTTCTTTTAATGTAACTGACTCAGATGGGGAAAGATTGAATGCTACGTGCGCAATTCCCGAGACCGAATTTGAGTTATTCGCAACAACCCTACCCCCGTTGGTCAGCGCGTCATCCGGTCCGATGCTGTCCCGCAGCACGATCTCTCTGACAGTACAGAGCAACTCGTTGTACGCCGCGGCGAAGGCGACAAAATCCGAATCATCGACGAAGCCGTCACCGCTCAAGTCAGCAGGACAGCCCGGCGCCATTGCCGGATCGGCACAATCGAGGATGTCGTACGCGCCGGCAAACTGGACGAAGTCGGAATCATCGACGAAGCCGTCGTTGTTCAGGTCGCCCGGGCAGGAGGATCGCGATGCAAACCCCCACCCCCCGCGACCCGCCGCGGTCGCCTGGATGCACGCGAGCACAAGAGCAAAGGCGGCGAGGATGATTCTGGGGTTTCTGTTCATACATATACCGCAAATGTCTGGAAGAGCGAGGACCGCAGGAACGCTGACAGGGCGCTTTCCGACGGCCCGGCCGGTTCTCGGAACCGAGGCCTTGAATCGCACTCAGTGTACCAGAGTTGGCCTGTTTTCCAAGGCCGAAAGTGCTCGTACGAGCAGATCCCGCTGGCCGGGTGCCACGATCACGGTCTGTTCGGAGGCCGTGGGCGTGTTTGCGGGTGGGTGCGGCGTCGTCCGAAATGGACGCGAAGACCCGTCCGACCACGATCACTCGCTCAAAGCAGCGAGTGATCGTGGCACATCGCTGCGTGGCCGGTTTAGGTAACTACTCCTCCGGCACGGCATCGCTCGTCACGATCTCGCGGAACTTGTGGCGGAGTTTCTTGGTGATGGGCCCTTCCGGCGGCGCCTTCTTCCCTGACCCACCCTTGCCGACGTAGTTCACCTTGGTGATCTGCGTGCCGTCGTGCTGGTCGATCTGGGTGCAGGCGATGATCTCGGCGGCGCTGCCGGTCAGGAAGACCTCATCAGCCGTCAGGACGTCTTCGAGCCGCATTTCCTTTTCGGTGACCTTGATGCCGAGCATCGGGGCCAGGCGGGTCTTGACGAACATTCTGGTGATGCCTTCGAGGATGCCGGCCTCGCTGGGCGGCGTGAAGATCTCGCCGTTCTTGATGATGAAGATGTTGTCGCCGGAGCCTTCGGTGACGAAGCCGTCGGTGTTGAGCATGATGACTTCGTGGCAGCCGTAGTCGATGGCCTCGCACTTGGCGAGGATGTTGTTGAGGTAGTTGAGGCTCTTGACGCGGGGGTCAAGGCAGGGGATGGGGGTCTTGGGGCGATTGGCGACGATGACGCGCATGCCGTTCTCGTACATCTCCTGGGGGAAGAGGGAGATGGTGTCGGCGATGCAGATGACGCCGGGGACGGGGCACTTGCGGGGGTCGAGGCCGAGGGTGCCATAGCCGCGGGTGACGACGAGGCGGATGTAGGAGTCGGAGAGGTTGTTGGCTTCGATGCACTTGCGCTGGATGGCGACCATTTCATCGGGGCTGACGGGGATCTTGAGGCGGATCTGCTCGGCGCAGTGGTAGAGGCGATCCATGTGCTGCTTGGAGAGGAAGATCTTGCCCTTGTAGACGCGGATGCCTTCGAAGATGCCGTCGCCGTAGAGCAGGCCGTGGTCGTAGACGGAGACCATGGCCTTGTTCTTGGGGAGCATCTGGCCGTTGACGTAGATGTAGGGCTTTTCGTCGTGTGCGGAATCGACGTGGAAGACCTCGGGGCCGGGTAGGTTGCTGACGGAGGGCTTGAGGGCGGTGGTCACCATGTCGACTCTCCACGAAGCAGGGGCGCGGCTGGATGAGAGCGCGGGCCGGTGCGAGAGCGGCGTGGTGTGGGAACGCCGCGGTGAGCATGATATGGGAAGAGGTGGGCAGGGGTGCAGGCGAGCAAAGGAAAGACACCCCGCCCCGGCCTTGCTTCGCTCGGCCACCCCTCCCCGCTTCGCGGGTTGGGGAGGCGCGTTGGGCGGGCGCATGGCGTGGGCTTACGGCTCGTCCTGGGCGGTGAGGGTGACGGTTTGGGTCTGGCGGCTGATATTGAACAGGCCGACCTTGACGACGCGTTCCTGTGTTTCGCGGACGACGCCCTTGGCGGGGTCGATGTCGAGGATGGCGGTGCGGTCGACGGTGGTGAAGTCGAACTTGGCGACGAGGGCGGATTCGAGCCGCAAGAGGCCGTCTTTGGTGCCCAGGAGGGTGGTGGTCTGGGTGGCGGTGCCGCGGGTCTTGTTGCCGCCTTTGGCGTCGGACATGGTGACGTCGGCGGTGCTGGTGGTGGGCTTGGTGAGGGTGGCGGGCATCAGCACGAGGGCGGGGTCAAAGGAGAGAATGCGGCCTTCGGCGGCGAGGTCGAGCTGCTTCAGGAAGATGCCGCCGTCGGCGCTGCGCTCGAGCGTCGTGCGACGGACGAGGGCGCCCTTCAGCTTGGGATCGCGGGTCTCGTACTCGGAGATCGTCCATGCCTGGGTGTTGGGCGTGTCGGGGTTGGCGGCGAGCGGCTCGGCCTCGCGGCGGATGAGGCGGGCGCCTTCCTTGTAGTTCTTGGTCCAGGGCGCGGCGCGGTAAACGGTGGCGGCGTCAAGCGATGTGGTGGTGACGGGCGCGTTGGACGCGGCGCTGACAACGGGGGTGTTGTCGGTGCTGCGGTCGGCGGTGGCGCAGGCGGGGAGCAGGCACGCGAGAGTGATGAGGCACGCACAAGGAACCCACCCCCTAGCCCCCTCCCAACCCACACCATGCGAGGGGGAGGAAGAGCCGACAGAAATCGTGCGTGCGGTGGGCATGGGGAAACTTATACTCCCGCCCATGGCCTTGCCACGACGAGTTGTGTCCGCTGTTGCTGCCCGAAGGGGACGTG
>JBILLU010000072.1:0-14863 GCA_044375915.1 Phycisphaerales bacterium
GACACCCTCCTCGACCCCCGCGCCGACCTCACCGGCGACGCCAACACCGACGACGCCGACTTCCAGGTCTTTGTTCAGGCGTACAACGAGCTGCTCTGCCCCTAGCCGGTCACACGACATCGTCGCACAAAAGGGTTTTGTTTGGAATGTGCCATTCGTCTGGCATATTTCAGTTGGCATTCTCGCGTCTTTTCGGTAGCCTCTGAGGGTCCGTGCGACGCACTGCCGCTTGTATCCAGAAGGTGCCCCGCATGTCGCGGGTTGAAGAATCAAACCGGGTCCGCCCGGCCGAAAGGGGAACTGAGATGCGTTCCATGAAGTTTGCCGCTGCCGTTACTCTGAGCCTTCTGGCCTCCACCGCCTCGGCTCAGTACACCATCAAGTCTTCTGTCATCGCCGGCGGCGGCGGACAGAACGCCACCGGTGGTCAGTACACCCTCAGCGGCACCATCGGTCAGGCCGCCGCCTTCGGCGCGCCGTTCGCCACGGGTGGCAACTACAGCCACGCCGCCGGTTTCTGGTGGACCGTCGGCAACTGCCCCGCCGACTTCAACTCCGACGGCGTGGTCGATGACCTCGACTTCCAGATCTTCACCGTCGCCTACGACGCGGTGATCATCCCCCCGGCCAACCCCGCCTGCGACATCAACGGCGACAACGTCGTCGACGACAACGACTTCCAGATCTTCGTCGTCGCATACGACCAGGTCGTCTGCCCCTAAGCCAACGCCTTCTCGTCCTCCGCACGCTCCTTCAAAGCGCGGCCGCTCCGGCGGCCGCGTTCTTTTTTGTGCCCACCACCTCCATCCCCCGACCATCGCCGACCATTCCTGCCACCCTCCCTCATCCCACGATGCAGGCAGTTCCGATAAGCCTTTCCCATTTCCGTCGATCTCTCTCGGAATTCGCTGCGGCATCCGGCCGCGGGCTTCGCTCCTGAGGGAAGCGGGAATGGCCGATCTGCAAGCCGGATTCGAAAGAGAGAACGCGGGATGGTGAATGCAACGCTGCGCCGACTGATGTCCGTCGCCATTGGCATGGCGACGATGCTCGGCGCGTTCGCTCGCGCCGACGAAGCCGTCGCCCCCAACGCCGCCGCCGCCGTCGAAGGCTCCGGTGGCCTCTCGACTTCCCTCAGTTCCGGCGCCCGCACACTGCAGTGGATCATCGCCCGCTCGCAGCTGACCTCGATCCCCGTCGGCTCGGTCATCACCGGCATCGCTTATCGACTCGACGCCGGTCAGGCAACCTGGCCCTCGGCCAACACAACCGCGACGCAGTACGACATCACCATCGGCTCGTCGCTCTACCCGCCCGCCAGCGCTAGCGCCACCTTTGCCGCCAACGCCGCTCCCGACACCGTCACCGCCCGCAGCGGCCCGCTGCTCATCAGCGCCGGCGCGTTCCCCGGTTCACCAGCTTCACCCAACGCCTTCGCCGCGTTCATCCCCTTCACCAACCGCTACGTCTACACCGGCGGCGATCTCTGCATCACGCTCCGCCACTCCGGCTTCCCCGGGATCGCCCTCGCCGGCTTCGCCGACGCCATCACCACCAGCGACCCGCTCTCGGCCAACATGGTCGCGCTCGCCGACTTCTCTTCCGCCTCCGCCACCGTCGGCGCCAAGACCAACGCCCCTGTCCTCCGCATCCGCTACGCCCCGCCCGACAACTACAGCCGCGCCTACCCGCCCTTGGACCAACTCGACGGCGACGACACCTTCCTCGTCACGCCCTTCCAGACCACCGCCCGCACCACGCAGGTCGTGTACGACGCCAGCGAACTGGTCCACATCCCCAAGGGCAGCCTCATTCAGGGCCTGGGCTTCCGGCTCGAACCCGACGGCGTCACCGCGCCGGTGAACGCCATCGGCACCACCAACTTCCAGGTCGAGTTGTCGCGGTCCCCGCGCTCGCCCGACGAGATGAGCTTCACCGTTGCCAGTAACGAGGTCGCCGCAGATCGCACCATCGTCCGTACCGGCGCCCTCACCATCCCCGCCAACGCCTTCCTCGACACCGGCACCTCCCCCAAGGCCTACACCTTCAAGGTTCTCTTCGACAAGCCCTACGAATACCGCGGCGGGCACCTCTCGGTCGTCATCCGCCACAACGGCTTCCCCGACACCGTCGGCATCGGCGCGAATTCGGTCGATTTCATCTCCGGCGCCCGCGCCGGTTTCCAGACCGGCTTCAGCGCCACCTCGCACACCATCATCAACGCCAACGTCCCCTCGCTCGAACTCATCTTCGACGCCGCCACCCAGTCGCCCTCCAACTGGGTCACCGAGGAACCCAACGCCGCACTCCCGGTCTTCGGCACCTCCGGCGGCGTGATCCAAGTCGCCATCGCGCAGGACGAACTCCTTGCCGCCCGTCCCGGTTCGATCATCCAGGGTCTGACTTTCCGCCAGGGCGACGGCGCGTTGGGCGCCAACGCCTTCCCCAACAGCGCCGACCTCGTCTTCACCCGCTTCGACGTCACCGTGCAGCAGTCCACCCGCACGCCGAGCAATCTCTCCACCAGCTTCGCCACCAACGCCGGACCCGGCGCGGTGCTCGTCCGCTCCGGTCCGATGGTGATGAGCCGCCAGTGGTTCCCCGGCGGCTCCGCCGAGGGCACGCCCCAGCGCTTCGGTCGCCGCATCCTCTTTGATCGCCCCTACTCCTACCCCGGCGGCACGCTGCTCGTCACCATCCGCTACAGCCTCGCCAACCCGGCGACCATGCAGGCCGATGCCGTCGCCAAGGACACGTCCGGCGGCGGCTGGGGCACCCGCATCGCCGCCATCACCAGCACCGTCAGCCCCGACGCCACGCTCGGCAATCGCACCAACGTCCCGGTCACGAAACTCTTCTTCACGCCCGTGCTCGACATGACGAGCTCGCTCGCCACCACCCAGGGCAACAGCGGCCTGAACACGCTCACGCAAGCCGAGTCCCGCACCTATCAGTCGGTCCTCTCCGATCAGGTGTTCGAGTCCATCCCCTACAACGCCACGTTCTCCGGCATGCTCTTCCGCGCGTATGCCAACGAAGCCGCGTGGCCGCTCAACGACACCGCCTTCTCCCTCTACGGCATCGAGATGGGCGTCGCCAACACCAGCCCGGGATTCATGAGCAGCACCTTCGCCGAGAACGTCGGTGGCCTGGCAGTGCAGACCCGCGTCGGCCCGCTCAGCGTGGACGCCATGCGCGTGCGTTATGAGTCGCCCCTCGCACCGCCGTCGCTCTTCATCGATTTCAACCGCCCCTGGCAGAACTACGGCAAGGGCGTCTACTTCACCGTCCGCCACAGCGGCAGCGGCTCGACCCCAATCTTCCTCGACACCGTCATCGACTCCTTTGGCCTCGGCTCGCTCTTCCAGAGCTGGTACGCCGGGGGCTTCGCCGCCACCGTCGGCACGTCCACCAACAACGTCCCCGTCCCCCGCTTTGTCTATCTCGTCCGCCCCTGCGCCGGCGACTTCAACTACGACGGCTACGTCGACGACAAGGACTTCAGCCAGTTCATCGGCGCGTACGACTTCCTGGTCTCCCCCGCCGCCGACCTCGACGGCGACCTCGACACCGATGACGCCGACTTCTCGATCTTCATCGTGAACTACGACAACCTGTTCTGTGAGTAGACCGCCTGCCTTCGACCATGCCTCCGCCGGTGCGACCCGCAACGCACCGGCCGATCCCGCCGCGGGGCCGCAGCAATGCGGCCCGCTGTCTTTATCAGCCAGTGGGACCGGCCTCCGCCCGGTCTTCCAATCACCATTGGTGCCACCAGTCCGCGGCTGCTCGGAGCCGCGCGACTGGTGCGTCTGGAACCCTCGCGCCCAATCCACCCCGCATCCGTCGCGCCGCCAAGCCAGCGGACGGATGGCACCCCAAGACAACCCCGGTCCCACTGGGACCACAAAGCGGCCCGTCTTCTCGGTCCATCCATCAGATCCCAATCTCGCCGCGTCACCCGAGGACGCTTCACGAACACCGCGACCGTCACGCAAGTGCGCAGATTCACCTTCCATCCATGACCATCGTGAGGTACATTCGGTATCCGGCCCCCCAGAGCGGCGGGCCCCGAAAAGCACTTCGCATCCCCGCCAACCTGGAGCCCCGCTCATGCGTGCCACGCTCGATTTCCGTTCATTCTTCCGCGCAGCGCTGACGCTGGCCGCGCTCGCTCTCGCGCCGACCCTTGCCCGCGCTCAGATCACCTTCAACTCCCAGCTCCGCACCATCGCGGTCTCGGGCTCGGCCGGGAACAACTCGGCCTCGACGGCGGTCGGGGACTTTGGCGACTTCAACACGAGCGTCGCCGTCGGCGCGGGAGCGTCGGCCTCCACCGTCGGCGTCGTCTCGAGCATCAACACCGGCGCTCTCTTCTTCAGCACAAACTTCGACCTCCGCACCCCGGGCTTCGCCGGCAACCCCACCGCCGCGGCCCAGGCCCAGGTCGTCTTCACGCTCGCGTCACCGACGGGCTACATCCTCGAGGTGTCCGACAGCTTCTCGAGCGGGGCGGCACAAACGAGCATCGGCACGGACCTCAGCGGCCCCGGCGGCACCATCGTCTCCGGACGCACCATCAGCCAGACCGGCACCCTGCCCGCCGGAACCTACACCATCTCCACCGTCGTCCAGTGCGCCAACCCCGGCGGCGTGCTCGGCAACGCCTTCATGACCCTCTCCTTCACCTCGCCCAACGACACCGCCACCTCCATCCTCTACCAAGGCCGCCTCGCCGACAACGGCACGCCCGCCAACGGGCCCTTCGACATGACCTTCCAGGTCTTCAACGCCTCCACCGGTGGCACCGCTCTCACCACCGCGATCTTCGTCCCCCGCGTCCAAGTCACCAACGGCGTCTTTTCCACCCTCGTCAACATCCCGCCCTCGGTCTGGAACGCCGGACGCACCTACCTCGAGTGCGCCGTCGGCTTCCCCGTCACCGTCCCCATCGTGCTCAGCCCGCGCCAGCCCGTGCAGCCGACGCCTAAGGCGATCTGGGCTTTGCTGGCCGACGCCGTGCCGTGGTCGGGCATCACCGGCATCCCCGCCTCGATCACCAACCCGCCGTGGGCGCAGGTCGGATCTGACCTGGCCTACACCGGCGGCCGCGTCGGCATCGGCGTCAGCCCCCCGGCCGCGCCGCTGCATGTCCGCTCCGGCTCGGCGGGGATCACGCCGCAGTCCGGCGTGCTCGCGGCCTTTGAGGGCAGCAACGGCGGCTATCTCTCCCTGCTCAGTGCCAACGGCTCCGAGACCGGCATCCTCTTCGGCCGCCCCGCCGTCGGCACCGCCGGCGCCGGCATCATCTATAACAACCCCCGCACCCCCGGCGGCCTGCAGTTCCGCACCGACACCAACAACACCCGCCTGACCATCGCCAACACCGGAGCCGCCGCGTTCACCGGCACCGTCACCGCCCCGAACTTCGCCTACGCCAGCCCGATCACCAGCAGCGAGATGGTCGCCTACATCAGCTTCCGAGCTCGCAACGGCACGCCGGTCCGCAACATCGCAGCCGTCGGCGAAGGCGCCGGTTTCGATAACGGCGTCTCCAACGAACAGCTCACCGCCGAGCTCGACCTGCCCAACGGCGCCACGCTCACCAACCTGCGCTTCTACTTCTATGACAACTCCGGGGCCGACCTCTTCTTGTCGGTCCTGGCGTACTTCCCCGGCACGCCGACCAACATCCTGCTCGGCTCGGGCGGCAGCTCGAGCTCGACCAACGCCAGCCGATTCATCGATATCCCGCTGAACACCGTCGTCGACAACTCGAACGCCGCCATCCTTCTGGCCGTCAGCAGCACCACCAATACCTGGGACACCTCGATGCAGGTCCGCGCCGTCCGCGCCACCTACACCATGCCCCGCCCGGTGCCGTGAGAAGTCCCAACCCCAGTGGGACCGGCCTCCGGCCGGTCTTCCTTATTCCTTGATCCACCGCCACTTCCACCCGACCGTCGACCGGCCGGGAGGCCGGTCCCACTGGCCATCAGGCATGGGCTTCCGCCTTGCCCCAAGGTCCCTCCCCGCCTAACCTTGTCTCTCCCATTTGGGAAATCCTGCTCGGTCCACCCGAGCCTGCCCCGCCCAGTAGGCGGCGAGTTGGAAGGTCCGGACGCCTCGTCGTCCCATCGCACGGTTTTCCGTCGCCTGGGTTCACGGGCCGCTCGGCTATCGGAGGTCGGTTATGCATCGTCGTCAGACATCGTTGCTCAAGCCCGGTTCGGGCTCCAAGACCTGGCGGGTCGTGGACGCCGCGGGCATCCCGCTCGGCCGCCTCGCCAGCGAGGTCGCCATCGTCCTCATCGGCAAGCACCGCCCCGACTACACCCCCCACGTCGACTGCGGCGAGCAGGTGATCGTCCTCAACGCCGAGAAGGTCGAACTGACCGGCAACAAGGCCACCCAGCGCCTCAAGATGCGCTACACCGAGTACCCCGGTGGTCTCAAGACCCAGACCTACGGCCAGGTTCGCGAGCGCGATCCGGAAACCCTCGTCAAGGACGCGGTCCGTCGCATGCTCCCCAAGAACCGCCTCAGCCGCCTCATGCTGAAGGGCCTCCACGTCGTCAAGGGCAGCGAGCACCCGCACGCGATGCACAAGCCCAAGGAACTGAAGGTCTCCTGAGTCCGACCACCCGCACACACGCGGCCGAGGCCAACGCCCGCCGCTGAATAAACAAGCCTCACACGAGAAAAACACATGAGCACGATCTCTGGTCTCAATATCCCCGCGGGCCTCAGCGCGACGCCCGCGATCCCCGGCGAGGCCCCGGCGCCCCGTCCGCTCCGCACCGCCAAGCCCGCCGACCGCCACGGTTGGTGGTGGGGCACCGGCCGCCGCAAGAGCGCCGTCGCCCGCGTCCGCCTCAAGCCCGCCAAGGGCGTTGATGCCGGCATCATCTTCGAAGTGGACCGCGACAGCAAGGCCGCCAAGAAGGAAGGCAAGCGCGCCACCAAGACCCTCGAGCAGTACTTCGCCGAGATGCGCGACCGCAACGACGTCACCGAGGCCCTCCGCTCGGCCAGCCTGATGGACAAGATGCACGTCGTGATCCGCTGCCACGGCGGCGGCACGATGGGCCAGGCCCAGGCCTGCCGCCTCGCCGTCGCTCGCGCTCTGGTCGATTTCGACCCGACCCTCGAAGCCCGCTTCCGCGAGATGAGCCTGCTCACCCGCGACAGCCGCGAGGTCGAGCGTAAGAAGTACGGCCAGGCCGGCGCCCGCCGTCGCTTCCAGTTCAGCAAGCGCTGATTCTGGTTGGCAACAACCCTGCCCTCGAAAGACCCGCGAGCGATCGCGGGTCTTTTTCATTCCAGTGGGATTCATTTCCCAGTGGGACCGGCCTCCGGCCGGTCTTCCTGCTTCTCTTGGTGCCCCCAGTTTGGTGCCACCAGTCCGCGGCTGCCCGGAGCCGCGCGACTGGTGCGTCTGCAACAACCAACGCCCAACCCACCCCACATCCGTCGCGCCGCCAAGCCGGCGGACTGATGGCACCCGACGACAACACCCGCCCAAGCTCGCTTCTTCGTACTCTTGGTTCTTGGCCTCCAAGCGATCATCCTCTCCGCCGCCGCCCGACTGGGGACGCGAGCTCCACGCGCTCGCCGAGCGGATCGGAGAACGCATCGGGGTCACGTTGTCTCGCCTCGGCGCCATCAGCCGTCACGGCTCGATCGCGCTCCCGCACCTGCGTCGCGGTGCCCGCGTCGCAGTCCGCTCCGCCCGCGGCGACCACGGATCGCTGGCGATGCTTGGCGTGTGGCTGATCACCGCGATCGCGGCGTTCTCCATCTTCGGCTACCTGCTCACGCTGCGCACGCCCCGGTGGTTCCGCACCATCAACCCGCGCGACGCGGCCCTCGTCGACTCGGCGCAGCGGGTCGAGAACCGCATCATCACCCAGCTCTACAAGTACCGCGGCGAGGTCGACCCCGCCACCGGCGCCACCGGCGAGCCGTGGGATCTCACGATATCTCAGGACGAGGCCACCGCGTGGCTCAGTTGCAAACTCCCCGACTGGCTCCGCAACCTCGACGATCGCTTCATCTGGCCCGTCGGCGTCGAGAACGTGCAGGCCGCGTTCGATCCATCGCGTCTCTGGCTCGCGGCGTCGGTCGACAGCGGCTCACGTTCGGTCGTGTGCGTCGGCGCATCGCCGCGGATTGAAGCCAGTGGCCTCTATCTCCGCTCCGGCCGCGCCGGCATCGGTTCGCTCGTGCTGCCCGCCTCGCTCCTCGGCGGGCGGGCCGAGAGCCTCTTCAGCAGCGCGGACAAGCACAACCGCGCGTGGAAGATCGCCAGCGGCACATCGCCCGCGCTGCCCAACGCGACGCTGCGCCTCGAAGACGGCCGCCAGGTCCGCGTGGTCGCCATCACGCTCGATCGCGAGACGCTCACGCTGCGGTGCCAGACGGAGGTAGCGAAGCGGGGGGACAAGTGAACCAGACTTCGCGACAAGAACCTCTACGTTTGCTCTATCCGATGCACTACCGACTCACAAGTCGGACGGTCGCGATCCGTTCCGGAACAGCGGAGGTGATCTGGATCTGGCAAGGCGATCTCGCCCGCTTTCTGTCGCTGGACGCCGGAATCGGTCTCGTCGGGTCGGTCATGTTGATCGGTGCCGTGCTGGAACTCATCACCGGATGGAGCCAGCGACCGCTCTTGCTGAACGTCTACTACGTTCTCGGTTCGCTTGTGCTTTGTGCCGCGGTCATCGTCGCATTTCGAATGATGCTCTCCCGGCTGGGCGAGGCCATCGCGATCAGTTGCCTTCTGTCCTGCGGCGACTGCATCCGCATCGTCACGTTCAGGCCGCGAGTTTCACCACAAGTGCGCGAACTTGCCAGCCGCGAAGTCGAGATCGCACAGATACGGCTCTCCCTATCAGAACGGGCACGCTCGGGGTTGCCGACGACTTCCTGGGCAGTGGCCCTGCCGTCCGAAGGCATCGTCGTCGCGGCCGAGCCGTCGCTCGCGGAGGCGCATGCCGCGGCCGCCCGCTTGCTGCCGTCGCTGCCCGCACGCGTGCGTGAAGACGAAGTCCTTCTTCGGGGCGACCGTCACCTCGATCAACGCGTTCGGGAGATCGACGAGAACACGACGGTCACAGTCTGGTGGGCACGTCGTATGCTCGCCTGGCACGACATGCTCCCGCAGTCGCTCGCTGCACGGTTGCACGGCGTTGTTGATCCGCAAACTCGTTCAGAACGCGCGGCATCATCAACGGACTAGTTGACCTTCGTCACAGACGCGTCGTGTTCCCGGCCAGTCGACGGCTCGTCGCCCAGCACCGCCGCCACACCCAGCAGCCACGCGATCACGAGGCAGGTGCACAGCCCCGCCGCTTCCTGCCACCACTGGCGGAGCTCGCGAGTCGCCTCGCTGGCGGGCGGGAAGATGATGCCGAACCACATGACGGCGAGCCCAGCGAGGCCGAGCCAGCGGGCCTTGGGCGTGCGGGCACCGATGATGGTGCCGGCGAGGAGGAAGGCGAGCGGCAGCATCTGCACGATGAAGCGGGCGTTGGTCTGGGGGCTGAAGGCCATGGCGATGGTGATGAGGCCGACGAACTCGACGAGCATGAGGCGGGGGCGGGTGAGCTCGCGGCGGCCGAAGCGGGCGAGCCACATAGGTTGTCGGAAGGCGGCGTAGATGGTCTGAGTGAGTGCGTAGGTGACGAGGAGCAGCACGCCGGCGAAGATCGGGCCCAGGATGGGCTTGCTCATGGAGTCGGCGACGCGGACGCAGGCGGTGGTGATGGAGATGCCGAAGGTCCGGGCGTTCATGAGCCGGGCCTTGCCCTCGACGCGCACGCCGCTGGCGTCGGTGGCCTGGAGCAGCCCGGCGAGGGCGCCGCGCCAGAGGAAGGCCATCTTCTCCCAGCCGATGAAGAGGGCGGGGAGCAAGGCCCAGAAGAGCGTACCGAGGACGACGCCGAGGGCGAGCTTCCAGTGACCACGCAGCAGGAAGTACGGCAGGGTGATGAGGGCGAGGTACTTGAGGTTGATCGAGGAGCCAAGAGCGAGGCCGACGGCGAGAGCGATGAGGAATGTGGGATGTGGGATGTGGGATGTCGGATGTGCGGAGACATCGTTTCGCACGGCATTCACATCCGACATCCGCGCGAGCCCCCAGAGGCCGACGACCCACGCGAAGAGCATGGCGGCGTTGACCTGCTGCATCTTGAAGTCGCTGAGGATCTTGTCGGCGAGGACGACGGTGCCGATGGCGGTGATGACCGGGGCGGCGTGCATCGTGAGGCCGAGGAGTCGGGTGACGGCACGGCCGCCGAGCCAGGCGCTGGCGGCGAAGAAAGCCGTGTTGATGAGCATCCAGAGGATGCCCGAGGTCTCGATGCCCAGCCGCGCGAAGGGGAGCATGAGCGTGACCAGCATGGGCGGGTAGACGTAGCCCATCTTGCCGGCCTTGAAGACGTCGCGCCCGTTGGCGAGCGAGTCGGTGGCGTCGAAGAACTCGTAGAAGTCGCGGAAGCGCTCGTCGAGGGCGCGGTCGCTGGTCATCATCCGGTAGCAGGAGATGGCGCCCCAGAGGATGATGCCGAAGGTGATCGCGTGGGCGATGCGGCGGGTGTGAATGGAGGCCCACCACGCCGATTGCTCCGGAAACTGTGACTGCGTGCTCGCCGCCATGCGCCTTCATCATTGACGCGCGACCTCAACGCGGCTCAAGAGGAGCCTTGGGTCGTACTTCAAGAACGTCCTTTGGAAGCCGCCGGAACACGTAGCGAGACCAGACGCCAGAGTGCCACTCACCCAGGTACATCCCCACCACGCGCCAACCGGTGTCGCTGGCGTCCGGAACCACGACGGGACCTCCCGACATACCGGAGAGGTCCGGGTTCCCGTCGATGTCGAGGAAGATCACTTCGTCCGATCGAACGTCCTTTGGCACCCACGGCGGCGTGTCCGTGACGATCGCGGAAACCAGTGTCGGTTCCCCTGTGGAATGCGACGCGGTTGCGGACGGAAATCCGCAGATGTACACCTTGGAGCCGGCATCGAACTCGTAGCCCAGATGGACCTCGTCGGGCACGGGAAGGTCCGTGTCATTCACCCGGACCATGACCCAGTCGCCCGGCCCAACCTCCGCGCCCTCGCCGCGCCGCAACTCATCAAGACCCGAGAGCTTCCCATCGATCCAAGCCACCGGTTGCCGGTAGACGTGACGCGCTGTCAGCCCGACGTTACCGCCCAACGGAATGAGAGACCCCGCGGTCTGTGGACTCTTGATCCGGCAGACCGCGGGGTCGCGTGCGGGCATGACCCGTGGTGGGGACTTGGACTCAGGCCCGCCGTCGGTGCTGCATCCAACAAGAGCGAGCAGCAAGATGGCGGCGAGTACCTTCATGAATGGGCGACGCTAGTTCTTCCAAACCGTGGCGCCGTTCCATGTTACCGAGCCGGAGCCGGCGTCGAGGCTGATCTCAAAGAGGCCGTACTCGGTGGTGATCTGACCGTTGAACTCGCCGATGCTGGCGGCGGCGTCGGCGACACCGTCCCAGGGGCCGGCGATTCGGATCGCGACGGCGTCGCGATTGCCATCGGTGAGATCACCGCCGAGGAAGTAGTACTCGACGGTGACGCCGTTGGCATAGGTGCCCGGCAGCGGAGCGTTGACACCCCAGGCGGTGATGTAGGTGAAATCAACGGTCTTGGCGTCCGAGTCGAACGAGTTGATCGAGAACTTGGTCTTGTGCGGCACGCCGGGCTGCCATCCGTCCAGTTCGAGGGCGATCGCCGTCTCTTCGGCGTTCAGGCCGTTGGTCAGCGCGTTGACGCTCCACAGCATCGTCTCGCTCGGTTCGAGAGACTTGGGATTGCGCAGCGCGTGCCCGGGTGTCATCACTTGCAAGTCGTCGAGACCGATCCCGGACGACTGTGACTCGATCGCTCGCTGCTGAGCGGGCGTGCCGGTGGTGGGCTTGGTGCTGGGATTGGTTGGAGTGGTTGGGTTCGTGGGGGTGGTGGGCTCGGTCCACGGGGGATCGCCCAGGACCCGCCGAACCTCTTCGCACGTCAGCGCCTTGCCGCCGCCGCAGGGGATACACCATGTCCCGTTGGACAAGTAGCACTTGCCGCCGATGTTGACCTTGTTGTAGATGCCGTCCTGCCCGGGATTGGTTGATTCGCGCACCTCGATAGTGCCATCGGGCTTGCGTGTGATGGAGCACGCCGAAAGCGTGGCGACGGCGACAGCGAGTCCCGCGAGGGACATCATTCGAGCAATCGTGTACATGCGCAAAACTCCAATGAATCAAATAACCGCCCGCGATCCCCAAAGGAACGATCGAGAACACCTCAACCGAGCGGGGCGCGGTAAGTTCCGATCACCGTTCTTTGAACGCATCCGTCAGAGCGGCACCACGTCGGCACGAATGGGCCTGGCACGAAGCAGGCGGGCGCGGCACACGAATGTCAGACTACTGTGTCGAAGTGGGTCACGCAAGAGCGCATGTGCAAATGCGATTGCAAATTGAATGAAGATTGTATTTGTTAAAATAGATCGCCTTGTCGCATTTATCAACATTGTGGATATCGACATGACGATGCCACAAGTCCGTGCCGCCGCGGCCAATCAGGCCGTCGCCAGCTCGCTGCCCACGAGCTGGGTGCGGACGAGGCGCTGATAGACCGAGCAGCGCGACAAAAGATCGGTATGACGCCCGATGTCCACGATCTTGCCCTGCTCCATCACCACGATGCGATCGGCCTGGACCACCGTGCTAAGCCGATGGGCCACGATCAGGCACGTGCGGCCTTTGGTGAAGTCGGTGATCGCCTCGCCGATCAGGTGCTCGCTCTCGGCGTCGATCATGCTGGTCGCTTCGTCGAGGATCAGGATCGCCGGGTTGCGCAGGATCGCCCGCGCGATCGCCAGCCGCTGGCGCTGCCCGCCCGACAGGCTCAGGCCCTGCTCCGCGACCGGCGTGTCGAGCCCCAGCGGCAGGCGCTCGATGAACTCGAGCGCCCGCGACTTGCGGGCCGCGTCGAGAATCTCCGCCTCGCTCGCCTCGGTCGAGCCGTACGAGATGTTCTGCCGGATGGTGCCGCTGAACATCACCGTTTCCTGCGTCACCACGCCGATCTGCCTTCGCAGCGATCGCACCGAGAAGTCCCGCACGTTCTGCCCGTCGATGAGCAGCATTCCCGCGTCGGGGTCATAGAGCCGCGGCACGAGCGAGAGCAAACTCGTCTTGCCGCAGCCGTTGGGACCGACGAACGCGACGGTCTCGCCGTGGGCGATGTTGAGTGAGATGTCCTCGACCGCGGGCTTGGGCTGGCCGGTGTACTGAAGCGTGACGCCCCGGAACTCGATCGAGCGTGCGTGCCGCGCGAGGCGGGCGAGGCGGTGCCCGTGTCCCGGCTCGGGCGTGGAGGCCTGCAACTCCGTCAATCGATCCGCCGCCGCGGCTCCGATCTGCAGGTCGGCGATGATGCCCGTCAGCGGCTTGAGCGCCCCGCCGGCAAGCCCGAGCCCGGCAAGTGCGACCAGAAAGTTCGCCGGGTCGAGCGCGTTGTCGATCATCGCCTTGATCGCGATGAGCGCAAGCGTGCCGAGCGCGAGGATCGCGATCGCCTCGGTGAGCGGGCTTGCCAGCGCCCGGGCCGTCCGCACGCGGTTGAGTTCCCGCAGCATCTGCTTGTTGGCCCGGTGGAAGCGGCCTTCCTCGATGCGCTCGGCGGTGTGCACCTTCACGACCCGCAGGCCCTGCAGCGCTTCGGTGGACACGCGGAGCAAGTCGCTGTGGCTCTTGAGCGCCTGCTTCGAGGCCTTGCGGATGCGCCGCGACAGCAGCCGGATGACCGCCGCGATGATCCCGCCCGCGATGAAGGCGACAAACGCCAGACGCCAGTCGAGGATCACCGCCACCGCCACCGCCGCCACCGCCTTGGTCGCCTCGGCGAGACCCTTGCCCAAGAGGCTGTTCATCGC
Organism: Phycisphaerales bacterium; assembly: GCA_044375915.1. Taxonomy (GTDB): domain Bacteria; phylum Planctomycetota; class Phycisphaerae; order Phycisphaerales; family UBA1924; genus JAFEBO01. The sequence continues at coordinate 13,967 of JBILLU010000072.1, forward strand.
CCCGCCCAAGGACCCGGTGTCGTTCACCACGCGGCTCACGAGGTCAGTCGCGCCGTTGCCCGCTGAGATCACGTCCCGCAACGGGCGCTTGAGAACCCGCCGGAACGATTCACGCCGCACCTCGGTCACGACCCGGTTGACCAGCGTCTGCGACAGGTACGCGTGCAGGAAGCTCGCCGCCGCCCCGAGCACGGTGAGCACGCCCAGGCCAACGAAAATCCAGAGGGCGGCCGCGTAGGCCCCGCGCGGCAAGGCCCCGATGACCGTTTCCGGGATCGCGGCGGTGACCGAAGGCAATCGCTCGGCGACCTGCTGATTGAGCTGCCTCGCGAGAATGGGAAGGTCGCGGATCTTCGGATCGTCGCGGTTGGACGCCGCCAATACGACGTTCTGCAACACCGGCACCATGGCGAGCATGGCGGTGCCGACGCCCAGTGCGGAGAAGAACGCGAGCACCAGGGCTCCGAACAGAGCCGCCGGGTACCGCGTCATCCGCTTGGCAAAGGCAAAGAAGTTCCGCATCGGGGAAGCGTGAGTTTAGGTCGATCCCGCAGCCGGTCCGGCGGGCGGGAGAGAACGCGGAGAAGCGGAGCAGGCGGAGTGTCGCGGAGGGAACGCGAGAAAAGAAGGGCAGAACATGGCGAGGCAACGCGAGCAGAGAAGGGATTCCCTCAACACGCCGTCGGGCCGATCGACTGCCTTGCCACCAACCCTCTTCTCCGCGCAACTCCGCCCGCTCCGCTTCTCCGCGTTCTCTCCTTCCCGAATGCCCGCCGTTCCCACCGCGACAACAATCCCCCGCATGACCACTCCCATGACCGTCGCCGTCACCGGCGCCACAGGTTTCGTCGGCCGCGCCATTGTCGCCGAGCTCCTCAAGCAGGGCTATAGCGTCCG
>JBILLU010000073.1:0-14852 GCA_044375915.1 Phycisphaerales bacterium
AGCTTGCTCCGCGGTGTGCGTGTGCTTCTCGCCGAGGACGGGCCGGACAACGTCCGCCTCATCTGTCACGTGCTGCGAAAGGCCGGTGCGTTCGTCACGGCCGTCGGCAACGGCGAGGAGATGCTCGGGGCACTGACGGTCGACGGCGATCCCGCCTCCGCGCTGCGTCCCCACCATGGATTCGATCTGATCATCACCGATATTCAGATGCCCGTGATGGACGGCTTCGAGGCGGTGCGTCAGTTCCGTGCCCGCGGCGGAGAGACGCCGATCATCGCTCTGACGGCGCACGCGATGCGGGGCGACCGCGAGAAGTGCATCGAAGCGGGCTGCGACGCGTACGCGACCAAGCCTATCGACCGGAACGCTCTCGTCGCAGCCTGTTATCGCTTGCTGAGCAACGCCCGGAAGCAGCATGCTCCGGACGCCGCAGCGTGAGGCCGGGTCTTTACGGCTCCGAGCGGATCGACGCGGTCTTGGGCTCGACCTGGGCCGGCTCGGGATAGTCGATTCGGGCGTGGTGGATGCCCGCCAGCGTGCGGCTCACGCTCTCGGTGATGCGGTGCAGGTCGCGAAGCGAGATGTCGCAGTCTTCGAACTGCCCGTCGAGCAGACGCTTGTTGGCGATCGATTGCACCAGCGACTCGAGTCGTGCCGGCGTTGGATCGTCGAGGGCGCGTGCCGCGCTCTCGACCGCGTCGGCGACCATGAGGATTGCGGCCTCCTTGGTCTGTGGGCGTGGACCCGGGTAGCGGTACTCGTACTCATCCGGCACGTGCACGTCGTCTTCGCTCAGGCCCTGGCTCTCGGCGGCGTCCAGCGCCCGCTTGCGGGCGCGGTGGTAGAAGTACTCGACCAACGTCGTGCCGTGGTGGCTCTCGATGAAGTGCTGGATGCCCAGTGGCAGCGAGTAGGCCCTTGCCATTTCGACGCCGTCCTTCACGTGCCCGACGACGACCAGCAGGCTCATTGCCGGGGTGAGTTTGTCGTGCCGGTTGGGCCCGCCTCCCTGGTTCTCGACGAAGTACTCGGGCTTGTTCATCTTCCCGATGTCGTGGTAGAGGGCGCCGACGTACGCAAGCAGGCTGTTGGCCCCGATCGCCTCGGCCGCGGACTCGGCGATATTGGCCACCGTCACGCTGTGGTTGTAGGTGCCGGGGGCCCGCATCTGCAGCTCGCGGAGCAACGGGTGCTTGGGGTCGCGCAGCTCGATGAGCGTCATGCCCGTGGTGATATCGAAGACGCGCTCGATGGTGGGGAGGATGAAAAGGATGGCGCCGCCGACGACCAGAGCGGCCACACCTGCGACGCCCGCGTCGGTGGCGATCTCCCACACCGCGCTGGCGGGCGAGAGCGGCCGTTCGATCGCGCCGATCAACCCCGTCGCCGCCGCCACCGCGATTCCGGTCGCCATGGACATGCGGATCACGCTGGCCCGATCCCGCACGTCGTGCAGGAACAGCACCGACGAACAGATGCCCAGCAGCATGATCGCGTACTCGCCCGCGGAGAGTTGCAACGCGAGCGATACGAGAAGGCCGTGGAGCACGCCGTAGGCCAAGGCGACCCGCTGGTCATAGGCGATGCAAAGCAGGATGGAGACGAAGATGGTGGGCACGATCGCCGTCGCCGCGGCGAACTCGGGCTTGAAGGATGTGCCGATCACCGCCACGCCCAGAGCCGACGCCAAGAGCACGCACACGCCGATGATCCGCCGCGTGTTGCGCCGGATGCCCGATGCAAAGAGCGCCGTGTACGCGACCAACGCGAGCGTGATCGCCGTGATCACCGCGGCCAGCGCCGCGTCCCGCAGCCAGACCCGCCACTTGTCCGCGTCCTTGTCGAACGCCGCCATCTCGGCCTTGTAGAGCGTCAGCTGGGCATCGGTCAGCACATCGCCGCGGCGGAAGATGATCTGGCCCGCCGGGCTCTCGCTGATGACGGTGCGCACATCGCGTGCGGAGGCGTCCTTGGCCAGGGCGGTGCCCGTCTCGTCGAACTTGAACGTCGGCTTGCCGAGCTTGATCGTGCGTTCGACCACCAACTGTCGCAGCACGCCGCTGAAGCCCGCCTCGCGTGCCAGCGACAGCAGACCTTGGCGTAGCTTGGCCTCGTCACCGATGTTCAGAACGTCCCGCCGCGGCACGCCGGGCACGAACGTGATCTGTGCCGGGGCGTTCTCCGCCGCGGGCTCCTCGAACGCGAGCGTGATCTCGGTGTGCAGGCCTTCCTGTGTCGCCCGCTGCCACGTCGCCGCGTCGAGCAGCGGCAAGTTGCGCAGGGCGTTCCCGTAGTCGCCCACCATCGCCATCCACTGGGGCGAAGGCTCGCCGTTCTTGGATTCAGCCTGGATCGCCGCCAGCGACTCGGGCGTGAGTTTGAACTGCTCCTTGATCGAGGCTTCGACCTGATCGATCGACTGCACCCGTGCCAGCGTGCGGGGCAGGTTCTCCAGCGAGCCGCCGAGTTCCTTCAGAACCGGGATGTCCGCCGCGAAGACCCACGGCGTGCGCTGCCGCGCCGCTTCGCGGGCCCGGTCGGTCGCCTCGGTGTCCTCGCTCTTGATCGGCACCCGCACCAGCCGCGTATCGACCATCACGCGTCCGACCGCGACCAGCGGCTGCCTTCGCGCCCACACCGACAGCGCCGTCGCCACCAGCACGAAGCACAACGCCGCCACGATCGCCATCGCGATGTTGGGGGTGGCGAAGAGCGGGCTGAGCTTGCCCGCGATCGCCTCGGCGAGGCGGGTGGAGGCCCGGTGCTTGGCCCGGATGGCTGCGGCTCGGGACTGGGGTTTGGCGTTCTCGCCGGGCATCAGAGGTCCTTGCCTTCCGCCAACTCGCCGTCCTGCAGATCAAGGTCCGGCGTGTCGTCGTCCTCGCCGTAGGCCTCGATGATGCGTTGCACAATCGGGTGGCGCACCACGTCGGTCTTGGTGAGCTGCGAGAAGCCCACGCCGTTGGTGCGGTTGAGCCGGCGCACGGCGTCGATCAGCCCGCTCTCGCGCGGGTCGGGCAGATCGATCTGCGTGGTGTCGCCGGTCACGATCATCTTGCTCCCGTGGCCCAGCCGGGTCAGGAACATCTTCATCTGGCCCTTGGTCGTGTTCTGGGCCTCGTCGAGGATGATCACCGAGTGGTTCAGCGTGCGGCCGCGCATGTACGCCAGCGGCACGACCTCGATCACGTCGCTCGCCATGAAGCGCTGGATCGTGCCAAAGTCCATCATGTCGTGCAGGCCGTCGAGCAGCGGGCGCAGGTACGGGTTGACCTTCGCCTGCAGATCACCGGGCAGGAAGCCGAGCTTCTCACCCGCCTCGACCGCGGGACGCACCAAGATCAACTTGCGGCACCGATCGGTCTTCAGCAGATGCACCGCCGCGGCGACCGCGAGATAGGTCTTGCCCGTGCCTGCCGGGCCGACGCAGAAGACCAGATCGTGATCGCGGATGGCCTCGATGTACGCCTGCTGGTTGATGGTCTTGGGCTTGACTGGTCGCCCGGCGCTGAAGACGGCGAGCCGGCCGTCCCAGTCTTCCAGCGGTGCGGCGGCCATGGTCGGGTCATCGAACGCGTCGCTGCCGCCGACGCGGCCGCGCTTGTCTTCCGAGATCGACTCCTCGCTGATCAGGTCGAGCACCTGTTGGCGGCTGATCGCTTTGGTCTCCTCGGCGGCCTCGTTCAGGCGTTCGAGCACGCGGCGGGCGATGGTGACCGGGGTCCGCTCGCCGCGGAGATGGACGACCGTATCGCGGGCGCTGACGCTGATGCCCAGGGCCTCGCGAAGGATCTTGAGGTTGCGCTCCGCAGAGCCCAACACCGCGACCCGTTTGGGGCCGGTGGGCACGCGGAGCGAAGCTTCGAGTCGGTCAGTCGCTGGCAAGAGTTGGACGGCGTGTGCCGCCCTCCGGGGGGTCGCAGTTTTTACCACAGAGACACAGAGGCGCAGAGAGACGAGGAGGGAGACGAGGAGAGAGACAAGAAGGGAATGGTTTCAAGGCACCGACGGTTCAATGCCTTTCCAATCTCCCCTCTCTGTGTCTCCGTGCCTCCGTGGTGAACTGCCTTGAATCGGTCAGGAACAAAAGTGTACGGAACGTCGAACCCGCGGCCGCCGGGGTCGGATCGCCCCGACAGTCCCCGGCCCCACGCCCCCGCCCCATCCACTATCATCGGCCACCTTCCCGGACGTGATCATGACCAATCAAAAAGCAAACATATTGGTTCTCGGACTTGCAGCGTCGATTCTGAGCGTTGGCGGCCTATGCACGCTCAGCGGATGCTCCGGCGGTGCGGGCGGGCGAGGCGGAATGTTCACGATCGAGGGCACGACGGTGCGGGCGATGGGGGAATGGTCGGACGTCGACGCCGCGGTCATGGCCGCCGCCGGTCGCCGGGGTGTTGTTGTGGAGAGCGTGGACACGTCGGACCGCAAGGTCTTCGACTACCGGCTGATCACGGCCAAGCAGGACGACGTCTCACTGGTCATCGCCCGCGACGCCGCGCCCGACCCGACGCAGCGCCTGAGCCAGGAAGGCCCGATCCCGCTGCGGATCTCCTGCCGCGTCGGCGCGTTCGGCGACTCGACCCTCGAGCGAGACCTAATCGACGACATCCGGTCGAGGCTGGGCGAGTTGACGGGGGCGTTTACGAGTAAGCCGCTGCCGAGTGGGTGGTGAGACTGGCATCAAGCCTGTCGCACGGAGGTGAGAGAGAACCGATCGGTCACCACCCAAGCGAGCGCGACAATCGCCATGCCGCACCACACGCCAAACGCGGCCGCGGCGCTTGCGGGCAAAGCAGATTGAACGGTCGGCCACGGCGCGACAGAGGCCGCCACACTGATTGCGATGCACGTGGCGACCAATGCGGTCAAAATGACAATCATCAGCACGAGCCCGCGGCGGAGGTCTTCCGTGGTCGGGGCGGGGCGACGTGATTTCGAGTACGCAACGCTTGTCAACACAATTGCCGCCAGCAGGATCACAAAGGGCGAGCCCCCGCCGGGGGTCATGGAAGCGCGACTCAGGCTGCCCAAGAACACCATGGTCGCCAGCAGCAGCGGAAAACCAACCAGCGCCCACCACTTCGGAACGTTCGGCACGCCGCGTCGGAACAGAGCCGCGCCCATCACCGCGGTCATCATCGGAAACAAGAGCGAGTTCGAGCCGGCCGCGCCGGGCACGAGCCACTCCGTTATTGCCATGCCGCCGACCGCGGCGGCGAGGCCGATGATCAGGCCGACGAGCATCCAGACCGGATGACGCAGCGACGGCGCTGTCTTGCTGCCATCAACTGACTGCGTCGCTGTGTCCATGAAGACCCCCAAATCCGTGAACACGTAGCATCGACCCCGCGCTTGCGCGTGGGGTTCGTCAAGGCATCACTCGAGGTACGTATACCCCTCCATCCCCTGGTCGTAAAACTTCAAGAGCGCCTGACCGTCCGCCACCGTCATCGTGCCCGCCTTCACGGCTCGTTCGATGTCACGGCGCATCGACTTGATCAGGTCCTCGTGGTCGTACTGCACGTAGCTCAGCACTTCCTTCACGGTGTCGCCTTCGACCACCTCATCGAGGTCCCAGTCGCCGACGCCCGGTGAGTCGTCGAACGAGACGTGCACCACGTGCGTGTCGCCGTAGAGATTGTGCAGGTCGCCCAACACTTCCTGGTACGCGCCGAGCAGGAACATGCCGAGGTAGTACGGCTGGGGCTTGTGGTCGCCCTGCTTGTAGTGCAACTCGTGCAGCTCCAGCACGGGCTTGCTGATCATCTTTTTGTCGCAGAACTTGTCCACCTGGCCGTCGGAGTCGCAGGTGATGTCCGCCAGGATCGCGCGGCGGTTGGGCTCCTCGTTCAGGCGATGGATCGGGCAGATCGGGAACAACTGGTCGATCGCCCAGTGGTCCGGCAGGCTCTGGAAAACGCTGAAGTTCACGTAGTAGATGTCGCTCAAGACCTGCGGCAGGTCGGACAGATCATCCGGCAACTCGCCCTTGGTCCGGGCCAGCATCAGCACCTTGCGCCCGATCGCCCAGAACAGCCGCTCCGCCGAGGCCCGCATCTTGAGCGACATGTAGCCGAGGTTGAACAGGCTCATCGCCTCGTCGCGTGCCTGCACGGCGTCGTGATACACCTCGACCAAGTTCACCTTCGGCTGGTCCAGCATCTCAAACGCGTCGACGAGCTCGATGATCGGCTGGGGCTTCTGCTTCTCCTCGCGCATGAGCTTCTTCAGCGCGGGCATGTCGGGGTCGCTGGGGAAGTTGGTCTTGCCCAGCACATCGACGATGAGCAGCGACGAGTGTGCGACCATGGCGCGGCCGGACTCGCTGAGGATGCGCGGGTGGGGGAGTTCGGCAGTGTCGCAGACGGACTTGATGCGGTAAACGATGTCGGCCGCGTACTCGGCGACGCCGTAGTTGACGCTGGAGGGCGAATCGCTCTGGCTGCCGTCGTAGTCGATGCCCATGCCGCCGCCGACGTCGATGGTGTCGAGCCCGGCGCCGAGCTTCTTGAGTTCGACGTAGATGTGCGAGAGCTCGTTCACCGCGGCCTTGATGTTGCGAATGTCTCCGACCTGGCTTCCGATGTGGAAGTGGATCATGTTGAGACAGTCCGCCATGTCGTGCTTCTTGAGGAAGTCGAGGGCGTGGAGCATCTCGGAGACGGTCAGGCCGAACTTGGAGCGCATGCCGCCCGACGACTCCCAGCGGCCGGTGCCCTGGGTGCTGGGCTTGGCGCGGATGCCGATGCGCGGGCGCACGCCGTAGCGCTTGGCGTGATGGACGATCAGTTCGAGATCGGTGAACCGCTCGACGACGGGGATGATGTGCCGCCCGAGCTTGGTGGCGAGGATGACGGTCTCGATGAACTCGCTGTCCTTGAACCCGTTGCAGACCACGGGCATGTTGGGCAGGTTCTCGGTGAGGCCGAGCACGGCGAGCAGCTCGGGCTTGGAACCAGCCTCGAGCCCGAAGCCCAGGGCGGCGCCGTAGTCGCGGACTTCTTCGCAGAGCTGGCGCTGCTGGTTGACCTTGATCGGATACACGCAGCAGTAGGTGCCGGTGTACTGGTGTTCCTTGATGGCGTTGTCGAAGGCCTCGCGGATCTCGGTGAGGCGGTGCTTGAGCAGGTCCCGGAGGCGGATGATGACCGGCGTCCCGATCTCGCGCTCGCGCAGGCCCTCGATGACCTCGTGCAGGTCGATCTGGCGCTTGGCGTCGCGCTCGGGCATGACGCAGAGGTGTCCCTCGGCGTTGACGCCGAAGTACCCGCCGCCCCACTCGCGGATAGCGTAGAGCCGCTCGGCGTCGGCCACCGTGAACGGCGGCGACACGGGCACGGGCTCGTGCTGCTGGATGGAGACGGACTTGCCGCCGTTGCCAGACCCATTGGTGGGACCGTTGGCGGGATTCAGATTCGAACCGGTGCTGGTGAGAGTGGCCATCGGAGTGTTTGAAAGGATGGCGCGCGGGAGCGCGCTGGATGGGGGCAAGACAACGACCCAGATACGAGGACCAGATTCGCGGGCTTCAGCCCGCGCGGTCGCCGTACACAGAAAGTTCGAGTGTCCAACCTCCAACAGGTGCGATCGCCCGCGGCAGCTCAACGCCCATTCCGTCAGCACCGGTGAACATCGGCATCGGGGAGTGCGGGGGGTGGCGACCAAGCCACCAACCCGGAACAAACCACCGACCCGAGGAGCGTCACCAGCGCCGCCGTCGGCCGAAGAATCGCGGCACCAAAAAGATAGCGTGCAAGTCGGGTCGGTGAAAGAGGTTTGTGCCAAAATCCTCGATCCGGCGAGGCTCCGTTTTCCCTTATCGCTTCGTCACCCACACCGCAAACGTCTTGTACGCCATCCCCGCCACCAAGAGCGCTCCGATCGCAAACAGGATCCGCCAGAACGCTCGGTCGGTGACGGCCTCCGCCGCTCCGGTGGTCTGCAGCAGGCGCTCCCGGGCCGCGGCGTTGATGTCGCCCAGGCGTCGCTCCCACGCGGCCGACGCCAGCAGTTCGTCGCCGCTCTTGATCGCCTGGTTGATCTCCTTCGCCATCGCGCCCACCTTCTCGGCGGCCGCGGTGTAGTCCTCGAGCCGCCGGGCGCTTGGGCCGCTGAGGCCGGCCGATTCCAGCCGCGCGAGCAGCCGATCCGCCGCCGCGAGGGTTTCACGCAGTTCCGCCGAGGCCTTCTCCGCGCTCGTGATCGTCCGATCCGCGGCGGTTGCTGTCGCCTGGGCCGCGTCCACGAGCTTCGCTCCGGCCGTGATCGTGTCGCCCAGGGTCGCCAGCGTCTTGTCCGCCGCCTCCTGGCGCGAGGCCAGTTCATCGATGATCTTCCGCGGCTCGGTCTGGATCAAGTTGCGGATCTCCCGCAGCTCATTGGGAATCGACTCCGAGAGTGTGGACGTGCGTTCGAGCGACTGCAGGCCCCCAGTCACTTCCTTCCGCAGCAGTGCACGGCTCACGACGTGATCGAACTGCCAGCCGATGAGCATGGGCAGACGCTTGCCCACGTAGAACGATCGCTCGGCGAGCCGCCGGGCGCGTTCGAGGCTGTCCACCGCGTTCTCGACCGGCGCCATGAGGCCGCCGCCGCTGCGGACCTGGTTCTCCAGTGAGCGGGCCCGCTGTCCCGCCGCCTGTTCGAAGCGGATCATCGCGACAAACCGCAGGTCCGCGTTCTTCTTTCGCCAGGATCGAACCTGATCCTGAACCTCGGTGATCTGTTCGGGTTTGAGCACCCGTGCCGCCAGAGCCAAGGCCTCGGATTGCCCCGCGTCCATCGCCTCGATGATCGGCGTCGCCCCGTCTTCGAACAGCGTGCGAGCCTCACCCTCCTCGACCCACACGCGGTACTGCACCGTGACCAGGGTGAGCAGGTCGAGGAGCTGCGAGAGTGGGTCGGGCTCGGAGACGATGTCGTAGGTCGAGGTGGCAGTGACGACCTTGAGATACGACGCGTCGGCGATGTCGCCCGGTTCCTTGGCACCCTCGATCACCTGGTCGCACGCGGTCGCGACCCGGGCGACGTAATTGTCGGCGAACACGTTTGTGAGTTCGTCCAGTTCAGCGATCGTCAGCGGCCCGCCGGGGTTGGCACGGCCAGCCGCGACACGCTCGGTCGCAGGGGCGTTCCGCGAGGCGAACGCGTCGTACTGCGTGCAGCCGGTGAGGGCCAGCACCACCAATCCGCCGATGAAGCATCCGCCGCGCACACGCACCTCCGGGGACAGGGTCCCTCATCAAGGTGCAGGCTATCCGATCGGGCCACGGTCCGCAGCCCAAGTTCCGCAGACCGAGTTCCGCAGACCGAGTTCCGCAGACCGAGTTCGGCAGTCCGGCTACTTCACGACTTCCAGCAGATACACGAAGTAGCAGTTCTCGTACTCGCTCTTGCCCTTCAAGGGCAGGTGCATCGAATGCCCGCCGATCAATCTGCTCGGCACCGGCACCCACACGCCCACCTGCTCGTGCTCCAGCACCTTCAAGCCCGCCGCCTCGACCCGGGCTCGAAACGCCGCTTCGGTGAACAAGTGGATGAAGTGCTTATTGGGGCCCTTGGTCTTGACCTTCTTGCAGTGACCGTTGGCGACGGTGACCATGATCTTGGCCCCGTTCACGCACACCCGCCGCAGCTCGCGCAGGGCCTTGTCCACGTTCGGCACATGCTGCAGCATCTCGACGCACGCGACCATGGTCACGCAGTCGTCCGCGATGGGCAGGTCCTCAATCGACCCCAGGCACAGGTTCACGCGCCGATCGCGTTTCAGCACGCGGCGGACCTGGAACTCGCTCAGCCCGAACTCGACCGCGTTGTACGCCAGGTCCCTGGGCAGGAAGCGCCGGATCGACATGTCGCCCGGCCCGCACTCGAGGAACACGGTGTTCGAGTCCGCGTAGCGCCGCATCCACTTGGCGAGTCGGTACTGCAGGAACTGGTGCCCGAGGATGTTCTCGCTCGCACGCCGCAAGGGCCAAAGCAAGCCCTTGATCGCGCTCTTGAGGCCCGAGTTGGGCCGGATGCCGGCAACAAACGAGTTCCAACCCGCTTCGTCGGTGCGGTTGACGGCGAGCGATTCGCTGACGGGAATGGGCACCCCGAGCACCTCGACCGATTTGGTCGTGCGCCACGCGAGCCGCCCGTGGTGATCAAGTGAAGAAGGCATGGACGATCATCAGGAGGGCCGTAGAGAGTGCGGCGACTTGAGTGGGTGGTGGGAGTGGGGGGAATGAACTTCCGGATACTACTGGCCGTACTGGGCGTCGGCTTGGGTGTAGCCGTCGTCGGCGAGCGGAAGATCGGGAAGATCGCTCGCGACCGGCAGCGGCTCACCACCCGCCAATTCGCGCTCGAACTCGCGTTGGCGGGCCCGGGCTTGCTCGTCGAAGAAGATCTTGCCCAGGATGATCCAGTAATAGAACGGCGTGGGCTGTCCGATGATCGAGCCCTGCTTGAGCGAGGTCATGAACGCGAACATGCAGGTGCCGATCCACGCCGCCACCGTGCCGCGGGCGACCGGGTCATTGCCCCAGATGCGGATCATGTCGCGCCCGTAGCAGAAGGTGTAGTACAGCGTAATGCCAAAGAGCGTGAGCCCGAAGATGCCGTAGTCGAGCATGATCTCGGCCACGATGTTGTGCGGGTAGTCAATCAGTGATCCCGTAAAGAACGGGAAGCTGTTGGAACCCTTGCCGACGACCCATGCCGCCGGGTCGCTGAGGAACACGCTGATCGCCATGCTCAGACGCTTGCCGCGGTCTTCGGTCGCCTCGCCGACGAGGTTGCCCGACCAGCGCCGCGTCGCCTCTTCGCTCAGGGCAAAGTTGAAGGTCAAGTAGATGAGCAGCATCAGGAAGCCGACGCCCGCGGCCACGCCGATGAACTGGTTCGCGTTCTTCACCTGGCGGGCGATCGGGTACATCGTCACCGCGATGATCACCGCGAAGATGATCTGTCCGCGCGAGCCCGAAACGACTGTCAACGCCAGCCCAAGGACCAGTCCGGCGATGGTGAACACAAATCCGAGGCGACCCTTGTCGCGGAAGTTCATGAACGCGGCGCAGATCATCATCATGCCGCCGGTGTCGGCCAGCGCCAGCGGGTTGGACGTGAAGTCCGTCACGCCGTAGGTCTTGCCCAGGTTGATGATGAACCGCCCGCCCGCCCATTCGGCCGAGGGGTTGAAGAGGAACAGCAGCGTGACGATGGCGCCCAGCAGCACGGTCAGGAACAGGCCTTGGCGCAGCTCGTCGAGGGAGGAGAGCAGGAACGGGTAAATGAGCAGGAACACGACCATGTAGGGGATCGCGTCGAAGTACATCCTCTTCGCGGTCTCCGGGCTGGGCGTGTACAGCAGGCCGAAGGTCACCATCGCGTACAACGCGAGCGTCGCCCACGTCACCGGGTGGAACACCGTCTTGATCGACAGTTCCTTCTTCGAGGCCTTGTACAGCACGGCCATCGCACCGATCGCCGCGATCGCCGCTGACATCTGCGGTCCGTATTGGACCAACTGAGGGAAGTACCCCTGCAGGACCTGCTTGAACGGGAACATGAGATTGATGAGCGCAAAGGCCCACGCCGGCTTCGCGATCGAGTAGACCGAGATCACCAGCAGCGCGAAGATGGCAAGAACGCCCAGGAATTGGGTCATGGCTCAACGGGCGGGCACCGGCGGCGGCATCGCCCGAGAACGATATCGGTCGCTGAGGCCCATCGGTTCGGCGGATTGTCGGGCCGGAGCCAAAGTCGCCTCGACGACACCCCCGCGTCGCCTGCAAGACGGGTGTCCGTTTGGTGGACTCTGCGCTTGTTCGCGATCACACGTCGGCAAAGCGGCGATGGCGGTGGGCCGGCGTGCGGGCGACCCGCGTGCTCCGAATGCGCCGCGGCCGATGCCCCAGGCGGCCCGTTCCCTTGGCCGGAATCGGATCCGTAAGTTCTTTGCGGGCAGGGATTTCAGGCAAGATTTCGGGCGCCACCACCAGCGGCGTCGGTGCCACCGCAGGCTGGCGCAAGGCGGCCGGGCGGTTCTCCCGTCGCACCGGTGCCGCGGCCGTCACTTTCCGATCCGCCTGCCACACCGCAAAGCACAGCACCGGCAGCACGAATGCGCCGAGGATGCCTCCCAGTTGCCACGTCGCAAGCAGCGGCAGCGTCTCGGGTTGAACGTAATACCACACCAGTGCAGCACCAGCAAGGAGCGTCAAGCCCCCGACCGCGGCAACACCGGCGAAACGAACTGAACGAACGACCTGGTCCATGGTCTACAACAACAAAGCGGCACCGCCGCGGAAAGCTTGATCGATGCGACGACGCGTCAGCGCCGTCGGGAGAGCAAATCTACCAGCGATCCCGCGCGGATTCAATCGATCGAAGCGCGCAAGCGTTCAACTTCAGATTCTTGCAAAGATTGTGTTGTGGATTTCGTTCCCAGTTCGCAGCCGCCCGCGGGCTCGGCGAGCATTTTCGAGCCCGCCGAACGTCCGGGCGGCCGTGAATCCGTCGACGCCGGAATCGGAATACATTGAACGACATGGACATGCGCGAGCAATTCGCCGGTCGAGCCGCGGGCTTCAGCGCCCGCGCCGCGTCCATGGGCCCGATCTCCAGACTTTTCCTGATCGCGGTCGCGATCTTTGCGATCCTTCTTCTGCTAGTGCTCGCGATCCCGATCCTGTTGATAGGCGCACTCGTGCTCCTCGTCCTGCGGCTGTGGCTGCGCCTCAAGCTCTGGTGGGCTGGTGACCCCACCCGCTTCCGCCCCGGTCAGATGGACGACGAGGGCCGCCAGAACGTTCGCGTTCGTCTGCCCGACGGGCAATGAGGTCCGATGGGCACTACAGCCCGTGCTCGCCCTGATCGATCAGCCGACGGGGGATGAACGCGATCATCACGCCGCTGAGCATGAGCACGCCCGCGAAGATCGAGGCGGTGATGGTCAGGCTGCTCGTCAGCCCGAAGATCCACTGCGCCAGCGGCGGCCCAACCAGTGCCAAGGACCATGCGCCGCCCATCATCAGGCCCGACGCAAGCGTCGTCCGGTGCGGTAAAAGCCGCTGGGCCGCGGCGATCGAGAGCGGCACCGTTCCCGCGTACGCCCCACCCACCAGCACGCTCACCGCGAATGCCACGCCGAAGCCGGGGCTCGCGGGCATCGCCAGCACCGCCGCCGCACCGACGCAAGGCGTCACGATCATCGCCAGCCGCGAGCGCGACGCCGGCACCAGCCCGCCGATCAGAAGTCCGAAGACGCCCATGCCGATCGCCATCGCCGCCTGCAGCGGCCCGTTCACGCGGCTGGCGTCGTGACGCAGTTCGGTGGTCAGCAGCTCCGGCAGCGTCGAGGCCGTCACGCCGGAGATCCCGTTCTTGCCCAGGACATGGATCTCGCTCCACCGCACCAATATCTGCACCATCGCCATATTCACGATGAAGCGCAGGGCGTTGCTCGCGTACAGCACCCACACCGCCGCCCACCGTGCGGCACGCTCCTTCTCAGGAAGCGACCGATGCGAGTGCGCCGCGTGAGCATGTCGATGGGCCGAATCGTGCGTGGCCCAGGCCAGCAGCACCGCGGTGAACGCGGCGGGGACGAGGCCGACGAGGAACGACTTGATCCCCAGCACCTCGGCCCAGATCGGCGCGGTGAACGCGCCGCCCGCGCCGCCCAGAATGCCAGCCGCGAAGAAGATCGAGACGCCCATCGAGCGTTTGCGCCCCGAAAGATGCCCCATGACCGCCGCCGCGGGAGGGTGGAACGCCCCGATGCCCGCGGCCCCGAGCACCTGCAGGATCAATAGCTTCCAGAACGAATCCGCAAACCCGATCAGCCCGATCGCCAACGCCGCGACCATGAGGCCGATCGTGCCCAGCGAGCGGGTGTCACGCTTATCGCCGACCAGCGCGACAACCGGCTGGATGATGCCGCTGGAGAGCGACCCGGCGGCGATCAGTGCCGCCCCTTGGGCGGGCGTCATCGAGGCCTGTTCCTCGAGCACGCTCAAGAGTGGGATGACCAGGGCGGAGAAGAAATCGACCACGCCGTGGGAGATGGCAATGGCGCCCAGGCGGGCGCGGACCCGGGCGGCCCGCGACGAGGCGTGGGGCTCGACCAGCGGCACGGAAGCCCCATGGGGAGCAACGGACGGAACGGATTCGGCGTTGGTGGAAAGCGTGGCGATGGCGTGTCCCTTGCCCGGACCGCGGCCGGGCCCTCATTGTTCGCACCATTCGACGCCAGCGGATGCGAAGTGATACACGGGTTCCAGACGCGTCTCGCTGCTTCGATCTTGTTGGGTACGCTTGACGCATGGCCAAGAAAGCCGCCCCATCCAAGGCTCCCGACGCCTCCTGCCGCATCGTGCTGCTGGCGGGCGCGGATCAGTTCATCGCCGGCGAGCACACCGCCGCGCTGCTCGACAAGCTGGAAGCGGCCCACGGCGCGGTGGACACGCTGACCTTCGACGGCGTGTCCGCCTCGGTGGCCGAGGTGCTCGATGAGTGCCGCAGCTTCGGCCTGATGCAGCAGCACAAGATGGTGGTGGTCGACAACGCCGACCAGTTCGTCAAGGGCGACAACCGCACGCTCGCCGAGCGCTACGCCCAAGACCCCAGCGACGGGGCCACGCTGGTGCTGCGCTCGACGAAATGGAACGCGGGCAAGCTCGACGACTTGATCAGTGAGGTCGGCACGATCGTCAAGTGCGACGAGGTCGACGACGCGACGGCGGCCACATGGGCGATGCGCCGTGCCGAGAAGCGCTACCAGGCCAAACTCGATTCGACCGCCGCCGCCCAGCTCGTCGCGCGCGTGGGAGCGGAACTCGGTCGCATCGACAGCG
>JBILLU010000279.1:0-3678 GCA_044375915.1 Phycisphaerales bacterium
GGGTGAACCGCAGCGCGATCGGCGCCGTCGTCCGCCTCACCAGCAACGGCGTCACCCAGGTCCGCCAGAACATCGCCGGCTCGAGCTACGGCGCAACCGAGGACCCGCGCCTGCACTTTGGCCTCGGTGCCTCGACCTCGATCGATCGCATCGAAGTCCTCTGGCCCCGCAAAGGCTCGGTCGCCTCGCGGACACAGGTCTTCACCGGCCCCTTCGCCGCCGACTCGATCATCGACCTCTCGCCCAACGCGATCTGTCTCGCAGACCTCAACGCCGACCGCGCGGTAGACGATGCTGACTTCGTCTTCTTCGCAGCCGCGTACAACCTGCTGCTCTGCTCTGATCCCGCTCAGCCCGCCGACTGCCCGGCCGACTTGAACTCAGACGGCCTCGTCAACGACAATGACTTCGTCGTGTTCGTGCAGGCGTACCAGGACTTGCTCTGCCCGTGACTTGAACGACTCCTCTCCCCGCTTTGGGAGAGGGGACGCCTCGAGTCGACGCCGAAAGTCAGGTGAGGGGACCGCGTCCGCCTGATCGCCTCGACCGCCCCGCGCGGAAGAAGCCCAATCTCCATGCCCCGGCGTGCGGGCGTCTGCCGCACGCCGTCCGCTGCACGGCCCCGAGAACTCTGCTCTCGGGGCCGCTTTGCTTGATCGTCCGGTAGAATGGAGTCATGAAACCTGTTGCTGTCGTCCTCTGCGGCTGCGGCCGCGCCGATGGTTCTGAGATCCACGAGTCGGTCTCCGTGCTCATTCATCTCGATCGCGTCGGGCTGAAGTACCAGTGCTTCGCCCCCGACGCGCCGCAGACCGAGGTCGTTGATCATCTGAGCGGCAAGCCGGTTGCCGAGTCGCGAAACATGCTCGTCGAGGCTGCTCGCATCGCCCGCGGCGAGATCAAGCCGCTGTCGCAACTCGATGTCGCGGCCCACGCCGCCGTCGCCTTTCCCGGCGGCTTCGGTGCCGCCAAGAACCTGTGCACCTTTGCGAAGGACGGCGCCAATTGCACCGTGCGTCCCGATGTCGCGGCGGTCATCCGCGCCTTCCACGAACACAAGAAGCCCATCGCACTGGTCTGCATCGCCCCGGTCCTCGCCGCGAAAGTGCTCGGCACCGCCGCGGGAGGCCCCGGCTGCGCCATCACCCTCGGCGGCCCGGGCGACGCCGCCAACGCCGCCGCCGCCATGGGTGCCACGCCGATCACCATGGCCGTCACGGATGCCCACGTCGACCACGCCAACCGCATTCTGACGACCCCGGCCTATATGTGCGACACCGGCCCGCACGGGGTCTTTACCGGCGTGGGCAAGATGGTCGACGCCTTGGCCGCCCTGCTCCGCTAGAAGCGGCCTTCCGAACGGATCACCAACGCGTTCCCGTCCGTCGCGCTCGCTTGCTACGCTGTGCGTTCTTGACCGGGGTCGGGGTCGTCTGTGCCCCCCTCCCTTCTCGATCCGTCTTGAGCCACGCATGCTTGTCGCCGAGAACCGCCCCCGCAACCTGAGCTGGTACCACGCCGGCCCGCTGCTCTTCGGCGACTGGGGGACAAGCCGTCTTTACGTGCTCGGCCTCGCGTTCTACTACACCGGCCATGCCTCGGTCTGGTACCTGTCCGTCATGTCGCTCATCATGGCCGGCGTGGCCTGGGCGTACACCGTCGTTTGCCGCTCGTTCCCCGACGGCGGCGGCGTCTACTCCGCCGCCCGCCAGGTCAGCCCGACGCTGGCAGTCCTCGGCGCGACGCTTCTGCTCTGCGACTACATCGTGACGGCCTCGCTCTCAGCAATCGAGGCGTTCCACTATCTCGGCGTACACGAGTCCCGCGTCGTGATCCTTTCCGTCGGGACGATCCTGCTCATCGGCGCCATCAACTGGTTCGGCGCCCGCAATGCCGGGCGTGTCGCGCTGGTCGTTGCCATCCTCGCCATCATCCTCTCCGCACTGATCGCCCTGGCGTGCATCCCGTGGCTGAAGGCCGGGCTCGATACCGTCCGGCACGCGACCGTCGAGGACAAGAACCCCTGGCACATGTGGGAATCGCTGGTCCGCATCGTGCTGGCGCTCTCCGGGCTCGAGGCCGTCGCGAACATGACGGGCCTCATGAAGAACCCGGTCCCCAAGACCGCCAAACGCACCATCTGGCCCGTGCTCGTCGAAGTCGTGCTTCTCAACCTCATCTTCGGCATCGCGCTCAACGCCATGCCCGCGCTCCGCGAACAGACCACGCCCGACTACATCACCTACGAGATCCGTCAGGAGATGGCCCCGGAGAACGTCCCCGCCGAGGTGAAGGAGTACCGCGACACCGCCATGAAGGTCGTCGCGACGCAGACTGTCACGCACCTCTTCGGCGCCGACGTCGGCAAAATCGCCGGCGTCGTCACCGGCATCATCTTCGGATTACTGCTGCTCTCGGCCGTGAACACCGCGGTGATGGCCATGGTCTCGGTGCAGTATTCATTGGCACAGGACGGCGAATTGCCGCGAATGGCCACGCGCCTCAACTACTCCGGCGTGCCGTGGATCTCGCTGATCATCGCCTGCCTGGCTCCCATGGCCCTCTTGCTCATCGAGGCCGACGTCAAGGCGCTCAGCGAGCTCTACGCCATCGGCGTCGTCGGCGCGATCGCGATCAACCTGCTTTCGTGCGCCTGGAACAAGAAGTTGGAAGTCGGCCCCTACGAGCGAGCGGGGCTGTGGGGGCTGGCGATCCTGATGACCGGGATCGAACTGACGATCATCGTGGCCAAGCCCAACGCCACGATCTTCGCGGGGCTGATCGTCACAAGCGTGCTGGTGACTCGCTTCGTGGTCCGCGTGAACGCCCGGCGCATCGCCGCCAGCCCGCTGCCGGAGCCCAAGGTCGGCTGGCTGGAGGAGATCCGCCAACAGCCGACGACGCCTGGGCCGGGCCCGCGCATCATGCTCGCCGCCCGCGGCCGCGATCAGGCCGCATACGCCGTCGACATCGCCAAGCGCCGCAACGCGACGCTGTTCGTGCTCTTCGTCCGCACCCTCCGCGTGCTGGACCTGGCCCCGGGTCAGCAGCCCAAGATCGAGGACGACCCGGACGCGCAGGCGGCGCTGGGCACGGCGGCGATCCTGGCCAAGGAAGCGCGGGTGCCGTTCGTTCCGATCTATGTGACGAGCAACGACATCGTGAACGAGATTCTGGACTACACGGTCACGTTCGGGTGCGACACGCTGATCATGGGCAAGTCGCAGCGGACGCCGTTCAGCCGCGCAGTGGTCGGCGACGTGGTCGCGAAGGTGGCCGAGAACCTGCCCGAGGGCGTCGCGCTGTTCACGCGGGCGCCGGGACCGTTCGAGCACGCCGAGGAAGTGAAGAAGGAAGACTTGGCGGACTCGTGAGGCGTCAGGCGTCAGGCTCGTCGCGCGGGATGAAGGCCGCGGCATCGCCTTGGTCGTCGCGGAGCGTTTCGAACGCGATTCCGTAGAGCGTGCCGAGCCGGTCCGGCGTGAGAGTCTCTCGGGCGGGGCCGGTGGCGAGAACGGTGCCGTTGTGCTGCAGAAGGACCGCGTCGTCGCAGAATCGCAGAACGAGCGCGAGGTCGTGAAGGACGCAGACAACGCCGATGCCGCGGGCCGTGAGGGCGCGGAGCAGTGTCAGTGACCGCACGGCGTGGCGCGGGTCCATGGCGCTGACAGGTTCATC
>JBILLU010000280.1:0-3664 GCA_044375915.1 Phycisphaerales bacterium
TCATGCAGGTCGCCGATCTGAACTCGATGATCGTCAAGGCCAAGGTCGATGAGACCAACATCGCCCCCGTCAAGATCGGTCAGCGGGCCAAGGTCTACATCAACGCGTTCCCGAACCGCACGTTCGGTGGCGTCGTGCAGACCATTCAGCCGCTTCGTATCGTCGATCGCGACAACACCGCGTATTTCATGACAGAAATCAAGCTCGAGATTCCCGAGGACGTTGTTGTTTACTCCGGCATGACCGGCAACGTGGACATCGAGGTCGAGACCTTCAGCAACGTCGTCAAGGTCCCCAGCCAGGCGGTGGTGGAGCGGCTCGTGGAGGAGCTGCCCGCCGACGCCGTGCGCGACGGTGCGGTCGATCGCAACAAGAAGTGGGCACGCGTTGTCTATGCCTACGAGAACGGCAAGGCCCGGGTCTTCCCGGTTGCCGTCGGACCCAGCGATCTCACCGACACCGTGATCCTCAAGGGTCTTGAGGAGAGCACAAAGATCATCGTCGGCCCTTTCAAGGCGCTGGTGGGTCTCAAGGCCGATCAGAAGCTGACGGATAAGGAAGACAAGCCCAACAAGAAGGGCGGGGCAGGCGACGCGGGCGAAGTTCGCACGACCAGTTCTGACACGAAGAACGCCAAGCCCGAACCCAAGGCTGACGCCAAAGCCGACACGAAGGTTGACGCAAAGTCGCCGTCCACCGAGAAGAAGCCCGACGGCCAAAAGCCGGCAGACGCATCGACGGGCAAGGACTCCAGCCTCTCCACTCAGGCCGCGACACCGACCCAGAGCGGCAAGAACTGATCGCGCGAGCCCGTCGAACACCGCACCCGCTTCCCACCCGCTCCACACCTGCTCCCATGCTCGCCATCAAGATCCGCAATCTCCAGAAGGTTTATCGCATCGGGCCAGAGAAGGTCCACGCCCTCCGTGGCGTCGATCTGGATATCGCCACGAACGAGTTTGTCGCCATCATGGGCGCCTCCGGCTCCGGCAAGTCCACGCTGATGAACATCCTCGGCTGCCTCGACCGCCCGACCGCGGGAAGCTACGAGCTCGCCGGAAAGCCCACACACAAGATGAGCGCGACGGCGCTCGCGAAGGTTCGCAACGAAGAGATCGGATTCGTGTTTCAGTCGTTCGAGCTGCTCAACCGCGCCAACGCGGTCAATAACGTCATGCTCCCGCTTCTGTACTCCGTCAAGTACTGGTGGGGTGCTCGGCGGATGGCGAAGCGAGCACTGGAGCGCGTCGGCCTCGCCGACCGCATGGGGCATAAGCCCAACCAGATGTCCGGTGGTCAGCGTCAGCGCGTCGCCGTCGCCCGGGCGCTTGTCACCAACCCGTCGATCCTGCTCGCCGACGAGCCCACCGGAAACCTCGACACCAAGACCAGCGAGGAGATCATCGGCCTGTTCAAGCAGCTGCACGCCGAAGGACAGACCATCGTCGTGGTAACGCACGAAGAGGACATTGCCGGCCACGCCAAGCGCATCATCCGCCTCCGCGACGGCCGGATCGTTTCCGACCACCCGACCGACGAAGACCCGATTCACCAGGATTACCTGCGGCGTGCCGCCGACCACGCCGTGAAGGCTGCAGTCGCCGCCGGCCTTGCGCCCGAGCCTGTCGCCGCGACGAACTGATCACGCACCGAAGTCCGACCCTGCCCAGCCGAGACCCCCATGATCATCCGCCTTCTCTTCCAGACCGTGCTGATCGCCTTGGCGCAGATCTGGGCCAACAAGATCCGGGCGGTGCTCACGACGCTGGGCATCGTCATCGGCGTCGCCGCCGTTGTGTCGATCGTCGCCGCCACCAAGGGTCTTGAGAAGTTTGTGCTCGATCAGTTCGCCACCATCGGCGCCAACAAAGTCTGGGTCTTCCCCCGCATGCCCGACAATCGCCGCGACCGCTACGGCTGGCGTCAGCTCCGCATCAACACCCGCCAGGTCGACGGCATGCTCGCCGCCTCGCCATCGCTCGCACGCCTCACCCCGGTGATGAACTTCACCGTGAGCGTGCAGGCTGGCGACAAGGTCAAGGACCTGGTGACCGTCACCGGTATCCGCCCGGACTGGCACGAGATCGAGTCGCGATCTGTTACCATCGGCCGCCCATTCATGCCCAGCGACGAGGAAGGCAAGCTCCAGGTCTGCCTGATCAACGACAAGGGCGTCGCGGAGCTCAACCTCAACTCGGATCCCACCGGCACAGTGCTGCTCGTCGGCGGGCGTCGCTTCAAGATCGTCGGCGTCGTGGAGACCAAGTCGGTCAGCCCCATGTTCGGCGGCAACGAGGCTCAGACCGAGATCTTCATCCCCTTTGCCACCGGTGAGATGATGCGACCCGAACCTCGCATCTACGTTGTCGCCCAAAGCAAGGGGCCGGAACTCTTCGAGGACGTGAAGGCCGAGATCACGACGTACATGCGACGTGTCCGAAATCTCGAGCCCGGCGAACCGAACACCTTCGGCGTGGAAGCGATCGACCAGGCCATCTCGCAGTTCAAGTCGCTCGCGGCCGGCCTTCAGGCCTTCGCCGGCGGCATCGTCGCGATCTCCTTGCTCGTCGGCGGCATCGGCATTATGAACATCATGCTCGTCTCCGTGAGTGAACGCACCCGGGAGATCGGCCTGCGAAAAGCAGTGGGGGCCAAGCCCAGTGTCATCCTCACCCAGTTCCTGGTCGAGGCCGTCACGCTCTGCATGCTCGGCGGCGCGATCGGATTGTTGATCGGCCAAGGGATCGTCTTCGCCATGCGAGCCGTCGCGAGCAACGCTCTCGGCGGCGCGGTCATCCCTTCTTGGGCCGTTGTGCTTGCCGTCGGATTTTCCGCGGCGACAGGTCTCATTTTCGGCATGTTCCCGGCCATCAAGGCCGCCCGTCTGGACCCCATCGAGGCTCTGCGGCATGAATAACCCGCTCGGCGCACGACGCGCCACTCGCAGCTCCGGCGCTTCCCGCGCCCGCGCGATCTCTGCCACCCTTACGGTCACTCTTCTCGCCGGTTGCGCCGGAAATCCCTTCGCGTGGGAAGAGGGCGACTACGGCCGCGACGTCGCGCTCGAACGGCTGCGCCGCCTCGAGCCCGCCGGCTTCGACAAGTACGCCAAGCCCGAGTTCAAGGTGCCCACTGATACCTCGGGCATGATTGACAAGGAAGCCATCGACCGCGCCCGCAAGCGTTTCGATGGCATCGAGAACTACGCCGTCGGTCTTGAAGAGGCCCGCGCCAGCACCCTTTCGAACAACCTGCAGCTCCAGATCGCGCTGATCGATCCGGCCATCGCCCGCGAGACCATGAGCCAGGAAGAGGCCCGTTTTGAGAGCGCGTTCACCCTTCGAACCCTCTGGGACGAGAACAACACCCCGACCGCCTTCGCCAACCCCGATCGCACCTTCAGCGGCACGCGCCTCATCGAGCCCGGCGTGCGCATCCCGCTCCGCACCGGCGAGATTGTCGATGTCAACTTCGCCGCCCAGCGCAACAACACGAATCCCGGCGGCATCCTGAACCCGAGCTTCAGCGACGATCTGGGCTTTTCTGTCAGCCAGCCGCTGCTGCGCAACGCAGGTCGTCGCGCCAACACCGCTCCCCTCCGCGTTGCGTCGTACAACCAGAAGGCCGCCGAGGCGACGACCAAGCTCGAAGCCATCCGCCAGCT
>JBILLU010000344.1:0-3663 GCA_044375915.1 Phycisphaerales bacterium
GGTCTTGGCGCCCGCGGCCGTGCTCGGGGCGCACGTGTGCCGTGGCACGCGCTCCTCGCACCGCGGCGGCGGTCACGGGCCGAAGTCGAAATCCTGCTGCGGTGGCCCTCTGGCGGGGCGGATGGAGAAGGGCCAAAGCGTGAACAGAAGGCGAGGCCACGTCGATGTGATCGCGCCTGCGGCGCGGGCGAAGGGACTCGCAGATCAGACGCCGTGCGGGCGGCACGCGCCCACCCCGTGCTCGATCTCGCACTCCTCGCCGGCGACGCAGTCCGCGTCCGTCGCGCAAGGGGTGCCGACACCGCTGTGGTCCGAGCCGCTGTCGTCCGAGCCGCTGTCGTCCGAGCCGCTGTCGTCCGAGCCGCTGTCGTCCGAGCCGCTGTCATCCGAGCTGCTGTCGTCCGAGCTGCCGTCGTCCGAGCTGCTGTCGTCCGAGCTGCCGTCGTCGGTGCTGCTGCCGTGCGGACGGCAGTACGCGCCGCCGTGCTCGGCCTCGCACTCTTCCCCGGCCGGGCAGTCGCTGTCGAGCGCGCAGAACGCTGCGCTGCCGCGCGACCGATCGCCACCGCCGTGGGGGCGGCAGTACGCGCCGCCGTGCTCGACCTCGCACTCCTCGCTCGCGGGGCAATCGGCGTGGGCAGCGCAGGCGACCCCGGTCCCGCCGGCGTCGCCCCCATGGTAGCGGCAGAGCCCAACGGCTCCCTCCACCTCGCACTCCTCGCCGCGGGGGCAGTCGGTGTCGAGCGCACACGCGACGCCCGAGCCGGCGGCGTCGCCGTGCGCGCGGCAGACGGATCCCGCGTCTTCGACCTCGCACGCCTCGAGCGCCGGACAGTCCGCGTGGGTCCCGCACGCAAGGGCCTCCCGCGCGGGGCGGGCGCCGGACTGCCCGCAGCCGACGGCGAGAACGACGAAGACGAACGAGACGAGCTTCTTGGACATGGCGTTTCCTCCGGGACCGCCGAGCTGGCGGCGACCCTCGGACTCTGACGGCGCATGCTCGTCACGGGGCTGACGCGCGCTGACCACGGCTGACGCGAAACGGGACGGGAGCGGGCCGACGGCGACGAAGACAGAAAACAGCATCGATCACGAGCACTTGCGCAATCAACGGCGGCCGCCGCCTACGCGGCGTCGGCGGCTTCCTCGGAGCGGCACGGCCGCAAGGAGCGCGGTCGGCGCGCCCGGAGCTCGCCGCCGCGGCATGATGCGCCGATGGGCTCCCTCGAAGCGACAGCGAATGTTCTCAGGCAGGCGTGCGCCGCGCTCGGCGCGCTCGCCGTCGGCTGCGCGGGCCCGCCGCCAGGACCACCGCCGCGGACCCCGGTCGAGGCCGACCGCTGGCTGGGTGAGGACCGCGCCGCGACGTTCGAACGACACGTCGACCACATCGCCTCGATCGCGTCGCTCTCGAGCGCCGGGCTCGCACGGCTCGGAACCACCTGGGACGAGGAGCTCACCGAGGTCGAGCGTCGCTACCGAGACGCGGTCAGCCGCGACGACGCCTATTACGCGCTCGTCGCGCTGAAGAACAGCTTGCACGACGGGCACGCGTTCCTCGTGGCCGACGCGCTCGCGCCGGAGGCTCCGATCGTCCGCCTGCCCGTCTCGATCCGCGTCGAGTACGACGGGACCGAAGCGAGGTACGTCGCCCGCGCGGGCGGACCGCTGCCCGCAGGTGGCCTCGTGCTCGCGGTCGACGACACGCCGATCGGGTCGATCGAGCGCTCTCATCGCCCGTGGTTCGAGGGTGGAAGCTCGCCCGAGGGGTTGCGCGAAGACGTCGCCCGCTGGCTCGCGATCCGCGACCCGCGGCGAGAGCCAGCGCCCGCTCCAGGGGCGAGGACGACGCTCCTCGTTCGTGCCGAGGACGGCACCGAGCAGACCTTCGCGCTGTCGTGGCAAGCCGTGGTCGAGGAGGCCCTGCCCTGCCCTCCGTACGCCGCTGCCTGCGCCCCCGACGCCGACGGTGACTACGAGGCCGAGCCGACGTTCGAGGGCCTCGGCGCTTGCGTCTACGCGACCGACGACCCCGAGACCCGGGTGGTCCGCTACCACACGCTCTACACGCCGGACACGTTCGATCCGCGCGAGCGCGCGTGCCTCGAGCGCAAGCTGCCGGAGCTGTCCTACCGGCTCACGCTCGACGACGCGGACGCCCTCGGGCCGCGCGGGCTCCTCCAGCGCGACCAGGGCGAGCTGCTCGACCACCTCGCCCGGGCGGGCGTGCGTCGCGTCCTCTTCGACGTGCGCGAGAACCGCGGAGGCGACTTCGACCCGGTCTTCTTCGGGGCGTTCACGGAGGGGACATACGCGCAGCCCCTCAAGAGCTTCGTGTTCGGCGATTACTTCCGCGAGGCCCCCGAGCGCATCCGCGAGGCCAACGTCTACGTCGCGCTCGCGAGCGGAGAGCCGATCGACGGCGCCGCTGCCCGCATCGAGCAATACCTGCGGGACATGCCCGACGCCCAGCGCTCCGAGCCCTGGCCCTTCTACTGCCAGAGCCGAGCGTGCGACCCGTCCGAAGCGACGCTGCGGAGCGAGTCGAGCGTCGTGTTCCAAGCCGCGGTGCTCACCGGACCACGATGTTTCAGCGCATGCGACGACTTCGTCGCGATCTTCCGCGACAACGGCATCGCCGCGACGATCGGTCAGCCCACCGGCGCCGGTGACGCGCCCTACTCGTTCGACACGGCCTTGGCGCTGGCCGACGGATCGGAGGTCGCGCTTCGGCTCACCGTCGGGGTGAGCTTCCATCCCGGCACCGACACGCCCCTCGAAGGGCACCCCGCCCCGATCGACGTCCCGCTGGCCCCGACCGCCGACAACCGCGGCGGCCTCGTGCGGGCGGCGTTGTCGCGCGCGCCCTGGTGAGCCGACCGCGGAGACACAAGCCCATGTCGCCGCCAGTGGCCTCGAGCATCTCGCCCTCGCCGCCGGACCCGCTTCCTCGCACGCTGCGCGGCGATGGTCTCGGAGCGCATCACACTGCGATGGGGGGCAGCCCGGGGTCGAGCGCCGCGAGGTCCTCCGGATCGCTCGTCACGACTGCGTGATCCCGCACCCGCGCGCAGAGGACCCCTGCCGCGTGGGCCACGTCCGAGGGGTTGTGAACGCTCCCATCCGAAGTCCGCCGCACGTTGGCGGACGATCAGCGCACCGTCGCCGCGGACGCCGCGACGCGCGGTCTCGCGCGGCTCATCCGGAAGGAATCGACGTAGGTGCCGCGCCGGAAAGCCGCCATGCGCTGCGTGCCCTCGAGCGCGAAGCCGAGGCGCTCGTAGAGCGCGCGGGCGCGCGCGTTGTCGACGTACACGTCGAGGGCCACCCGCTCGAGCCCGAGGTAGTCGTCCGCGAGCGCGAGGAGCGCCGTCGTGAGCGCGCGGCCGACGCCCTGCCCCTGCGGACCGTAGTCGTCTGTAGCAAGCATGGGGACGCCTCGAGACTCCGAGGAGAATCGGGGCGAAGGAGGTCGTCCCCATGGCAAAGAAGGTATCGTACCGAGCGGTTCCGATCGAGAGGGTGACGAGCGCGTCGCTCGCGGCGATGTTGGTCGGCGCGAGCAAGCTCATCGTCGCGATCGATGTGGCGAAGCTGAAGATGATGGCGGGCTTCGGGAGCGAGGACGGGAGCGTCGTGCGCCTGGTCCGCTTCGAGAGCCCG
>JBILLU010000282.1:0-3648 GCA_044375915.1 Phycisphaerales bacterium
CGCCGCCTCGGATAGTCAGGTCACCGCCATTCACCTCGAGGTTCTTGCCGTTGATGGTCGGGCCGGGCGTCGCTCCCTTGAAGAACGAGAGGCCGCCGTCGGTGTTCGTAAACATCGAGTAGGTTGCCACGCCGGGGTTTGAGAGCACGAGTCCGGCGCTCCCGGGAAAGCTCGCCGCGGCGACATCGCCCTGCACACGAAGGAAGCGGCTGAGGTCGGCCGGATTGTTGGTGAAGTTGTCGTCGCCCACGCTCACATTGCCGAGGATGTGCGTGTTCCCAAGCACATCGAGCGGCGTCGTGGGATCTGCGACGCCGATGCCGACCGGACCGCCGAGAGGATTGAGCGCAAGACCGTGGTTCGCGGAGGTCGACGGATTGATGGCCTGGATCGAGGCAAGACCCGACGCGGTGTCCAACCGAAGTTGCGACAGCCCCGTCGAGTTCGTGAATCGCGCGATGTCGATGGCGCCGGCGATCTTCTTCACTTCGAGGCGAGAGGTGGGCGAGGTCGTGCCGATGCCCGTGTCGTCCGTCGTGAAGAGCTTCGCGGCGAAACGGGCGTCGCCCGCAACATCGAGCGGAAAACTCGCGCTCGCCTTTCCGATCGCGACATTGCCGCCGCTGGGATTGACGGCAAACGAGTTGACGGTGTCGGTAGAGGTATTCCAGGCCTGAAGATCGCTTGAACCGCTGGTGGCGTTGCCCGAGACATTGACGCGAAGCTGCGATGCTCCGTTCGAGTTCGTGAAGCGGGCGGCATCCGCCATGCTCAAGCCCTTCTTGACTTCGAAGAGGCTCGTCGGTGTTGATGTTCCGATTCCAACATTGCCGCTCGTAAACGACATGTCGCTTCCATTCAAGCCCCACGGCGACGAGCCGGCAGGGCCTGCGGGACCGACGGGACCGGCCGGCCCCGCAGGACCGACCAGCGTCGCGCTCGTCTGAAGCGTTCCGTCAGGGAACATGATGCCGTCGGTACCGGCAGTGCCACCGAGATGCAGCCGCGCCGCAGGTGCTCCGATCGTGCCGATGCCGACGCGACCGGTGCGCGTGAATCGCACCCGCTCAGCGAGCAGGCTTGGGTCGGTGGTGCCGTTGCCCCCATAGAAGACGAGATCGGCCTGGTTGGCCCCATTCTCCGATCGCATCATGGCCCATGTGAAATTCGCAGTGCTGTTCTGAAATCGGATGCCCTGATCGAGCGTGTTGTCGCCGGTCTGAATGGTGATGCCGCCGAAGTCAACGCTCGACCTCGTCGCGAAGATCGATGTCGGCGTGCTGGTGCCGATGCCGACATTGCCGCCGCTGTAGTAGGCGATCGTGCCGCTGAGCGTCCAGAACGAATCGCCGCCCGCTGGACCCTGGGGACCGGTGGGGCCTTGCGGACCGATGGGCCCCTGCGGGCCGACAAGCCCCTGCAACCCCTGCGGTCCGGGGATTCCTTGCGGCCCCTGCGGACCCATCGGACCGGTCGCGCCGTCCGCGCCGACCGGCCCCTGCGGACCCATCGGACCGGTTGCACCGTCCGCGCCGACCGGCCCCTGCGGACCCACCGGTCCGGTTGCACCGTCAGCGCCGACCGGGCCCTGCGGACCCATCGGACCCATCGGTCCGATCGCGCCATCAGCGCCGACCGGGCCCACAGGTCCCATCGGACCGGGATTGCCGTTCAGCGCGTACAGCGCGAGCGGTGCTGGCAGGACAGGCTGTCGTGGCGTGAGAATCTCGCCATCGATCTCGATCTCCATCCATCGGGCCGTCGCCACGAAGACGCCGTCACCGAAGTCAAGGTCGGCCACAAACACGCCGTCGATGACCTCGAGCGCGGGGAAGACCAACTCCGTCCCGACGAGCGTGCCATCGACCGCGGCGTCGTAGAGGCGAAAGGACGCGCTGATCGGGCCGCTGAAGGGCACGCCGCCCGCTGCGAGCCGCCCCTGATAGGTGATGGCGGTGCCGAGCGGGGTCGAGCCCGCGGCGACCGGCAGGGTGGTGGCGACTGCGATCAGGATCGCGGATGCGAGGAGGGCCTTGCCCACCATCGCCGGGCGTTCGAGAAGCGTGTGACGGGATCCGAAGGGCATGGACGAGGTCCTTCCGAAGAGGGGTGAGCGTCTGGACGCGCATGCCCCTCCGTGCCAGCGGTGGCAAGCGGAGGCGTGCGCCAGTCACGCCCTGATCGCAATGCCTCGGCGGAAAGCGCAGATTTTCGTTCCCCCCCCTAACACTACAGCGCCCCTGCGGTATTCGCCCCGAGCTCGACCCTCGGGGCGACCGGCGAAAGTCCGGTGAAGCCCGAATTGGAGCGTCCGTTCGGCGACAGCCCACCCGTAGAATCGACCTCGCGATCGCCTCTCATGCCTGACCCCGCGCCTCTCGAATCGAACCCCCTCACACCGCCCATCGAGGCGAGCGATGTGACCGCCCTCCTCGGGGCGATGCGGGCGGGCCCTCCAGCTCGTCTACCGCGATCTTCGCGACCGCGCATCGGCCTACTTCCGAAACGTTCGCAACGACCACACGCTTCAGCCGACCGCGTTGGTCCACGAGGCGTACCTGCGGATCTCCTCGGGCAACATCGCGTGGAAGGACCGATCGCACTTTCTCGCCGTCGCTGCGAAGGCGATGCGATATGTGCTTGCCGACCATGCCCGGCGCCGGCGTTCCGAGAAGCGCGGCGGCGGCGAGGGTGCGTGGGAGCGCGTGACGCTGTGCGGCATCGGATCGGATGGCGGTGACCGGATCATCGATGCCCTCGATCTCGAGCAAGCGCTCACCGAGCTCGGCGAGGTGAACGAGCGTTTGGCGCGAATCGTCGAGCTTCGCTTCTTCGCCGGCCTGACGGTCGACGAGGTCGCCGAACTGCTCGACCTCGCCCCGCGCACCATCGAGCTGGATTGGCGCACAGCGCGTGCCTGGCTTCGCAACCGCCTTCACGAGCGCGGCGAGTGAACGAGCCGGAAATCCCGACTCCTGGTGAGGGTCCGACGCCCGAGCGGCAGTCCGAGGGCGACGCGCGCCGCGCCGACCGCGAGGCGTTCGAACGGGCGAGGAGCATCTTCGTCGAACTGTGTGATCTTCCGGCGAGCGAGCGGATCGCCGCACTCGATCGCTGCTGCGGCGGCGACGCTGCGCTTCGGAAGGCGGTTGAGTCGCTTCTCGCGATGGATCGCATCGACGACGACCTCCTCTCCGACGACGCCGTCAGCCAAGGCATCGCGTTCGGCGTCGACGCCCACCGTCACGATGAAGCGATCCCCGAGCGAATCGGCGGCTATCGAATCCTGCGCAAGCTCGGTGACGGCGGCATGGGTACGGTCTACGAGGCCGAGCAACAGGATCCGCAGCGCATCGTCGCGATCAAGACGCTTCAGCGCTGGCATGCATCGCGCCCGATGATCCGTCGCTTCCGCCAGGAGTCGCAGCTTCTCGGGCGACTTCAACACCCGGGGATCGCCCACATCTACGAGGCGAGCGTGCACAACGCCGGCGATGGCTCACCGCCGCTCCCCTTCTTCGCGATGGAGTTGGTCCGGGGAGTGCCGCTGCACCGCCATCTCGAGGAGCGCAGCCTCTCGGTACGCGAGCGCTTGGCGCTCTTCCTTCAGATCGCCGATGCGATCGCCTACGCCCACCAGCGCGGGAT
>JBILLU010000281.1:0-3648 GCA_044375915.1 Phycisphaerales bacterium
AAGGTGAGGTTCTACGGATGAGTCGTTTCGCGATGGTCACCGGCGGCAAGGTCGCCAATATCGTGCTCGCCAACGAGATTGCGCTGCCCGACTTCCACCCGATCCCGGACGGCTTGCCCGTCGCGATCGGCTGGAGCTTCGCCGAGGGCGTCTTCGTCGCGCCGGCGTCCGTCGAGGCTCCGCGTTCGTTCACGCCGCTCGAGCTCATCGGGCCCGGCGGATTGCTCACCGACGCCGAGCGGGCTGCGATCGTTGTCGCCGCTGCCACAAACCCGGCCGTCAATCTCTGGCTCATCACCATGACGGCGGCAGACCGTATCGAGGTCACCGACCCGCGAACCATCGCGGGGTTCGACTTCGCCGTCGCTGCCGGGCTTCTCACCGCGGAGCGCGTCGCGGAGCTCCTGGCATGACGCTCGCCGTTGTCGATTCCATATCGCTCGTCCTGGCGATCGCCGGAACGCTGATTTGTGCTCTCGGCTCCTCGCTCCTCGGGCTTCTCTGCTGGGTCGCGACTCGGCTCGTGCGTGCCGTCGACCGGCTCACCCAGCGAGTCGAGAGCGTCGAGCTCGAGCAGGCCCGCATTCGAACCGAAATGCAACTGAGGCAAGAACCATGAACCGACCCGTCTCGATCATCGTCGCCGTTCTCCTCGCCCTTATCGCTGCCGCTCCTCTTGGATGCGACACGATGCCCATGGACACGGCCGAACGCCAGGCGGCCGAGGCCGCTACCTCGTCGCGCGTCGCCGCGCTGGAGTCGCTGGAGGCCGAGGCCATCGCCGCGGAGGCTCCGCCCGAGGCCCTAGCTGAGATCGCTGGGGCGCTCCAGGAGGCCCGCGAGCAGTCGGAGGCCCTCGCGGGCGCTCTCGCTCGCATGGACGCGGCCCAGGCCGGTTCCCGGGCTACGGGCGACCTTGTGGGCGCTGCCGTCGGGCTCGCGCCGATTCCGGGCTGGGCGTCGACCCTCGCCGCGCTGATCGGCGGCGCTGTGGCGACCTGGGCGGCAGTCGGAAAGGACGCCAAGGCGGCCCGCCAACTCGTGAACGCCATCGATGCGGCGAAGGCGAAAGACTCGACGCTTGCCGCGGCGCTGAAGGCCAGTCGCAACACGATCCGCGCGAATCTCGACCTCGCCGTCGCGCGTCGCATCGACGATCTTCGGCTATGACGCACCATTACGCCGCGTGCGCTCCGTGCTGCGACGGCCCGCCGCGCGAGCCCCTGGACTGCGACGAGCTACCCACCTCGCTCTCCGTCTCCTGGAGCGGCGCGTTCAAGATTCTCCACGCGCGTTGTTCGGACTTTTCGTGCACGAGTCAGTATTTCGTCGGCGCCGTCGAATCGCCTTCGACTGCTTCTGGGACGGTCTCGCTGTTCTCTGCGCCTCCGAGCTGCGTCTACTTCCCAGGATTCGAGGTTTCGCGCTCTAACGCCGTCGGAATCTATGACTGCAACGACGACTCGCTCCTCGTGACCTGCAACATCGAGGCAATCGTCGCCGTCAACCCTCCCGTAGCCAACGCATCCGGCCCGTACGCTGGATTTTGGACGGTTGTTGTTGAGATCTTCGGCACCACCGATTGCGACACCGGCGGCATTTCGTGTTTGTGTCCGTTCTATACCTCGGAGAGCGTGACCTTCGTGGGTCCGCCTACCTGGCAGTCTCCCGTCGGAACCTACTTGCCCGTCGCTGGCGCTACCTGGAATCCCGGTCTCTTCCCGTGCGACGGCGGCTCTGTCCTCGCCGACACGCCCGGCTCGGTCTCCGTCTCGTGAACGACTGCACGCACCACGACGGCCGACGCTGCACGCTGGGGCTTCTTGGCGGCCGTCCGTCGCTCGGGGCGTGCCTGGCGTCCTGCGACCGCTACGACGGCTCGGCGGCCCGCCTGACAATCTCGGCGAGCCCTCGGCCTCGCTCACGCCATCCGGTGTTCGGTTTGTCGCGTGGCTGTTGCCGATGCGGCGCTGGGAATGGCCCGCCTCTCGCGTTCGGCTGGGTGGCTGAACCATTCGGATCTACCGAAGGGTTCGTCGTTCGCGTCCGGGAACGCCGGCGGCCCGGATAGTCCGTAACGCGGGCTTGATTGTGGATAAGGCGATGGCACGATCGCAGGTATGGCGTGGTGCATCGCGAAACGGGCGGGCGGCCGCTGGCAGGCCTGCGAGTTCGGGTCCGACCTGTGGATATCTGCCGCGTGGCGCTGGCAAGTATCGACGCGGAGGGCAGTTGCGGAACGGATGGCACTGGACGCCAACCGGACCGACTTGCGAAACTGCACAAGCGGGGCTATACAGACCGATATAGATTCTGGCCCCGCTGAAGCCCGTTCCCGTCGCGTTGACGGTTTGACAGAACAGGCAGACGCACAACGCAAGGATATCACGGTGTCCACATGCCCGCCCGCTCCGCTCACGGCCGAAGAGCTGCGAGCGAACCCCGCACGCTCGAGGCTCCGAGCGAAGTTCCATTCGATGAACCTGGACGAGCGGACCTTCGCGACCGTCCGCAGAATCGCCGAGTCGAGAGGCGTATCGCTCGTGCAGGTCGTTCGCCTCGCTCTCGCTGAGCTGATCGAGGCGGAGGGCGGCCGATGAGCCCGCTTACCTTGTTCGTTTGGTCTCTCGCGTCGCTTGCCGCCGTAGCGGCTCTCGGCTTGCTGTGGTTGGCTGTGAAGTCGCGAGACTTCGACGCACCGACGCCCGTCGACTTCGAGCTCGACGACGACTTGGAGGACGTCGAAGACATTCAGGTTTGGCGTGTTGAAGACATTCGGCTTTGGCGTCGCAAGGCTGACGCCTTCGACCTCATCGCTCTGGGCCGGGTTTGGGTCGAAACACGTTTCAAAGACGAGGGGCGCAGTGTGTCTATGGGACCGCACATCGGGTCTCAACGAATGGTCCGCACGCCCGACGAAGCGCTCGAAGCTGTCGATTGGGCTTCTCGCTCGCGCGAGGAGGTTCCTTCGTGACCCACCGACCTTTCCCGAAGGCCGTCGCCGCGCCGAAGCAGGCCGCGGCTCCGTCAACCGTCAACGCCGCACCGCTGGACGAATCCGCGCCCGTGACTCGGGCGGAGTTGTTCGCGTTCGTCCGCGTGCTAAATGTCGAGATCGAGACCATCCGCGCGGAGCTTGCTCTCCTGCGGCCGGCGATCGAGAAGGGGGGGCGGCGTGGCTAAGAAGACCAAACTCTGGACCGCAGACGATCCGCCGCACCACATAAACCGACGCGCGAGCGCCGCTGAAGAGACAGCGGGCCGTCTCTTGGAAGTGATTCTGGCGCACAAACTGTTTCCACCGTCAGACGCAATCAAGATCGCTTGGCAGATGGCGGTCGATTTGGATGCCCGCCGCCGCGAGTTCACCGAGGAGCTCGTGCGGAAGTTCAACTCTGGTTCGCCTAAGTCGCTCTTCGAGGCCGACGACGAGGAAGAAGGCGAGGACGCATGAAGCGAGGCGACCCCATCTATCGCCTCGTGCTTCGCGAGGAGGTCAGGCTCGGCCAACTGGCCTACGCAACGAAGGGCGGGAAGGCCCGCCCGATCCCTCCCGTACTGACGCGGGCCGTTCTCGCGGTTCTCTTGTCCGAGGCATCGAAGGCCGGCGTCTGCTGGCCCTCGCTGACGACCATCGCCGAGGCCGCT
>JBILLU010000283.1:0-3644 GCA_044375915.1 Phycisphaerales bacterium
GGGCGGATTTCGATCGTTGTCGCGCCCTTCGTTGCGCTGCAGGTGATTGGCGGACTCTTTGCCGGTGATTTGAGCGAGCGCATCGCCGCGCAGTTGACCTCATCGGTCCCTGGCTCATGGCTTGTGGGCGACGCGCTCACGACGGATGCGCCGCAGTGGCTTCGCGATGTCGCGGACGGTCGATATGGCGAGACTGCGCGGCAGGCATGGATCGGCGCACTGACAGCGATTGGACCGACCGTGACGGATGTGACGGAGCGGTTGAACGCCGCGCTCGGTGGAACGCTCGAGCCGTTGCTTCGGCGATGCTGCCAAATCCTGAGTCTGTTGCTGTTGCTGCCAGCACTCCTTATGGCTCTCGGCCTGTCGGTCCGGATCGTCGGCCACGCTGCATCCACCGCTGAGAAGCACGACCCAAGCCTGGAGAGGGAAGCCGCGAATGATCCGAGGCGAATCGGGTGCCTCGGCCGTCTGCTGGCGCCCTTCGCGGCGCTCATCTCGCTCGTGTGGCACGGTCAGGGCTCGGACACGGTACGCCCGGACAGCGCCGGGCAAGACGATGCGGCACCGCCGCCGCAGTGGGCCGAGGAGCTCATCATGGGCGAGCACGATGGTGTGGCGGCGATTCGCCGAGCGGAATCGGACCCCGGCAGCCACGATGTCGCGGCTCCGAGCGATGACCCGACCTTTGACTGGCTCTTTGGTGGGCTGCGGCCGACGGTGGATCAAGTGGCCGTCGTCCGGCTGCTTCACTCGTCGTACATTGATCTCCTCCGGGACTGGGCACGGTCTGATCGCGACGCGCTTGGTCAACACGCCGACTTTCTGATTGAATCCGATGGAGGCGCTGGCGCCAGCTCAACACTCGACGCATGCGCGATCGCTGCCGTTCTCAGTCGCGGACAGCGCGTGCTGTATCTCTGTCCGTCGGAAGCGGCCGCCGATCAGGCCGTGAAGCGTGTAGAGGCGGTTTTGTCGAAAGCCCGCCTGTCGGGATTCTTCGCGGCTGGGCGCTTGGATCGGAGCCGGTCTGGAAGCTGGTCGAAGTCCTCGGGATTGCCCGATGTCGTAGTCGCGACGCTGCGAGAGTGGGAGGAGTTCATCCATTCGGGCGCCGTCAACGAGAGTTTTCTTCGCGCGACGATCTTCGATACGGAGGTGATTCTCGTTGACGACTTCGGACGGGGACGGGGCCGGGCGACGGAAGCCATGCATCTGCCCTTTGTGCTGGACAAGCACCGGCTTCTGCTCGCCTCGCAAGGGCGTGCGCTCCAGACGGTGGTGGTGGTGCCACCCGTGGGACCTGAGGTGGACTGCATAGCCGAGATCTTGGCGAAGCGCCTCTTCGGCGGTGACATGATTCCTCGGACCTGTCGCCTTCGGCGCTGGACGCGCCCCGCCCAATATGTTTTTGATGTTCTTCTGCGCCAAGAGCCGGAGGCTGCCCGCCGCGCCCTCGTGGCACTCGTGCGGGCATGCCTTCGAAGGGACGAGCTTCAGGTCGTTGTCCTCAAGTCCGGTGCCGACCCCGAGAAGCGTGAGGCGATGGAAGCCGGTCTCGGCGTCGATGGCCGGCGTCCCCGCGTGTTCGTGAGCGTCGATGAGATCGATCCTGCCGAGCGGGGCTCGGTTGATGCGGTGTTCCTGCGCTGGGGACTTCGGCGCGATGGTGCGGAGGCGATTGCCGCACGACTGGACGACGGCGGCACCGTGTTCTTTCGGCTGGTGCAAGACGGAGCGGGCCGACCCAGCGGCGATGACACGGTCATTCCCGTCCTCGCATCCGCGCGAAGCAGGGCACTGGCTCTGCCTCACTTGCGGTCCGCGGTCGCGCTGTTGCCGACCAAGGTGCCGATCGAGCGGCAGCTCTGGACGATGATGGGCCTTCGCGCGGACGCGGATCTTGGCTGTATGCGTACGGGACCGAACGAGCGGCTTTCGCTTGATCCGCAGGCGCCGACGCTCCTTGTGGATCCGCCGTCGGGGCTCGTTGCGGCGACGGTGGGGCGTCGTCCATACTCGAGGGAAGGTGAGGTCTTCGACTTCATCGCGCGATTCGACAACCACGACCGCAAGGCGGTGTCGGTCCCAGTCGACGAGCCGCTGCGCGATGAGGGGCGAGTCGGCATGAGCGAGGACGGGGCACATCTGTTCCTCGGCCAGGCGCGTGGGACCGTTGACATGCGCCGATTCGCCCGCTGGGAGAATGTTCGCGGAGTGGACATCGGCCTGACCGATCTGGCCCTCAGCGACCGCCTGCTGCATGCAAGGAATCAGCAGCGATATCATGCCGTATCGACGGTCGCCTCCAACGATGCGACCCAACCGAACAGGATCAAGGCCGATTTCTATCATGCCGAGGCGCACCAGCTTTCGGTACCCGTCCTGGATGTTGCATTCACGATTGAACCGGACACGGAGGTCGAAGGTCCGCAGGCAATCGTGACGGCTTCGGCCGAGTGGTACGAGTTCGTCGCCTCCGACCGACCGGTCGTCCAGTTGACGACGATCGTCGGGCTCGCCAACGAGGAGGGGCTGTCGGGAGCCTGCGACCCGATGTCATTCTCGATGACGGTCGGTGCGTCGGTCATGACCATCGCCATGCCAATGCCGCTCGACCAACGGCGGGATTGGGTTCGGGCGCTCTTCTGCGGCGCGTGGACAAGCGATCTTTCGAAGGTTTCGACCGATCGTGCGCCGCGCGCATTCTGGCCTCTTCTGACGGCGATCATGCATGCCGCGCTCCGCCGCCTGATGCCGGACCTGCTCAGCTACGCTCGGGTCATGGCGTTCCGCCCGCCCGCCGACGGCGCTGGTGCGGTGATCTTCTTCCTCGAACCACTCGGTACCGCGGGGACAGCGGGGGAGCCCTTCCGCGCGGTGCTGAACCGTCCTGCGCTTCGGGAACGGTTCGTCGGCGCGTTGCGGGACGCCATGGAGGCGGTTCGGGGTGCGAGTGAGGCCGGGCGACTGCGTCCCTTCCTCATGGCCCCGACCTATCGAGCCGTCTTGGAACGTTTTGCGCACGGGTACCTTGACGAGGAGGATTTGGGCGAGGTCGAGGATCTCGTTGCACTCCTTGGCGCCGCCACGCCCGCATCGACGCGCTGGATTCCGACCGGAGCTGTCGGGCTGATTCGATCGCCCGATCGGGAGCGGGGGAGGCGATGGTCGCCACCTCGAGCGGGCTGCGCGGTGGATGGCTATCCCGCCGTTCGCGGTGAGACGGTCCTCGACGGAGAGGCCATGCGCCCCTCGTCACCCGAAACGAACTGGCGCTGGACGGACATGAATAGCTCCATCCCGTTCGCATGGGAGGGTGACACGGAGCTGATTGGCAACGAGGCGGGAGAGGTTCCCGGTATCGAGTATGCCATTGTGCTCGACGACTTCCGCGGGGTTGCACGCGAGCATCTCGCCCGGTTTGGCTATAGCCCAGAGGAGCTGAAGGCGGCCGACGATCCCATCCGCTACGCGGCGGAGCGAGGGATTCTCGTCACCGATGTCGTGCGACCGGACTACGGCTGGATCGTTCGGCAGTCGGTCGAGTCGCTGAGGGGCCTCGCTCGGGCGATCGTGGCACAGGCGGGCGGGGAGGTTGCCAGTGATCGCGCGAAGATCACGGCGATCTATTCGTTCGTTCG
>JBILLU010000074.1:0-14735 GCA_044375915.1 Phycisphaerales bacterium
CTGACCTTCCAGGGTGCCCACGTCAAGGACAACAACGAGCACAACATCGGCGTGATGTGCATGGGCAACTTCGAGCAGCAGCGCCCCACCTCAAACCAGATCGCCTCGCTCGACGGCTTCGTCAGCGTGCTCATGCGCCGTCACCGCATCCCCGCCAACCGCGTCTACACCCATCAGGAAATCATGCCCACCCGCTGCCCGGGCCGCAACTTGCAGAACTACATGCTCGCCACCCGCGGCCGCGGCGGCAAGATGGCCGCGGTCATCGTCTGAGTCGCGTCTTTCGAATCGAAAGTCGGCGAGGCTGAGGCTGCTCTGAGCCGAAGCCTCGGATGGGCTGCAACGAACGCAGCCGATTGCGACCTGCTCCCACGCCGCGCCGAACCGAGGCTTCCTCGAAGACTCGGCAGCGTCGGCGTCTCGCACGTGGGGCCAGTTCTCAACTCAATCCCACTCACTCCGAAAGCGTGCGCAAGCACTCCCGCACCGTCTTCCCCACCCCCGGGATCACGACGTGCGGTGCCAGATGCGACAACGGCTCCAGCACAAACCGCCGCTCGTGCAATCTCGGGTGCGGTACCGTCAAGCCCGTATCGTCAATCAACGCTTCGCCGTAGATCAAGAGATCCAGATCCAGCGTCCGCGGTCCCCACCGCTGCTCCTTGGCCCGATCCCGCCCCCGCTGCTTCTCGATCTCGAAGCAACGATCAAGCAACTGCCGAGGCGTGAGCGTCGTGCACACCTCCGCCGCCGCGTTGAGGTACTTCCCTTGCACGCCCGGCCCCACCGCCTCGGTCTCAATGATCGGGCTCATCCGCACCGATCGAACGCCCGGCGTGGCCCGAAGCCCCGCCACGGCGGCATCGATGTGCTCCCGCCGCGGCTCGATGTTCGAGCCCAACGCCACGTACGCCAGCACTGTCGCGGGATCGCAGTTCAACGAGCGATCGTACTGCGACCGGGCCGCTCGCACGAACCACGCACTTTCGCCGCGCCGGCGTAGCGATTCATGCCCCCCTCCCACCAAAAAAAACAACCGCGGCCCTCGCCGCGGTTGTGGAGTGCATCGCAATAAAACCCCCCCTATTCCTCTTCCAGTTCCTTCATCCGGTGCTGGAGCTGGGCCTTCAAGCGGGCCAGGATCGACGAGTGCATCTGGCTCACGCGGGACTCGGACAAGTCCAGCGTCGCGCCGATTTCCTTCATCGTCATGTTCTCGTAGTAGTACAAGATCACAATCAGGCGCTCGGCGCGGCTGAGGCCCTTGGTGATCAGTTCCTTCATGTCGCGACGCTGCAGATCACCCAGCGGGTTGACCTGCGAGTCGTCCTTGACGACGTCGATCTCGCGGACATCACGCCCGCCGTCACTGTTGAACGCCCGTTGATTGAGCGAGCGTGTTCCCACGGCGGAGCTGTCACGCTTCACCTTGTCGAACTCTTCGCCCTGCAAGCCGAGCTTCTGGCCGACCTCGGTGTCGGTCGCGGGGCGGCCCGCTTCCATCTCGATCTGCTGGCGGGCCTGCTCGAACTTGGCGGTGCGATGCCGCACCAGCCGCGGCACCCAGTCCATCGAGCGCAGCTCGTCCAGGATCGCGCCGCGGATGCGGTTGGCGCTGAAGGTCTCGAACTTCACCTTGCGGGCGAGATCGAACGAATCGATCGCGTCCATCAGGCCGAACAGGCCCGCGGACATGAGGTCCTCGACATCCACCTCGTCGGGCAGACGTGTGTGAATGCGCTCGGCGTTGAAACGCACGAGATGGAGATACTTCTCCATCAGGAAGTTGCGCAGCGCCTCGCTGCGTTCCTTCTTGTATTTCTTCCAAAGGTCATTCACGCCAAGCTTGTCGAACGGCGAGGGCTTGCCCGAGGGCTCAGCGTGCCGAGCGATAAAGCGATTGCGATGACCGCCGCGGATGGTGGTTTTCACTGCCGACATGGTCGCTCCTTGACCAAGTGCTCCCCCGTCGTGTTACTCCGGGGAACGGCTCCGAACAGGTTGTCGTCGCGAAGAGATCACGCTCCTCGCGTGGGCCGTACAGCGAACGCTGCGCCGACCCGCACACCGAGCGATCCATGCCCGGTGTGACGCGGAGTATACAGAGATCAGCGGAATGTGCAAGTCGCCGCGGCGAAATTTCAAGCCGCCTTGCGGTCCGAAGCGCCAGTCTGTGCCGCCTGGGTAGGTTGGGCAAGCTGTCCGGGGGCTTCATCAACCTCAAGGACTTCTTCCTTCCCCGGCTGATACTCGGGAATCGGGTTCTTCGCCTTGTAGTCAGCGAGGTGCTGGTTCACCACCCATTCACCGATCGCCCCCACGATCGACCCCAACAGGTAGCAGGCCAGCATGCACACCAACGACCGGATGAGCACCGTGTTCGCTGGATTCCCGACGATGATCCCGGCGAAGCATGCGATCGCAAAGCCGGTCAGCCCCATGGAACTGGCAATGACTTTG
The DNA here is from genome assembly GCA_044375915.1 of Phycisphaerales bacterium. GTDB lineage: Bacteria > Planctomycetota > Phycisphaerae > Phycisphaerales > UBA1924 > JAFEBO01. The sequence goes on from JBILLU010000074.1 coordinate 2,461, forward strand.
GCTGATCGTCCCAACGCTTGCGCTCCAAAGCATTTACGGCCGGTCGGCGCGATTGTTGCGCGTGATTCCCGCCGGTCGCACGCCCCCCACCCTCGGTCGGGGAGCGGGTGTGCGGCACCAATCGCGTGACTACATCGGCTGATTGATCCGGCTCAACTGAGTTTCGGCGAGCCGCTACGCCCGACGCCCGAATGCGCGACGCCAGGCCGCCAGCCGGACAGTGAGCGGCGTTTCCCGCACGGCCGCGGGCGGCTCGGGCGTCAACCACTCACGGGCGAGCGCACGGGCGAGCAGCTTCATCTGGCCAGCCGCAGTCGCACTCGGCGTCGCCGCGACGACGCTTGTTCGGGCCATAACCGCATCGACTACGGCGGCGTCTTTGTGGATAACTCCGGCCAGCGGTAGCTCGAGCTTCAAAAACTCGCGGCAGACCTTTGCGATGCGACCATGCACCACCTGGCCTTGCTCGGTCGTTGCCGCCTGATTGACCACCAGCCGCAGCCGCTGCCGGGGTGACGGATGCTCCCGGGCCTGTGCCGCGTAGCACTTGATGAGCGCGTACGCGTCGGCGATCGAAGTCGGTTCGGGTGTCGCCACCACGAGAACGACGTCGGCAACATCGAGGAATGCGAACACGCCAGCCGAGATGCCCGCGCCGGTATCGATCACCACCGCGTCGCTGCGAGCCTCGATCGCCGCCAGTCCGCGGAGCAGCGACCGCTGCTCGCTCGGCGAGAGCTGCGTGATGCGTGAGATGCCGACGCTGCCCGGCACCAGGGAGAATCCCATCGGAGTCGGAACCCGCAATGAAGCGAGGTCGGCGTCCCCGGACGCGTGCGCACCGACGCGGCCATGGATCGCTCCATCCGGCGAAGGCAACGCGTGATGCAATCGCTTGTGCACGCTCACACCACACAGCACGTCGGCGTTTGCCATACCCAGATCAGCGTCGACCAGCGTAATCCCGTGCGTCGGAGCGAGCGCGGCACAGAGCCCCACCGCCAGATTGGTCTTGCCGACACCGCCCTTGCCCGAGGTGATCGCGAAGATCGGGGTGCGCCGGCGCGGCGTGTGCAACGATTCCGGCGACGCCTGCCGCGTCCGGAAAAGGTCGCGCAGCCGCGAAGCTTGATCGCCGCCGACGGACCCGTCAGCGCCGGGGTCGTCCGCGTGGTGGGCGGAGTTGGGATCGAAGAAGTTCATGCGCGGGCGAAGTTCGGCAGGTCCAGCAGCCAGCGGGCAAAGCGCTCAGGATTCGCGTGTTCGATGTCGTCGGGCACTTCCTGTCCCGTCGTTACGCAGCCCAGCGGGAGCCCCAACTCGCACAAGACGTTGAACGCCGGCCCAAGCGTCTCCGCCTCGTCGAGCTTCGTGAGCAGAACGCGATCGGGCCGCAGCCGCGCAAACGCCGACGCCGCTCGCTTCATCACGCCCTCGGCCGCCCCGGCTGCGAGCGTGAGATGAATCTCCCCCGCCTCCGCCGCCTCGATGAACCGCCGCAGTTCTTCCAGACGCCGCTCATCCGTCGGAGCCCGCCCCGGCGTATCCACGAAGATAATGTCACAGTCCGTAAGCTGGGAACGTGCCGATGCGACCTCCATCGGTGTCAGCGCGACCTTCAGTGGCAGTCCGATGATCGTGGCGTACGTCCGCAACTGATCCACAGCCGCGATGCGGTACGTATCGCACGTGATCAAGCCGACCTTCTGGTTCTGCCGCAACTTGCACGTCGCCGCGATCTTCGCGATCGTGGTCGTCTTGCCGACGCCCGTCGAACCGACCACCGCGACCGTCCGCGGGCCGGCCTTGGTCACCCCTCGAGCATTCCCCGGCCCCGGGCCGGCGATTACCCGCACGCGTGCCGCGATCCGCGACAGCAGCGTGTTGTGGACCGTCGCTTCATTCGCCAGTTCGTGAGGCTCCAGCGCGTCCCGAACCTCGCCAAGAAGTGCCTCGGCCAAGGCCGGCGCAACCTGCCGCTCGCTCAATTTCAGCATCGCCGTCGCGAGCGGATCCGACGCCCCGACGCCCTGGGTCGCCACCCCCGCCCGGGCCGCAGCCAACCGCTGTTCCTGCAGCAAGTGCCCCACCAGCCGCTTGATTGATGCGAGTTCTTCATCGATGCTGCGCACCGCCGCCTGCGAAGTCGGCTTGAGCTCCACCCGCGTCGCCAGCCCACGAGCCGGGCTCGGGATCGAGCGGGTGAGGGGCTTGAGCTCCGATGCAGCCGGCAGATCATCCATCGTCGACACGGGTCTATTCGCCGAGATCGACTCCCACGACGAAGGCAGCGGCTCCGTCGCTGCCGCACGCGTTCCTGTCGGCTCGGGCGCGATCACCTCGACCGGCTTACGTGGCGCGAAGTCGGTGGGCTGGAATGCATCAACGGCGGTCGCGGCCTCATTGCGGCTCGCCGCCGCCACCGCCTTCGGGGGAGCTTGGACAGCGGTCTGCATCGACGTCTGTATCGAGGTTTGGACAACGGTGCCGCTCGTCGCCGTGCGGCTTGCGATCCGAGGCTGCTTCACCTGCGTCTGTTGGTTCGACGCAGTGATCTCGTACATGTTCTTGGCGCCAAAGCCAGCAACGCCGCCGACGCGGATCGTCCTCGCATGGAGGATGACCGCGTCCTGACCGAGATCACGCTTCACTTCCGCGAGCGCATCGGCCATCGAGTTGCCGCGGTATGTCTTGAGCTGCATGCACGCCGTCCGTGGCTAGAAAGACAGATCTGTTCCTCGGCCTCCATGCCTTGGAACCCACTCACACGACCCGCCGACGCGAGCGCCGGTGTCGGGATTCTACCAGAATATCGGAGGCCTCGCTCGCGGACGTGCAATCGATCCCTTGATTCCTCACGCCGCCTTGATCGACTGCAGCATCGACTCCGGCGGCATCACCAGCGCCAGGCTCTCCACCTCCAGCGTCGGAACGATCTCGTTGTACCCCAGCACCGCCACACCCGGGATGTGCGGATCCAGAATCTGACGCACCACAGCCCGGACCTGCGGCGACGAGATCACGACCGCCGGATGCCCCCCGGCCGTTACGAGCTGGATCGACCGCCCGACATGATCCGCGATCTGGTTTGCGACACGAGCGGGCATGTTCACCGTCGTGCCACCCGGGCCGCGATCAATGAAGCCGTTGATGATGTCCTCGAGACTGGGGTCGAGCGTGACGCACACCAGCCGCTGCTTCAGACCGTCGCGCTGGGCGTACAGCCCGCAGATGGTCCGACGCAAGGCGTTGCGCACGTACTCCGTCAGCACCTCGACGTCCTTGGTCTTCGGCGCCCATTCCGAGAGCGCCTCAAGAACCGCCTCGAGATCGCGGATCGGAACCCGCTCTCGCAGCAGATTCTGAAGGATCTTCTGCAGCTCCGTCGGCTTGAGAATGCCCGGCACGACCTCGTCGACCAGCTTCGGAGCTTTCTCCTTGAGCTGTTCGAGCAGGTTGCCCACTTCCTCGCGGGTGAGCAGCTCATCGGCATGCCGCTTCACAACTTCGGTCAGGTGCGTCGCCAGCACCGCGGTGGGCTCAACCACCGTGTAGTTCATGGTTTCCGCCCGCGCTCGCAGGGACGGGTCGATCCACCATGCATCCAGCCCGAACGCGGGTTCCTTGGTCGGGTCGCCGGTGATCGGCCCGCTGGCGATTCCCGGGTCCATGGCCAGCAGCTTGCCGGGCCGCGTCTGACCGATCGCGATCGGGTTCGCCCGGATCTTGATCCGGTATTCCGTGGAGGGCAATTGCAGATTGTCCCGAATGCGAACCGGCGGCATGACCAATCCCAACTCCGCCGCCAGTTGCCGACGCGTCGCCGAGATGCGATCAAGCAGGTCGCCTCCCTGTGCCGCATCCACCAGCGCGACCAGGGCATAGCCGACCTCGATCTCCAGCGTGTCCACTTTCAGCACCTGCTCGACGGGCGGCGCAGGCGGAGCCTCGGTCGTCTTGGCGTCCGCCGCGGCCTGGGCCGCCCCGCGGTCGCGCGTCAGCCGATTCAATGCCAGCCCAATGCCCGCCAAACCCGCCGCCGTCACCAGCAGCGGCACCGTCGGCAGAGGCGTCAGGCTCAGAAGCACCAAGAACCCGGCGGTGATGAACAACCCCCTCGGCTGGCTGATGAGCTGCCCGGTCATCTCGTCGCCGAGGTCTTCCTTGCTGCCCGAGCGGGTCACGATCAACGCCGACGCGATCGCGATCACGAACGACGGAATCTGACTGGTCAGACCGTCGCCGATCGTCAGCTTGGTGAAGACCTCCATCGTCCGGGCTGCATCCCAGCCCTTCATGAACATGCCGACGGCGAACCCGCCCAGCACGTTCACCACGGTGATGATGATGCCCGCGATCGCATCGCCACGGACGAACTTCGAGGCACCGTCCATCGCGCCGAAGAAGTCGGCCTCCTGCGAGATCGCCTCACGCCGCCGCCTCGCCTCCTGCTCGTCGATCAGCCCCGCGTTCAGATCGCTGTCGATCGCCATCTGCTTGCCCGGCATCGCATCCAACGTGAAGCGAGCCGCGACTTCCGAAATTCGCGTCGCACCCTTGGTGATGACGACCCACTGCACGAGCACCAGGATCAGGAAGATCACGACGCCGACGAAGAGGTTGGCCCCGGCGACAAACTCGCCGAACGCCATGATCACGTGACCCGCGACCGCCGCCGCTTCCTCGGGCGAGTTGGCTTCCGCCGTCAGGATCAACCTCGTGCTCGCGACGTTCAGCACCAGCCGGAACAGCGTCGTCGCCAAGAGCAGCGACGGGAACACGCTGAACTCCAGCGGCTTTTGCATCTGAATCGTGGTGAGCAGCACCACGACCGCCAGGCTCATGTTCAGGCAGATCAGGACGTCCATCACCGCCGGCGGCAGCGGCACCAGCAGCACGCCCAGCATGAGCACGAACGAAATCGGAACGATCAGGCCTCGATACCGGTGCACGCCGCGCATCCAGGTCGGCATCACCTGCGTGAGCGGCACCTCCGCCGGCTTCGCAGCCGCGACAGGAATCGGACGGGGTTTGGGCGGGGCTTTGGCCATGAATCAGAGAACAACGGAGAGAAGAAGTGACGGAGAGAACGTGCGTCGATGGAGGCGGGGCGGGTTCATGCGGCGCGGCCCTCCAGGCGATAGACGTACGCGAGCACTTCGGCCACGGCCTGGTACTGCTCCTGCGGGACCTCCTGCCCCACCTCGACCGCGGCGTACAACGCCCGCGCCAGCGCGGGCCGCTCCACCATCGGCACCGCGTGCAGGCTCGCGAGCTGTCGGATCCGCATCGCCATGAAGTCCGCACCCTTGGCCACCACCCGAGGCGCCGCCATCTTCTCCGGGTCGTACTTGATCGCCACCGAGTAGTGCGTGGGGTTCGTCACCACCACGTCCGCGCTCGGCACCGCCTGCCCCATCCGCTGCATCGCGATCGCCCGCATCATCTGCCGCCGCCGCCCACGCACGTGCGGGTCGCCGTCCATGCTCTTGCGCTCTTCCTTTACCTCCTGCTTCGTCATCCGGAGGTCCTTGGTGTGCTGCCAGCGCTGGTAGAAGAAATCCGCCGATCCGATCACGATCATCACCACGATGAGCCACGTCGCCAGCGTCAGCATCATGGACCAGATGCGGTGCAGACCGGCCACCGTGGTGAGGTTCGGCAGCTGCGCGATCTGCGGCAGCTCGGGCGCGATCACCAGATACGCGATCAGCGAGATCAACAGCACCTTCGACACACCCAGCACCGTTCGAACAATGCCGCGCATCGAAAACAGGCGGCTCAAGCCCTCGATCGGGTTCAGGCGGTTCAGGTTGGGCATCAGCGGCTCGGTCGTAAACAACGCGCCATACTGCACAAAGTGCCCCGCAACACTGACAACAACAAAGGCCGCGAAGAACGGCAACACCGCGACCGCGCTGTGAAACAACGCGAACAGGACCGAGCCGGTCATGCCACCAAGATCAAGTGCGGCGAGCCCGCCACCGTCCTCCAGCGTCCGCCGCATCATTGTTCCCATCGACTTGACCAGCAGGCTGCCCACCAGAAGCAGCATGATGAGCACGCCCGCCCAATCGATCGCGGAGACAAGATCCTGGCTCTTGGCGACCTGCCCCTTCTCGCGGGCGTCGCCGAGCTTCTTGCCTGTCGGATCTTCCGTCTTTTCGCCGAGGTCTTCAGCCATGCCGACCTCCCGACGCGAGCGACCGCGACCAGTCTTGAATCGTGTTGATCACGTCGGCGATCTCCTCCCCGCCGACGCGGGCGATCACCGGCATCGCCAGCGTGACCACGAGCAAACCCGCAAGAACCTTCACCGTGAAGCCCACGCTCATGATGTTGATCGCCGGCATCGTCTTCGCGATCACCGCGAAGACGACGACCAGCAGCAGAATCGTCGCGACCACAGGCATCGACAGCCGCATCGCCAGCTCCAGCCCGCTGGCCAACACACCAAGGGTCACCGCGAGCGGAGCATCCGTGAAGCCGATCCCGCCAGGGCCGACACGCTCGAACGTCCCCACGATCGCGGAGAACACCGCCTCCAGCCCGCCTCCCGCGAGATACCCGGCGAACATCGTGAACATCAGCAGCTGGCTGAGCACGTCGGTCTCCGAGTCCGTCTCGGGGCTGTACACCTTTGCAAGCCCGAAGCCCATCTGCTGCCCCATCAGCACGCCCGCCATCTCCGCCGCCGCGATCGGCAACGACGCGAGGAACCCGATCACGTACCCGATCAACGCCTCCCCCACCACCATCGGCGCCAGTTCCAGAACCGACACCGACTTTGGATCCAGCGGCCACGCCGGCGTCAGCGGATACACGCACCCAGCCAGCATGATCGCCGCCAGCACCTTGACCCGCGCCGGGATCATCGGGCTGCTGATCATCGGCGCCGCGATGAACAGCCCGGCGATGCGGCAGGCCACCAGCATGAACGGCACCAGGTGATGGATCAATGGCTCGAGCGTCATGAACTTCCGGGCACCCTTACTGCAGCGAAACGGTGAACAGCTCCGTCGCGTACTCCGCCAACTTGATGAACGTCCAAGGCAGCAGCACCGCCGCCACCAACACCATCACCACGATCTTCGGAATCAACGCCAGCGTCTGGTCCTGGATCGACGTCACGGCTTGGATGATGCTGATCACAAGACCGACGAGAATCCCGGCGATCAGCACCGGCGCGGCGATCTTCAGCGTCACCACCAGGCACTCACGGATCAGCTCGAGTTGTGATTCATCGAACATCAAGCAGACCTCGATCGATGAAGACTCAGGACGTGAGCGGCGACGCCGCCGCAAAGCCACGCAACAGACCACCAACAACCAGCTGCCAGCCGTCCACCATCACAAACAGCAACAACTTGAACGGCAAGCTGATCAGCACCGGAGGCAGCATCATCATGCTCATCGAGATCAACAAGCTGCTGATCACCATGTCGATCACAAGGAACGGCAGGTAGATGCGAAACCCCAACAAAAACGCGGTCTTGAGCTCGCTCAGCATGAACGCAGGCACGAGCGACACCATGTCCACGTCCGCACGCGTCAGCTTCTCCGGCTCGCTCGTGTCGACGCCGCGGTACTCCAGCACCGTGTACAGCGAGTTCCAATTGCCCGTCGCCTCGAGCTGATCGAACATGAAGTCCCGCACCGGCTGGCGGGCCTTCAGCCAAAGCGTCTCCGCATCACGGATCTCGCCCTTGTTGAACGGCACGACCGCCTCTTTGTAGATCCGGTCGTACGTTGGCGCCATCACCAGAAACGTCATGAACAACGCCAGCGCCGTGATCACCTGCGGCGGAGGCACACCCTGCGCACCGATCGCCTGTTTCAAGAGGCCCAGCACGATCAGTATCCGCGGGAAACACGTCGTCATCAGCACGATCGCCGGCGCGAGCGAGATGACCGTCAGCAGAATCAGAATCGTCACCGGCGTCGACAGCGCCGCCATCGGCGCATCGCTCGGCGTTGCGCTCTGCCCGCCCGGAAGCGAACGACCAGCCGCTTCCAGAAGCGACACCGGATTGAACGATGTCGTCCCCGGCGCCGGGAATGCCTCGGCGATCGATCGATCCAGCGCTGGCTGCTGCCCCGGCATGACCGGCGTATTGCCGCGATACTCCGGCATCGGCGGCCCCGCCGCCTGAGCCCACGCCTGCGTCGTGATTGTCGACGCAAGCCCGAGCACGCACAAGATCGTCAGCGCCGCGAGCCTCACGCCGCACCTCCCGCCCCGGTGCCAACCCGGATCGCCTGCAGCCTGCTCCGGATCGACGCCGCCGCTTGCGCGCCCGTCATCTCGGCCCGCTGCGGCGCAGACCGAGACTGCGGCAACAGCACCGGAGCCGAACGCCGCGACAGCGTCTCCGCCTCCCGCTCGGCGACCCGAATCACCGGTAGATCCGCTCGCTCGATCTTTTCAACGGCCTCGCGATCAAGGGCCCGGAACACCGACGAGAAGCGACTCGTCAGCGAGTTCTCGTCCGCCTCGTTTACCTTGGTCAGGATCGACGCCACATCCTCCGGCTCGGTCAGTTCGCACAACGTCGACAGTTGCGTCGCGCCCAGCCGCCCGACCTTCGCCTGGCTCAAGAGCAGCACCCGACGATCGAACTTCAGCAGCACCAGCGTCTGCGACCGCGAAAGCGGATACCGCCCGAGCACTTCCAGAATGCCCGCCGGCGCTCGCCCTCCGACGCCGAACCTCGCGCCAAGCCCGCCACGCTTGCGAAGCACCAACGTCGCCAGACCCGCCAAGATCCCGATGATCCCAAGCACAGCGACCAAGGGACCGGTCACTCCCGAGAACGCCGATCCCTCTCTTGTTGCGCCGGTCTTCGCGTCTGTCGCACCGCGTGCAACCGCGTCTCGCTTCGTCGCATCTTTTCGAACCTCTCGCGTCCCGCCCAGCGGCTTGGACTCCGGCGATGCCGATGCCGCCACCGGCGTCTCACGCGCAGCCGACTCCTCTCCGACCGGCGCTGCCGCCGCCGGCAGCCCCGGCCCGATCGGCACACCAAGCACGTCCGCCCGCGCCGACGCCCGCCCTGCTACGAGGGCCACGCCGAGGAACAGAACTTGGACGCACATACGGCCCACGGCTCGACATCCTGTCGCTGGTGGTCAAGAGAACCGCGGCGTGCTCCGCACGCCGCCCGATCGTGACGAACTATCCCGCCTTCTTCGCGTCCGACGATGCGGACAGAATCTCGTTGATGCGAACGCAGAAGTTGTCGTTGAGCACCAGTACCTCGCCCCGGGCGACGTGCCGCTCGTTGACGTAGATGTCCACCGGATCGCCCGCCAGCTTGTCCAGCTCAATCACGGCCCCGTCGGCGAGCTTCAGCACGTCTTCAACGAGCATGCGCGTGCGCCCCAACTCGATCTTCACCTGCAGATCAACGTCCGACAGCAGATCGATCGGTGCCGGCGATCCGTTGCTCGACCCGCTTGTGAACGACGGCAGCTCAAAAGGCTCCGCCCCGTCCGCCACCGTGGAACTCGACGTGTCCGCTAAGTCGCCAAGGCTCGCGACCGCGTCCTGCGCAGCCTTGAGGGCGGCTTCCGCGGCCTTGTCCGCCGGCGGGTCCGAAGGCGCGGCTGCTGGCGGTGTCGCCGCCGCCTGACCGTCGGGCGTCGTCGCCGGGTTTGATTCAGAATTTGTGGGTGTCTCGTCGGCCATCCTGGCCCTCGCTGGTTGAAGTCCGAAGGCGCGCCGCCTCCGGTGACGCGTCCTGCGTCGCCGTTGTGATCGGCACCCCCTGCGCCCCGCCAAGAGTTTTCCATGCCAAGACTGCGCCACCCCGCACACGCCGCGCAACCCATGCGCCGCCCCCTGCGACCTCCACCCTAAGTCCTAAGTCCTACCACTTCACACCTCCCCCAAAACCGACGACGCCGCGGCGAGGTGGGGACTTCGCCGCGGCGTCTTGCATCTCCGGCCACACGCCGGATCGTCTGGTTGTCGCTCGCTCAAACAAGCCTCGGCTCAGTGCGTCGAAGGCTTCTTCTGCGGCTTCGCCGCGTCGCCCTGCTCCCCGCGATAGCGGATCCGCACCGGCCCGTTGCTGGTCTCGATCGTGCACACCGGCCCGCCCTTGCCGAACGTCGCCTGGCCCGAAACGTCGCCATAGCCCCGGTTGCTCGGCTTTTTGGTGATCTCCGAGTCCGATGGAAACGCGATGTTGCCGTTCGACGTCTCGACGCCGAGGATGCCATTGAAAGTGCTCGGCACCGACACCGTGACCGGCGCGTTGCTCGTCTGGATCACGAACTTCTCGCTCGCCGATTCATGCAGGTTCACCTCGACCGGCCCGTTGCTGGTCTCGATCGCCACCGCACCGGTGACATCGCTCGCCTCCACCGGGGCGTTGCTGGTCTCCACGACGACCGAGCCGTCATGCTTGCGGATGATCACCGGGCCGTTGCTCGTCTCCAGAACCGCCTTGCCTGCCATCTCTGAAATCTCGATCGGCCCGTTCGACGCCTCGATGGTCACACCCTTGGCCCGCGGCATCTCGATCGTCAGCGCGCAGCCCACGTTGCCCACCTGCTTGGGATCAGGGAACTTCACGTGCACCACCGATCCCTTGTCGCTGTCGTTGCTCGCCTCGACCTCGATCTTCGCCAGATCGTCCTTCGTCTTGGCGTATAGCTCGGCGGTGACGACCATCTGATCCGTGTTGCCCTGCACCACGGTCACGCCCCCGTTGCGGGTGCTGACCTTCAGCGGCTGACCCGCCGACGCCGTCAACTTCAGCGTGCGCGTCTCCTTTTCAGCCTTCCAGCCGCCCTCGGCGACCGCCTGGCTGCAGATCAACGCAACGGGAACCAACCAAAGGAGCGACGATCGCATGCAAGACTCCTCTCGAAAAATGGTGCCGCACGGACCAACACGCGCCGCGTGTGCCGCCACAGCGAAATCCAACCGACTCTCCAAGATGCCCGAGATGCCCACTTCCGTCACGAAACTCACACGAACCAACCGAACTAACGGCTGCCCACCGCCTGCTGGGCCGCGCTCGTCGCCGTGATGCTCACCGACGCGTTCGATGTCATCACGCTCGACGCAGCCCCGCCGCTGCCGAACTGCAGCGTCGCCGAGCGGCCCGAGACCATGTTCGTCACCGTCGCTGGCGAATTCAGCCGGACGCTGCCGTTGCTGGTCGAAACCTTCAGCTCCCCAGTGAACGCCGCCCCCAGGGCCAGATCAATCGACCCGTTCGACGAGCGCAGTTGCACCGGCCCCGCCGATGACTCCGCCAGGTGAGCAGTGATCGACCCGTTGCTTGTGTTCGCCACCGCACGCCCGCCCACGTTCATCAACTCAATCCGCCCATTGCTGGTGATCGCCTCCACCGGCCCCGACGCGTCGCGGATGTCGATCCCGCCGTTGCTCGAATCAGCCTGCACCTCGCCCGCGTGGTTGATCACCCGGATCGAACCGTTCGACGTGTCCAAGGCCGCCAGCCCCGACGTGTCGTGCAGCGCGATCTTGCCGTTGCTCGTATCCACATGCACGCCATTGGGTGCCGGCGCATCAATCTTGAACGAGCATCCCTCCCCCGACTGCGGCCTGCCGTCCGGCCACTCCACCCGCACGTTCAGCGTCCCGCCCGCGGCATCCGCCACCACCTTGGTCTCGTCCAGCCGCTGCTGCGTCCGCGCCCGCACCGTCGCCACCACCACCGCCTCGGACCCAGCGCCCGCGTGCACCTCGACATTTCCGTTCCGCGTCCGCACGTCCACCCCCGTGCCGGCGTTCACCGGCACCCGCACCGTGCGCGTCTCGCTGTACTGCGGGCTGTTGGAGTAGCCGTTGGCCACGATGATGCATCCGGGAAGAAACGTCGCGGCCGCTGCGAGCACGCCGAGGGTGAGGGTCCGCTGAACGACGCGCAATGTAGCAACTTGGAACATGGTGCCTCCGCTCAAAGCCAGAAGAGCCCGCCACGCGGGCCACGCCGCATCTTTGGGGAAGATGCCGGAACGGTTGCAACCCGGCGGTTTCTTGGGAAGTTCCCACCCTGCCAGCCCGCCGCCCCCGGCCCGCACTTTCCTATTCTCTGGCCGCCGCAACAGCCGCAGGCACGCGGCACCACCGCACTTCCACTCCCCCTTCCCCCGGGAAGGCGAGCACGCATCAGGACTTCCATGACTTTCCCGAATCCCGTTCCCGACTACGTCTTCCCCCGGCCCCCCGCCCTCGACGCCGTTCCCGAGTGGCGCCCCTCCACGCCCGGGCTCACCCTCGACGGCGGAGCCGTCCG
>JBILLU010000284.1:0-3638 GCA_044375915.1 Phycisphaerales bacterium
CGAGTACATGGACATCACCCAGCCCGGCTCGTCGATCGTCGGCGAGTGGAACTTCGCCCTCTACAACAACGACGGCATCGCTGCCAACGGCACGAGCGTTTCGCTCGCTGGCGCTGGCTTCAACAACAACAACGGCGGCGGCGACGGGCCCTTCGGCTGCGGCGGTTCGTTCGCTCAGCTCTCCTACGGCGTCCAGGATTCGCGCGGCACCGCTCCGCTCGACGCCGGCCACACCACCCTGGGTCGGCCCCTCAACAACCAGAACGGCGCTTCGTTGGCCAACAACGAGTACTACCTGGCTGTCACGATGGGCACCGCCCTCTTCGCCGGGGACCGCTGGGGCGCTCGCAGCACCCGCGGCAACAACCTGACTGCCACCATCGTCGTGGACAGCGACAACCGCGGCCCGTCCGCCGGCTGCCCCGCTGACTTCAACGGCGACCAGGGCGTCGACGACGCGGACTTCGTGACCTTCGCCCGCGCCTACAACAACCTGATCGACCTTGTCGGCGACCTCAACACCGACACGATCACGGACGACAGCGACTTCGCTGTCTTCGCCGCGGCGTACGACCTGCTCGTCTGCCCGTAAGGGTTTGACTCGGGCACCGGGCCGAATGGTCGGCTCGGGACAATCTTGACTGCCACGCTATGCTGAGCGGCGGCGGATCCGACAGACATCCGGATCCGCCGCCGCTTTCGCGTTGTTCGGGAACCCGCGACGCCCGGCGGCGAAAAGGCAGGCGTCGTCACCGGAAACGGCGACGCACACGAGGCTGAGAGGACTGTCTTGTTGCAAATCCGTCTTGCCGGAACCGTGTTGCTGTGCGCCGTCGGTCAAGCGGTCTCTGCCGACCAGCCCGATCAGGTTCTCGGACCACATCATCTTGGCCCGTGGAAGGGTTTTCGCACCGAGCGTGACATGGATCGGTCGGCGTTGTCGTCGCGACTGGGCGGCGACGTCTTCGAGGATCGCGACACGCTCACCGTGGTCGTTTACGACTGCATCACCAATACCTTCAACTACCCGGGCGCCACGCTTTCGCGTTGCTCGCACATCGCTGAGGACATTACCTTCAGCAACGGCCCGTTCGGACCGGAGTTTACCGGGGCACGAGTGGTATCCGGCATGAACTACGCGTGGGGCCTGCAGGGCAGCACGGCGAAGTGGGACGTGCGCTTCTCGTTCTACCGCCCCGTGGATTTCAACTTCGCGGGGTTCGCGGCGCCGGGCGGGAGCATGCTGAACGCCAGCGCTGTGCCGCTGTACACCCTGACGATCACGGGCTTTGACACGAACATCTTCCCGGGGTTTGTGACCCGCAGCGGGTACTTCTCGTTGCCGACGTCGTTCACGCTGCCCTTTGGCGACAACGGCGTGATCGTGGATGCGGCGTTCGTTGAGCCGGGCACGCCGGGCACCGCCCCGCTCACCAGCAGCAATCTCTTCCAGGCCAACAAGACGGACACGCGGGTGGTCTGGTTCTTCGGCACCAACACGGGTCTGCAGCTCGGCGCCCTGACGACGCCGCAGACCTTTGAGCAGCTGGCCCCGATCGGGAACGCGGCAACACCCGGAACCACGCATCCGCAGTATGCGCGCGACGTGGATTTCAGCGGCACCTTCGGCGGCCAGTCGCTGGTGTACCCGATCAACTCGCCGCAGGAGCGGCGGTATCAGAACTCGACGCCGCTGACGCTGGGGTTTGCCTTCGGGCTGCTGGGTGAGACCGATGCGCCGGCAATCATTCCCGCGGTGGACCTGGACGGGCAGAACGGGTTTCTGGCGGACTCGATCACGCAGGTGAACAACTCACTGACGCCGCTGCAGCCGTTCCGTGTGTACAAGTTTGTCACGCGCTTCCCGGCCGACTACGCGAACGTGACGTACCTCGACATCGACACGGAGAACTCGGTGCAGCCGATCACATTCGCGCTGTACAGACCGAATTCGTCGGTGTATCAGGTGGCAGAAAGCCGCGGCAGCGGACCGGACACACCACCGAGCACGGGCAACCTCAACGCTTTTCAGATGAGCTTTGGTGTCGCGCGGCGCATCGGCCCGGGCAACGCGGCGCAGTACGCGGGGCAGGAGGGTGATCTGCCGGCGGGCGAGTACTACCTGGTGGTGGCACCGGCGGGAACGACGTTCGGCGACGCGTGGACGTTCGGCACGCCGCCGGTGTCGGGTTCGATCCCGTTCTCGCTGACAATTGTGAGCAACACGCAGAAGACGGCGGCGGCTCCACCTGCCGCCCCGCCGTATCTGGATCCCGGGGCCGACTTGGGTGTGCTGAACGGCACGGCGGTGGCATCGCCCGTTTTCACGCTGCAACAGCGCACGGTCGGCTGGGTGCGGTTCACGCTGGCGAACGCGATTCCGACGCTGAACCAGATCAACCAGAAGACTGGTGTGGTGATGCCGCCGGTGAACTATCTTGACATCACGCAACCGGGATCATCGCTGATGGGCGAGTGGAACTTCGCGCTGTACAACAGCTCGGGCTTCCTTGCCAACGCATCAAGCACGAGCCGAGCGGGCGCGGGCTACAACGGGAACAACGGCTGCGGCGACGGACCTTGCGGGCCGCAGACGACATTTGCGCAGCTCTCGTTTGGAAGTGCTTCGTCGCGGGGCTTGCCGACACCGGACGCGGGGCTTGTTGCGGGCAAGCCGTTGAGCAATCAGAACGGTGCCGCGTTGGCGTCGGACCAGTATTACCTTGCGGTCTCTCTGGGCCAGGCGTTGTTTCCGGCGACGCGTTGGGGGGCGCGGAGCAGCCGGCAGAGCGTTCTCGGCGCGAAGATCACAATCGCGTCGAACAGCCGCGGCGCGGCGACGAACTGCCCGGCAGACTTCAACGGCGACGGCGCGGTCGAGGACCTTGACTTCGCGCTCTTTGCTCGCTTTTACAACAACCTGCTCGACATCGGTGGCGACTTCAACGAAGACACGCTGACCGATGACTCGGACTTTCTGCTGTTTGCCGCCGCATACGACGCGTTGCTCTGTCCGTGATGCAGTGGGGGTGTCCGCGACGGGTTAGTGCAGACACTCGGCGATGAGCGCTGCGGCGCGGGTGAGTTCATCACGGGTGGTGAGGATATCGGGCGCGAAGCGGGCGTGGCCCAGGCGGGCGTCGGCGATGACATTGTGCGATTTGAGGCGGTTGCAGAAGGCGCTGGTGTCGGTGTGTGGGATCAATACGTACGCGCCGGAGTCTTCGGGCGACGCGCCGCCGCGACGGGTGGGGATGTTGCGTTGATGCAGCGCGTGTTCGAGGAACGCGAGTTGTTCGAGGGCGTAGTCGCGGAGGCGGGGGACACCCAGGGCGAGGGTGAGTTCGAGGCCGGACTTGGCTTGGTAGAGCGGGAGGATGGCGGGCGTGGCTTCCATCCAGGCGTCGCCGCCATCGGCGAGGAGGGGCTTTTCGGGGCGTTCGAACTTGAAGGTGTCGCGTTTGGCGAACCAGCCGGTGTCGAGGGTGCGGAAGGGTGGTTCGTGGTGGTTGTTGTCGCGCTCCCCGGTGAGGTGGCACGGGTGGATCATGAGCCAGCAGGCGCCGGGGCCGCCGCGGGTGTACTTGTACGAGCCGCCGATGGCGAAGTCGGCGCCGAGTGATTCGAGGGCGAGCGGG
>JBILLU010000075.1:0-14728 GCA_044375915.1 Phycisphaerales bacterium
GACGCTGGACGGCGACGTTGAACTCACCGTCCCGCCCGGAACGCCGAGCGGTGCCAAACTGCGACTGCGCGGCAAGGGCATCAAGCCCGCGAGCGGGACTCCCGGCGATCTCTTCGCCGTCATCAAGATTGTGACGCCCAAGCCCGCGACGCTCTCCGCCGCGGAGGTCGCGACGCTTCGAGCGATCGGGGCGAAGCAGGGCGATGTGCGGCAATAGCGCACGGAGCCCCTCGCCTCCTCTCCCCGCTTGCGGGGAGAGGACGACTTGAGGCGAAGCCTCGAGTCAGGTGAGGGGACTGCGGGTACCTCGACATCAGCGGCGCACGTCCGCCCCTCGGCCCCACCCCGATCTCGCTGCGCTCGACCACCCCTCCCCGCTTCGCGGAGAGGGCAGTGCGATCATCGCTTCAGCCACGCGAGCAACTTCTTGCGGTCCCACGCGTTCACGCACGACGCCGCGGTCAGCCCGCCGCGGCGGGCGGTGAGCACGCCGTAGCGGAGATTGTCGAAGTCGGTGATGTCGTGGTCGTCGCAGTCAATCGCGATTGTGCACCCGCCCGCGACGGCCATGCGGACGTGGGTGTCGCGCAGATCGAGCCGCATCCAGTGGGCGTTGATCTCGAGGGCCGTGTCGTGCTCCTTGGCGGCAGCAATGAGCGTCGCCATGTCGGGCGCGAGTCCGTTGCGCCGGTTGATCAGCCGCCCGGTCGGATGCCCGAGGATGTGCACCATCGGGTGCTCGATCGCCTTCAAGAGTCGATCGGTCGCGGTCTTGGGGTCTTGCGACAACGCGACGTGCGGGCTAGCGACCACGACATCGAGTTCCGCGAGCAGGTCGTCGTCGTAATCGAGCGTGCCGTCGGAGAGGATGTCGACCTCGCTGCCGGCGAGAACCTTGATGTCGATCCCTTCGTCGGCGAGCTGCTTGTTGAGCTGCTTCACCTGCTTGATCTGGTCTTTCAGCCGCTCGATCGAGAGGCCGTTGGCGACCGCGGAACTCTTGGAGTGATCGGTAACGGCGATGCTGTGGAATCCGCGACGGTGGGCCTCCATCACCAGTTCCCGCATCGACATCTTGCCGTCGCTCGCCGTGGTGTGAGCGTGTAGCTCGCTCTTGATGTCGGCGAGCTCGATGAGCTTCGGCAGCGTGCCTTTCTCTGCGAGCGCGACCTCGCCGACGCTCTCGCGCGATTCCGGCGGCACCCACGCGAGGCCGAGCTTCTTGAACACATCCTCCTCCGTCGCCGCCGCGACGGCCTTGGCCCCGCGGTGCTGGGGCGGGACGTCCGTCGTCTTGTCTTCTTTGAACAGGCCGTATTCGTTGAGGGTCATGCCCTGTGCCAAGGCCCGCTGGCGGAGCACGAAGTTGTGGTCCTTGCTGCCGGTGAAGTACATCCACGCGGCACCGAACGAGCCTTCGGGCACCAGCCGCACGTCGACCTGGATGGTCGGCTCGGCCGGCTGCTGGTCCGCCCCGCCCTTCCACCGGGCGGTGTGAATGTTGATCGCGCAGCGGACCGACGCTTTGGTCGCGCCAGCGACGATGATCTGGCGAACCTCCGGCAGTTTCGTGAACTCTTCGAGGATTGGGTGCACGCTCTTCGCGCCCGGATCGAACGGCCCCGCGGTGCAGACGAGGAAGTCAAGATCCGCGATCGTGTCGCGGCCGCGCCGAAGCGAGCCCGCAATCTCCACCCGTGTGATCTTGAAGGTTGCGTGCTTCTTGGCGAGCGCCAGCAGCTCGCCGCGGAGCCGCTCCGCCAGCGGCATGGCTAGTCCGATCGGCGTCCTTCGCGTTGCTTCCTCACCCAGCGCGATCGCGGCCTTGATCTTCTCGACCGCCTTCTCGCCCATCCGCGGCAGCGTCAGAAGCGAGCCGTCGTCGATCGCTTTCCGCAGGGCCGCGAGGTCGGTGATGTTCAGCGTCTGCCACATCGCCCGCACGGTCTTGGGGCCCAGGCCGGGCAGCTCCATGATCTGCCGGAGCCCCGCGGGAACCTGTGCCGCGAGCTCCTCGTGTTCCTTCATGCGTCCGGTGGCGCAGAACTCGACAATCTTGCTAGCGATCTTGTCGCCGATGCCGTCGATCGCGACCAGCGCGGCCTTGTCCAGCGTCTCCACCGGCTTGTCCAGCGACTCCACCACCCGCGACGCACGGCTGTGCGCGATCGCCTTGAACTGGTTCTCACCCAAGAGCTCCAGCAGCGTCGCCATATCCGAAAGCAATGCGGCCACCGCCTCGTTCTGACTCATACGCAAGGCTAAGCCCCCTGGCGAGGGACGTTCGACCAAGGCCTCAGCTCGATCAAGTTTGCGTGCTTCAGCGAGCCGGGGCGTCCCTGCCCCGGCGCAGTTGCTCTAGGGCGCGAAACTCGCTTCCAAAGTCGGAAAGTCATTTCACCGCGGAGGACGCAGAGAGCGCGGAGAGATGCAAGACAGGGAAGGCATTTACCACGGAGATCACGGAGACCACGGAGCAGAATGCTGTGGAGAAGTCAAGGCAGATAGATCCAGTCAATTACACACACACACACACACACACACACACACACACACACACACACACTGTCCGTTCTTCCAATCTCTTTCTTCCTCCGTGATCTGCGTGCTCTCGGTGGTAAATGCCTTTTATCCCCTGCCTTCCTCCGCGCTCTCCGCGTCCTCCGCGGTGAAAGCTCTTCCCGCAGCGACACCCAACCGCACGGGGCGAGGACGCCCCCGCTCGCTTTGATCGTCATCGTCTCACGGAATCCTGCCCGCAGCCCGCTTCAGGCCTTCTTCTTCCGCGCCGGCACCGCCTGCGGGCCGAAGGTGGCGAAGAGCGCATCGCACTTGGCCGCCAGGTCGAAGTCCTTCATGGTGATTCCGCCCGCATCGTGGGTGCTCAGTGTGAGCGTCACTTTGTTGTAGCGGATCAGGATGTCGGGGTGGTGCTGGTTCTTCTCGGCGGCCGCGGCCACCTTACCGACGAACCCCATCGCCTTCACGAAGTCGGAGAACTGGTACGTCCGCTGGATGGTCTCGCCGGTGTCGCCCCATTCGGGAACGAGTTTGATCGCGTCCGTCACCTGGGCTTCGCTCAACTTGGTCGCCATCCGGTCCTCCGTGCCCGACCCCGTTTTCGCTCTCTCGTCGCCGCCCCACCCGCCCCACCCGCCCCAACCCAACGTGCTCTCGGGATCCAGTGTACCGTCTGACCTTGAGCCCCGCGACACCGGCACAATCATCGTCTCCGCAACGGGTTACACGACTCGCTCCGTCGCCCACCGGGGCCCTGCACTTGGGCAACGCTCGGACGTTCCTCATCAACTGGGCCCTCGCTCGCCAGAACGGATGGAAGATTGTGCTCCGCATCGAAGACCTCGACACGCCGCGGGTGAAGGCGGGCGCGGTCGCTGGCATCGAGCGGACGCTGCGGGCGCTGGGCATCGACTGGGACGAAGGGCCGCTTGTCCAGAGCCACGATTTGGAGCCGTATCGCGCCGCGATGCAGACGCTCGCCGCACGCGGGCTTACGTACCCATCTCCGGAAACCCGCGGCGGACTCGAGCACGCGAGCGAAGCCGCGTCGGCACCGCAGGAAGGTGCTCGTGAGTCGGTGTTTCCCGCCACGCGAAGGCCGCGGGAGATTCCGACGCGCTTTGAGCCGCAGGCCGAGTCTTGCAACTGGCGGCTCGTGGTCCCGCCGCGAGATGTCGTGATCACCGATCGTGTCGCCGGCGAGCGAGCGTTTCGCCCCTGCGACATCGTCGGCGATTTCGTGATCTGGACCAAACGCGACCTTCCCGCGTACCAACTGGCCGTCGTGGTCGACGACGCGCGCCAGGGCGTGACCGACATCGTGCGCGGTGACGACCTCTTCGAGAGTGCGGCACGCCAGCGCCTCATCATCGAAGGCCTCGGCCTTTCCCACACGCCCGACTACTACCACCTTCCCCTCGTTCGAGGCGAGGACGGCAAACGCCTCGCCAAGCGTCATGGCGATACCCGGGTGGACACCTATCTGAACGGGGGCGTGCGCCCGGAACGGCTCATCGGACTCCTTGCCGCGTGGTCGGGGGTTCCCGGCGAGCGGCGTGCGATGTCGGCGGCGGAGTTTTGTGCGGGCTTCGATCTAGCCGCACTGCCGCGTTACGATGTCATCTTCCGACCCGGAGACGATGCATGGTTGCGGCAGGCCTGAAGTTCGGTACAGCGACGGTACTTGCGACGCTTTCGCTTGGAGCGTGCGAGCCTGGATTCAACACCACCGCCACCACGACCAACGTCGTGATCGCTGGGAAGACGTTCAAACTCGAACTCGCGATCACGCCCGACACCCGCGTGCAGGGTCTCTCCAATCGCAAGGAGATTCCCGCCGACGGCGGCATGCTCTTTGTGTTCCCGGATCTTCAGGTCGCACGGCAGGAGTTCGTCATGCGAGACTGCCCGGTGCCGATCGACATCATCTTTCTCGACAAGACCCGCCGCGTCACCGCGACGCATGCGATGCAGGTCGAGGAGCCGCGACGGGAAAGCGAAGACATGGCCGCGTACGAGTCGCGGTTGAAGCGTTACTCCAGCCGCTTTGACGCCAAATACGCCATCGAGCTCAAGGGCGGCACGCTGCCAAGCCTGAACCTCAAGCAAGGCGATCAGATCAACATCGATCCGGCGTTGGCGGATAAAGCTCGGTAGCGATCGAAACCGGGGCGTGCCGGGCGGCGACAATGCAAAGTACTGTCAGGGCGGTGGTTGGGGCGACCCAGTCGCTGGGTTTGGCGGGAGGTATTGACGTCATTGCGCGGCACTTGGACGCTCCCCGTGAATTTGCGTTTTGTATCCGTCGATAACCGACACGGGCCTCCGCGTCGCGCGGTCCGCCCGGGAACGAGCCGCGTGAACGAGCCGACGATCACATTCTGTGCCGCCCCGTCGGTCGAGCAGGCCGAGAGCCGATGGCTCGCGCCCGTGCTCGCTGCATGGCCGGACATGAACGTCCCCGTGGCGACGAGTCTCGGAGTGGAGCGACTCGAGGAATCCGAGAACGACGCGATCGGCGAGGGCGTGCTGTTCGCCGTCTTTGCCGGCGATGAGCCATCGTCATTGGTATCGAAGGTTTTTGACGCCATCCACGGGGCCATGATCCCCGGCGTCGTCGTGTCACCCCGCGCGAGCGAGCTCCGCCCGCTGATCCATAAGCACGGCGTCATCGTCGTCGAGCCCTCGACGTCCAGTTCCGTCATCGCCTCGATGCTCTTCGCGCTGACCGAGCGTCAGAGTCTTGTCGATCGTCTCCGCCGGGACGTTCGAACCGGCGCGACGGCGGACCGGGGCATCCGAGGCGAAATGGACCGCCTGCACGAGGAACTGCACCTGGCCGCGACCGTCCAGCGTGAACTCCTGCCTCAGAAGCTGCCGGATTGCGACGAACTGCGCTTTGCATCGATGTACAAGCCGGCGACGTATGTCAGCGGCGATCTGTTCGACGCCCGCGAGATCGATGAGAATCGAATCGCGTTCTTCGTGGCCGATGCCGTCGGTCACGGCGTGCCCGCTGCTCTCATCACGATGATGCTCTCCCGCGGGCTCCTGAATCAGCTTGCGCTGCGAGCGGGCCGCGACATGGATATCGATCCCGCCGCGTGCCTCAGCGGGCTGAATATCGAGCTCTGTCAGCATGCCTGCGGCAACTATCGCTTCGCCACCGCCGTCTGCGGCGTGCTCGACAAGCGGGACTGGTCCGTGCGGCTCGCCGGAGCGGGACACCCCGCTTCGATACTCATCGGTCGCGGGACGACCCGCATGATGGAAAGCCAGGGTCCGCTGCTTGGCGTCTTTGCCGAGGCCGAGTACACCAGCGAGACCTTCACGCTCGCACCCGGTGAGACGCTGATGCTCTACACCGACGGCTTCGAGCTGGCGTTCCCAGACCCCAACGCTCAGCCGCTGCCAAATTCCAACCGCAAGTCGGTGGCGCCGCGTGAGTATCTGAAGTACATGGGCGTTCTCGACGCCGAGCGTCATGCCGATATCCGCGACAGCATGGATGCACTTGCGTCGCTCATCGCCGAGCAGGAAGGCTCGCTGCACCAGCGTGACGACGTGACCGCGCTCGCGATCCGCCGCACCGATCCCGCCGCCGGCGTGCTTCGCCGTGCTGCCTGATCCCGCTCAATGCCGGAAGTGGCGGATTCCCGTCGTGACACACGTAACGTTGTGCTTCGCGCACAAGTCGAACGTCTCCTGATCCCGCTTGCTGCCGCCGGGATGCACGATCACGCTGACGCCCGCGTCGATGAGGATCTTCGGTCCGTCCGGGAACGGGAAGAACGCGTCGGAGAACGCGACGGCACCCTTGGCCAAGTCTCCGGCTTTCTGCACGGCAAGGCGGCACGAGGTCAGCCGATCCATCTGACCAGCACCGGCTCCGAAGAGTCGCGTCACGCCCGTCTTGGGGTCCACGCCGCCGATCGCGACCGCGTTGCTCATCACGTTGCGTGTGACGACCTCCATGAACTGAGCGATGCGGATCGCCTCGGCCTTGCATTCTGAGCCTGCCTTGTGGAGGAACTCTTTGGGCGCCGCAAGGAGCGCGTCGCGGTCCTGCATCAGCAGGCCGCCGGGAATGGAGCGTTGCTCAAGCTCCAGCCCGCGGAGCTGCTCGATCGCACCGACCTCGAGAATCCGCATGTTGAACCAGCGGGTGCGAAGCGCATCGAGGGCGTCGGGCTCAAAGCGCTCGGCGACGACGACTTCGGCGAAGGTGTCGTCGCGGCACAAGCGTCTGGCCGCGGCCAGGTCAACGGTGCCCGATACCGCGAAGATCCCGCCGTACGCCGCGAGCGGGTCGCCCGCGATGGCGTTCTCGATCGCGTCGAGCGCAGACTTCGCCACCGCCGTGCCGCACGGATTTGCGTGCTTGATCACCGCGGCTCCGACCATGCCCGGCGCGACGATCCGCAGCGCCCGCACGAGTTCCAGAGCGCTCGCCGCGTCGTTGATGTTGTTGTAGCCGAGCTCCTTGCCGTGGAGCTGCCGCGCCCGCGGGATGCACGCGGTGGGGGCGTCGTTGGACGCGTAGAGCGCGCCGGACTGGTGCGGATTCTCCCCGTAGCGGAGTTCCTGTACCAGCGAGAATGTCTGCGTCATGGTCACCGGGAACCTCGCCGGCTTGGTTTCGTCGAGCGAAGCCGCGAGGTAGTTGGCGATGGCGGCGTCATAGGAACTGGTCCGCTTGAACGCCGCCGCAGCGAGCTCACGCCGGAGCGTCAGGCTGGTCTTGCCACCCAGGGCGTCGAGATCGCGGATCACTTTCTCGTACTGATCGGGACTGACGACGACGGTGACCCAGTCGTGGTTCTTCGCTGCGGACCGGATCATCGACGGCCCGCCGATATCGATCTGTTCGATCGCCTCGTCGCGTTCGACGCCGACGCCCGCGATCGTCTTCTCAAATGGGTAGAGGTTTACGCAGACAAGATCGATCGGCGTGATCTCGTGCTTCTTCATCGCCTCGGCGTGCTCGGGATCGTCGCGTACGGCGAGCAAGCCGCCGTGCACCTTGGGGTGCAGCGTCTTTACTCGGCCGTCCATGATCTCGGGGAACCCGGTGACAGCGTCGATCGGCACGACCTTCACGCCCGCCTTTTCAAGCGCCGTCGCCGTGCCTCCCGTCGAGACGATCTCGACGCCGCGACGCGCCAAAGCCTGGGCAAACTCAATGAGCCCGGACTTGTCCGAGACTGAGAGGATCGCACGCCGAATCGTCACGAGGTCGTTCATGGTGGGACGGTATCACAGATCGCGGGTGATGGGCGAGCAAATGGCCAAACGGCCAAAGCGCCAAATGGCGAAATAAAAACCGGATTCGATCTTCGAATCCGGGGTGCTGATTTGGCTATTTGGATGTTGGGCCCTTTGGCACTTTTCCGACTCACTTCCGAGGAACGAATCGGACCACCACGCCCGTGTCGCTGACGGCGTAGAGGTTGCCGTCCTCGAACTTGTCCGTCTGAAGGCTTGCAGTCTGGGGCACGACAAAGGACCGCACAATGTCGCCGCGGTCCTTGTCCAGCAGAAGCGCGACGGCCCCGTTCCAAACCAGTAACTGGCCGGCCCGGATGCCGATCACGCTGCCCTCAACGACGCGGTTGGACCAAATGACCTTGCCGCTCTTGGCGTCCACGGCCGAGAGGCCCTCGCTGCCGAGCTGGCACCACACGGTCGTGCCGTCGGTCGCCGGCTGGCGGTTGAGGCGTTGGTCGCAGCGGAGCCGCCACGCCACCTCGCCGTCGGTGCCGATGCCCCAGAGCGACTGGTCACGTCCCGCGACGATCATGAGTCCCTGAGCCGCGATCGGGTCGGTGTCGATGCCGCCGAAGATCTCGCCACGGCCGGTGGGGCGGCCGGAATTTGCACTGAGGAAGACGTACGCCCCTGACTGAGACACCGCGGCAACGATGGTCTCGTCACCCGAGCCTCCGACGATCACGGGTTTGTGATCCACGGCCCCGCGGAGCAGGAATGCCCAGCGTTCCACGCCCAGATCGGTGCGATGAGCCGTCACATGGCCTGTCGTCGCGCCGTAGATCAGTGATCCGCCCGCGACGATGGCCGGGGTGTTCACGATGCGTCCGAAGGCCTGACGCTTCAGAATCGAGCCGCCGGTCGCGGCAAGTTCCCACAGCTCGTTATCCGCCGAAACCTGGATCGCATCGCCCGCGCGGCCCAGGCCGACGAAGCGTGTGAGCGGGTTCGTCAGTTCGTTGGCCCAGCGGATGCCGCCGTTGCTCGTCTCGATCGCCGAAACCGTCGAGCCCGTTTCGAGCGCAAGAACCAGGTCGCCCGCGGGCTGGATCATCTGAAGCCGCTGACCGTTGCCGATGAACGGGAATGCCGTCCAGTCGCGCTTGTACCCGAGTTCGAGGAAGTTCGCGTCGTTAATCGCATAGCCTCCGACCGGCGCTGGAGCCTTGGCGTCTGTGGGCTTGGCCGCTGGAGTGGCCTCGGCCTTCTTCGGGGTCGCGCACGCGGTGACGCTCAGGGCCAAGCCCGCGAGCAGGCCGAGCGAAAGAGTCCTGGCAGCGTTCTGGAACCGGGAGTGGAGTTCTTTCATGGTGCTCTTCAAAGCCGTGGGTGAACGGGGCGGTGGAACGGGTCGTGGGGGCGGGCAGAGTTGGGTGGGGCTCGTGGGGAACGAAGTTGTACCACAGACGGCCACCTGCGTCCGGAGGGGCCATTGTTGGGGCGCTGGAGGGGTCGGTCGAGGGCCCTGATCCTGATTGCTCGCCCAGCCGCCGGACCCTACCCCTCTACGCGTCCGGTCCCGGGTGGCCGCATCTTGGCAGCCCAGATCGCCCGATTTGCGTCCGCGTCGGTGCCCCCGAACACTTTCCCGATGTTCACCGGAATAGTTCAAGCCATGGGCCGCGTCGTCGCCAGCACCCGCACACCGACCGGGCTGCGGCTCGAGATCGAGCCTCTCGCCTGGGACTACACCCCTTCACCTGGCGACTCCATCAGTGTCGACGGCTGCTGCCTGACCGTCGTCAACTCCCCCAGTCGGGGCGATCGGTGGCACTTTGACGCCGTGCCCGAAACCCTTGCCAAGACGACTGTGGGAGACCGCCGGGTCGGTGACGTCGTCAACCTGGAGCACGCCGCCACGGCCTCGACGCTGCTGGGCGGGCACGTCGTTCAGGGTCACGTGGACGGCGTGGGCGTGGTGGAATCCATCGTCACCAGCCCGGAATGGCGCGTCCGCATCCGAACGCCGGCCGAGATGATGCAGTACATGACCCCCAAGGGCTCGGTGTGCGTGAGCGGCGTCTCGCTGACGCTCGCCGCCGTCAGTCCCGGGCAAGGATGGTTCGAGGTCGCGCTCATTCCGACGACGCTCGAGAAGACGAACCTGAAAGCCCTCGGACCCGGCTCTCGCGTCAACATCGAAGCCGATACGCTGGTCAAGACGATGGTGCACTGGATGCGGCACTACGCGGCGGGGAGCCGGGGAGCGGGCGAGTAAGCGGAGTCGGGAAAGGAGTCCGTTGACGGTCACGCCGGTGCAAGTCGTTCCCTTTGGCAAGCGTGCCAAGCCCGCGGCGTTGTCCTTGCCGCGCGACCGGGCCGCCGCCCACCGCGCCGCGACCGATGCGCCGCTCCGCGTGCTGGGGATCGATCCGGGGCTTCGCATCACCGGCTACGGCTGCATCGAGATCCGCGGCGGTGCCACCACGCTCATCGAAGCCGGGGTTTTCCGTTTCGGCCGAGCGTTGAGTCGCGGCGAGCGCGACGAGGCCGAAACGCGGGCCGACGATGTGCACGCCGTCTCGTCGCGGCTGGTCGAACTCGACCGCGATTTCCGCGTCGTGCTCGATCGCCTCCGCCCCGATCTGGTCGCCGTCGAGGCTCTGTTTGCGCACTACAAGCACCCCGCTACCGCGATCGTCATGGGTCATGCCCGCGGCGTGCTCCTGCTGGCCATCCGTCAGATGGGCATGCAACTCATGGAACTCAAACCGACGATGGTCAAGAAATCCATCAGTGGGAATGGGCTGGCCAAGAAGGCGCAGGTGCAGGCCGCGGTGAAGTCGTTCCTGGGTCTCGAAGAGTTGCCGGAGCCCGCAGACATGGCGGACGCGCTCGCCGTGGCAATCTGTGCGTCGCGTCGTACGTCTTGCTAGAGCCTCCGGATGGCATCGGCGTGCACGCGAAGCCTCCGAATTCCTGCGAGTTCTTCGAGTTCGCCGGTCATCTCGACGGGCTCAGCGATGCGATCGAAGGCCGCGGGGTCCAGCGGCCCGCCGTCGATGTTCGCCAGCAAGGTGCAGCGTGTGCCGCCGCCCGGGAGCCGCTCGACGAGGACAGGGGGAATGCCGCCGCGGATGCACAGCGTGGCGCACGCCTTGTGCGTCTTCTGATCGCCGGGCTTCATCGCGCCGAGATAGCACTTGGAATCCACGATCTCGCCTCGGAGCGTGGCCACGCCCAGCGATGTCGGCATCAGCGGCATTTCCTTCGCCGCAGCGCTTTGGGAACTCTCGGACGCGAGCGACTGGGCTTGTGGCTCCAGTTCGATCATCCGCTGTCCGCCGCGATCCAGTGTCCAGCCGGATGCAACGACTCGGTTGTTCTTCAAAGCGCTGAAGTCCCGGTCGACGCCGTGCTTCCCTACCTCCACCAGCAACCGCGCCGACGGCGTTGCCGCCGCGGTGTCGATGAGCATCGGATACGGCCAGAGCACCAAGGTACCGCGGAACTGTCGTGCTTCTCCGTCGTTCCACACCGCGGGTCCGGGGTCTGACATGGTTCGGGCCAGAATCGCCGCGGACGCGAGAAAGAAACACAGGTTCGCGACGACGACGAGCCACAGGAACCGCGACAGGCGCCGCGGCACCGGCAGATATCCGACATAGAAAGGCGTATCGCCGCCATCACCCATGGCGATCCTCCTCCGCGCCAGCGCGTGCTGGCGGCAAGGCCGTGCCCGGCGGTTGGGCGACGATCGAGACCTCGACCCGCCCGCGGGTGATCCGCACCGCGTGGGTCGCGATCTTCTCGGTGAACGGCGGGGGCGAGCATCCATCGCCGGCCTTGTACTGCCAGCCGTGCCATGGGCATGTGATGCAGCCGTCGATCACTTTCCCTTCGCCCAACGGCCCGCCCTGATGGGCGCACACGTTGGTGACGGCGGAGAATCCGTCCTTGTGCCGAAACACCGCGATGCGTTCATGCCCACGCGGCGCGACGATCCGCGCGCGATCCAGCGGTATGTCGTCGAGTGTCCCGACGTCGATCCACGCCTCGCCCTCGGCGGGCACGGGACGACCCGCGTCGATCGCCGCACCCCGGAGCCCGGCCGCGATGTGCAGGCCGCTGAGCAAGACCAGTCCCGCGGCGACGATCCAGATGTACGCCGCACCGCGGTCGGTCTGCATTGCGCCCAACGCCACGTGGCCCACGAGCGCTGCGTACGCGGCGTACACCAGCATGTGCAGCCGCTTCCACGCCCGTGCCCCGAGGTTCTTGAGCCAGAAATCATGGCTGGTCGCCGCCATCAGGAACAGAATCGCCAGCGCGACGATGCCGAGCCACTCGAACGGGAACCCGTGCAGCGAGATCAGGCTCGTGCTGCTCGTCAGCAGCGAAACCAGCGGCGAAACCACGCCAAAGCCGTGGTAGTACCCGATCGCCAGCGCGGCATGGGCCAGCGCGATCAGAAAGGTCATGACGCCCAGGTGCCGCCGGTTGTACAGCACCGGCAGAAAGCGGCGATCGAGCCGAGCCAGCGGCCCGATCGCCAGAATGACGTGCAGCATCACCGCCGCACATGCGCCCAGACCTCGAAGCAGCAGGATCTCCATCGAGATCGCCTGTGCACCGCTCCACAGGATGCGGCCCGTGACGACCCAGGTCGCGAGAAATGCGACCACGCACGCCGCCGCCGCCGCGTCGTACCGACGCTTGTGCGGGCTCCACTGCACTTCGACGTACCCGACGCTCACCGCGACCGCTCCTTTGCCTCGGGCACCTGCGTGAGCGCCAACGCCGTCCGCCGTCGCGCCGCGTCCGCGGCAAACAGCAGCACGGCGAGACCGATCGGAATGACCAGCCACGTCAACCGATGCGCCCGACGAAGGTCACGCGTCATAGTGAGGCTCCGTGTCGGGCCGCCCGCGTGAGAAACCACGGCCACATCGCGATCAGGCCGGGGGCGATCAGGATCTTGAAGCCGATCGGTGCCCCCGCCACGCCGGTGTCAAGACGGCGCGTATCCCGCGTGAGCAGCAGCATCGCCACGACACCGCCGATCGCGGTGTACCCGGCGAGTCCAAGGAGCAGAACGGTTGCGATCAGGTGCGGCACAGCCGATGCGATGCCGGCCGGCGCGGTTCGTGTCAGCGGATCAGGCCGAGCATCTTTCCCAGCACCACGATTCGTTCGCCCAGCGACTGCTCGGGCGGGTCCGACGCGTTGTGGTGCAGGACGATCATCGTCGCGTCGTCGTCGAGACGCTCGTCTCCTGTGCGCCGAGTGATCTCGGCGAGCACCCGCGCCCGCAGCCGCGACGCGTCGACGCCGCCCTGCGTGGCCGAGCGCACCACGTCGAGCAAGCCATCCTCACCCCACGGCTTTCCGTCGGCGCCCCGGGCCTCCAGGAACGCGTCGGAATACATCGCGAGCAGGTCGCCCCGCTCCAGCCGGATCGCAAACTGCTCGTACGCCGTCGGGTCGATCACGCCCAACGGCAGGTTTGACGCACCGACCTCCCCCGATCGCTCGGCCCCGAGCGCGTCGGGAACGTCTGCGTCCAGGAACCGCCACTCGCCCCCGGTCACCGAGTAGTGCAGCGGCCGCGGATGCCCGGCGTTGCAGATGATCGCGTGGTCGGTCGGAGCGAAGTACGAAACCAGCACCGCAGTCGCGAACCGCCCGCCCTCACGCGTGAACTGCTTGTTGAGTGCTTTGGCGAAGCGGCTTTGGTCGGGCGTGTTGATCGAGCGCCGCATCAGGTCGCGCAGGCCCGCGGCCGTCGCCGCGACGACACTCCCGTGCCCGGCGACATCCGCCAGCACGAACCGCGTGATCAGTCCGGCCGCACAATTCGAAACGTAGTAGATGTCCCCGCCTTGCGCATCGCCCTCGTGCGGCGTGCAGCCGACATAGACGTCGTTTCCTGGCACCGAGACCTCGCCGAGGAAGCCGTCGTGCCCGCCCCAGACCTCCATGCACGCGATGCTGCGGGCCGAGCGACCTTCGCGAGCAACGTTGCGGGTCGGGGATGGCGCCGATGCCGCGCTCACACGGAGATGTTCTTTCGGGCGGTCTTGATGGCCTTGAGCAGGCCCTCGGGGGCGACGCTGCGGGCGGGCTCGTCGCTGGCGGACAGCACCTGCTTGCCCAAGGCGATCGTCTTCTTGTACGCGTCGAGGTAGTTCACGCACGACGGGCAGACCGACAAGTGCCGGTCGAACTCGCGCCGGTCGTTCGTGTCGAGGCGATCCTCGAGATAATCCGCGATGAAGTCGATCAACTCGCGGCACGTGATGTAATCGTTGTTCGTCACGAATCGTCCTCAGTAAAGTACGGGTCCAGCAGCGTCTTGAGCGCCTGCCGAGCCCGGTGAAGCCTTGTGCGCACCGTGTCGAGCGTCACTCCAAGCACCGCCGCCGATTCTTCTGTGTCGAGACCTTCCACATCCCGCAGCACCAACACGACCCGGTACTGCTCTGGCAACTCCTCGATCCCAGACCGGACCAGAGCACGGAGTTCCTGCTGTTCGATGCCGCCTGTCGCTTCCGCGTGCCACCGTTTCTGGGGCTCTTTCTGATGCCCGTCGGCCATGAACTCCGGCAGCAGCGCATCCATGTTTTTCTCGGGCCTGCGGCGCTTGCTGCGGAGCTTCATCAGACACGCGTTCACTGTGATCTGATGCAGCCATGTCGTCAACTTCGAACGCCCATCGAAACGATCCAGTGACTTGAACGCGCTCAGGAACGCATCCTGCACCGCATCCTCGGCGTCCGCCTCGGTCGGCATCATCTTGCGTGCTACCGACAGCATCCGTCCCGCTGCAGCATCGATCAATTCGTCAAACGCCGCTTCCTCACGGTTCCGCAGCCGTGAAAGCAAGCCGGGCTCGTCGGTGATGGTCGGCGATTCGTGCATCGGCATCAGCGTACCCGCCCTGAGCGATATGAGATGCCGATTGGCCCCGGACGTGACACAAAGGCCCGAGACTTTCGCC
>JBILLU010000285.1:0-3626 GCA_044375915.1 Phycisphaerales bacterium
CATCACCTGCAACGTCGTCGCCCCCGGCTACATCGAGACCGACATGACCAACGACCTGCCGCAGCAGGTGAAGGACCATGTCTTGGGGTTGATTGCGGTGAAGCGCTTCGGCGTCGCCGACGACATCGCGGCGGCTGTCGCCTACGCCACGAGCGACGAAGCCGGGTTCTTCACCGGCCAAACCCTCATCGTCGACGGCGGCATGACGATGGCGTAATGCCCACCTCTACCCCGAGCCACGGGCTTCAGCCCGCGCGGACAACGCCCCCGAAAACAAAGCAAGCGTCGGCCCCATTGACGCCCCACCCGCGCGGGCTGAAGCCCGCGGCTCGGAATGTGTCAATCCAGCGCTGTCGCGGCTGCAAACTTCGCCGTCGGATTCGTCAGCCCGAGCATCCGATCGAGCGCCAAGAGTGCATCCCGACGCACCTCCGGGTGCACCCGGATCACATTCACGGCCCGCGGCTTGCGGTCCTTCGTCGCCCGGCCGGTTAGGTGATCCAGTACCCACAGCAAGTGCGGCTCATCGATCCGGTACATCGTCGTGCAAAGGCACTGACAATCGCTCAGAATCCGCACCGACACGCCGCGAGCTTTGGCCTCGTTCGCCAACCGATTCACCAGGTGCACCTCGGTCCCCACTGCCCAGCGTGAGCCGGTCGGTGCGCTGCGAATCTTCTCGATGATGTACTCCGTCGAGCCGGCGAGATCGCTCTTGTCCACGACCTCCTTGCAGCACTCGGGGTGCACGAGGATCGTGGTCTTGGTGCCGTTGGTCTTGTCGAGCTCGCGAATTTCGTCGCAGTGCTCGGGACGGAAGAGCTTGTGCACCGAGCAGTGACCGGCCCACAGGATCGCCTTGGATCGCAGCAACTGCCCCGGGGTCGCGCCGCCGAGTTCTTCGCCTTTGCTTGCCCGCCGCGGGTCGTAGACGCATGACTCGGTCGCAACGTTGACGCCGTACTTCGCGGCGGTGTTGCGGCCCAGGTGCTGATCCGGGAGGAAGAGAATCTTGACGTCGTCGGGCGTGTCGGCTTCTGAGGCATGACTTGCTTCCAAGCCTCGCGAGGGCGACCCTCCGCTTGCGCGGAGGGCTCCTTGAGACATCGCCCACGCAAACACCTTGTCCGCGTTCGAGCTGGTGCAGCACGCCCCGCCGTGCGCGCCCACAAACGCCTTGATCGCCGCGCTCGAGTTCACGTAGGTGATCGGCACGATCCGTCCGCGCCAGCCCTGGGACTTCAGCGACGCGTGGATTGTCTCCCATGCCGTCACGGTGTCGTCGTATTGGGCCATGTCTGCCATCGAGCAGCCGGCCGACAAGTCGGGCAGGATCACCTCGACCGAGTCGGGCGTCAGCATGTCCGCCGTCTCGGCCATGAAGTGCACGCCGCAGAAGATGACGTGCTTCACCGCGTCCTTGGCGGTCCGCTCCGTGGCCAGGCGTGCGGCGATCTGCGAGAGCTTCAGCGAATCACCCGTGTAATCCGCGTGCCGGATGATCGTATCGACCTGGTAGTGATGGCCGAGAATGACGAGCGACGACCCGAGCTCCTTCCGCCGCGCAGCGATCGCCGCGGCGAGTTCGTCGCCGTTCATCTTGTGATACATGTCAGGAAGCGAGGGCTGCCAGAGCACCAACGTCACTCCGTGGTCACCACGGGCGATCGTAGGAGAGGACCGCGATAGTCACGCCGCCTTCCGCGCTGCGTCGACCACCCCGTCCTGTACGCTCTTGAACCGGATCGCGGCCGCCTGCTTGCCCTCGGACATCGGCAGCACGCGCAGGACCTGTCCCACCACGCCCGCGTCCGCCGTCACGATCGCCGACGCGCCCCAGCCCACGATCAGTTCGATCTCATCGCCCACAGTCAGTGGCCGCACCGATTCGAGCCACACCATTGCGCCGCCAATCGAGAAGTCGTGCGTCGACGCCGCGAGGTATTGCCGCGTCTGGCGGTGGAAGATCTTGCACGGCTTACGCACGTACATCCGGGTGTGCTTCCGCCGCTCCGAGCCATCCGTGGCCGGCGGGAAGTCCGTCACCCCGTCGTTCGACTTGATCTCCGTGCCTGCGCCGATGACGCCAACGACGCCGAGGATCTGCTGGTTGCTGCGCGGTGTGCTCGACATGCTGCGGCTCCCATCGCCGCACCGGCCGCGAAAGAGCGGGGCCGTCCGTGGCCCCGTGTTCTGTACCGCCGCCCGAACTCCGCGGCGCTCGTCCGCGGTCGGCGGACATGGAGCCATCGGCCCACCCAACGTCCGACTTGCGTTTCGCACCCGTTTTTTCGGACGCGGACGCAAGTCCTGCGCGTTCCGGATGCCAAAGCCAAGACGCCGAGGCTGAGGAGCCTCGGCGTCTGTGTCTCCACACCAAGGGACATCGATCCCCTCGACACGTCTCTAGTCTTGTCCATGGACTTTGCCCTCGTCTGCCTCGTCGCCCTCCTCGCCAGCGGCCTGACGCTGGTCTCGGGCTTCGGGCTGGGCACGATCCTCATGCCGGCGTTCGCGGTCTTTTTTCCGCTGCCGGCCGCGATCGCCGCGACCGCGATCGTGCACCTCGCCAACAACGTCTTCAAGCTCGTCCTCGTGGGTCGCCACGCCGATCGGGCCACGCTGATCCGCTTTGGCGTGCCCGCCGTGCTGGCGTCGTTTGCCGGGGCGGCGCTGCTCGCGCTACTCGAAGGCGCGGCCCCGCTCGCGACTTACACCCTCGGCACGCACACCTGCCGCGTCACGATCGTGAAGCTCGTCATTGCCGCCATCATGCTCGGCTTCGCGGCACTGGAGCTCTCGCCGCGGTTCGGCAAACTCGAGTTCGAACGCCGCTACCAACCCCTCGGCGGCCTCCTCTCCGGCTTCTTCGGCGGCCTCTCCGGCCATCAAGGCTCGCTCCGTTCCGCCTTCCTCGTTCGTTCTGGCCTCAGCAAGGAGTCGTTCATCGCCACCGGCTGCGTGATCGCCGTGATGGTCGATGTCGCACGCCTGCTCGTCTATGGCGTCGAAGCGTGGCGCAAGCCCGTCCAAGAAGCCCAAACCCAAGGCGTCGGGCTCGGGCTGATCGTCGCCGCCTGCATCAGCGCCTTCGTCGGGGCGTACCTTGGCGCGAAACTCGTCCGCAAGATCACCATCGAAGCCGTGCGTGTGGTGGTCGCGGGTATGCTGACGATCATCGCGGTCTTGTTGGGGGCGGGCATCATCTGACACCTCGAATCCCTCGGAAGCTCATCCATGAACACCATCGCTCTGCACGTCACGCTTGTCGGCCTCCTCGCGACCCTTTCGGGGTGTGCTTCCCCGGGATCGCGCGACGCCGCTCGGCCGCTGACGCAAGTCGCCTCGTCGCCGATCCAGTGGACCGGTGTCGCGGTGAGCAAGTCCGGCCGCGTCTTTGTCAACAGCCCGAACTGGCACGAGGGCCACACGTGGTCGGTCGCCGAGTACAAGCCCGACGGCTCGCTCGTTCCCTTCCCCGACGAGATTAGCAACCGCTTCGATCCGATGCTCCGGTCCATTCCCATCAACCATCTCGTCTGCGTGCAATCCGTGCACTTTGATGCCAAAGGACGGCTGTGGACGCTTGACGCGGGCAGCCCCGGGCTCCGCGGCGTGATCGCCGG
>JBILLU010000076.1:0-14671 GCA_044375915.1 Phycisphaerales bacterium
GTTCGAATCCCTCCTCGCCCACTTGACAATCCCGCGGGAAGCCGCGGGATTTGTCTTTTCAGGGTCGGCCGCACGTTGCTCGTCATGCCGACTCTGCGTTCGCAGGCGTCAGGTTGACTCGCCGCACGCGACGGCTAGTGTTTGCCTGTGATGTTCCGCTCCACCAAATCCACCAAAGCGAAAGCCAAAGGCGCCCTCGGCGTCCGGGCTGTCGTGGTGGACTTGGTCCGTGCGAGCGTGTAACCGCCGCAACTGAACCGAAGAACACCCTGCAACCCCCGGACGTGTGCCGGGGGTTGTTCGTTTTGCACCGCGATCTGCCATCAACGTTTCCAAGCCACATGCCACACCCGATCTCGTCATCCCACCCCGCCGCCGGACCTGCGTTCTCCGGATGCTGTCGACTCTCACGGAGCATCGCATGACCACCGCGCTCGAAACGTCTGTTGCATCCTGCCTCGAAGCCGCGCCCGCGGCCGCTCGACCGGAGTATTCCGGCCCCAGCCTCGTCCGCGACGGCGAGATCCTCGCCCGCGGCGTACCGATCGGCGACCTGATCGGCTCGCTCAGCTTCGTCGAGATGCTCTTCTTCCAGCTCCAGTCGCGCCGCCCCACCGCGCTCGAACGCCGAATGATGGACGCGTATCTCGTCTCGCTCTGCGAGCACGGCGTCACCAGCCCCTCCACCCACGGCCCGCGCGTCACCGCCAGCGTCCGGGCGCCCTTCGCCGCCACCGCCATCAGCTTCATCGCCACCGCGATGGGCCCCTACCACTTTGGCGCCCTGCCGCTGGCGATGCAGGAACTGCTGGAGCTCGACGCCAGCGGCGAATCGGTGCAGGCGTTTCTGGATCGGCGTGCCGCGGAAGGACAACGCATCTGGGGGTACGGCCATCGCTTCCACAAGAGCACGGGCGAGCCGGAGCCCAATCGAAGCCTGCAGGAAGACGCCGACCCGCGTGTGCGCTTCCTCATCCGCCTCGCCGACGAGATCGGCTGGCCCGGTCGCCACACCGCCCGCGTCCGCGAGATCGGACGACTGCTCCACAGCCGCAAGCGCATCCCGATCAACATCGACGGCCTGGCCGCTGGGCTGCTGCTCGACATGGGCTTCACGCCCGACTCGGCCCTGCTCTTCGTCATGATCGGCCGCCTGCCCAACATCGCGCGGCTGCACATCGAGGAACAAGACGAGAGCGCCAACCGCTTCACCGCCCTCGCCACCCGCGAAGACCCGGGCTTCGACCGCACCGTCGATCGCGACCTGCCGGAGGCCCGCCCGTGAACACCACAATGAACACCACAATGAGCACCACCCTGAACTCATCCACGCACACGACCATCGCCGACGACTCGCTGGTCGCCCGGCTCTTTCCCGCCCTGCTCCACATCGAAAACCCGTCGCTCCGCAGCCGCGTCGCGGCGTGCTGGATCGACGCCATGGCCACCGGCAACGGCGGACTGGGCTGGACCGAAGAGCAACTGCGTCGCCTGCCCTTCACCCTCAAGGCCGGCGAGAACGGCATGCTCTTCGTCGAGCATCTCAACAGCTGCGCCGAGCAGTGCCGCGCCATCGCCGGCGTGCTCACCGCGACCTTCGGCGACCGTGTCCCGATCGACCGCGATGTGCTGATCGCCGGAGCCTTGCTCGCCGACATCGGCAAGCTGTTCGAACTCCAGGTCGACCAACGCGGCAACGCGTCGCAATCCGCAGGCGGACGCCTCGTCCGTCACCCGTTCTCCGGCGTCGCCATCGCCGCCCGCCACGCCATCCCCGACGAAGTCCTGCACATCATCGCCTGCCACAGCCACGAGGGCGACCGCGTCGAGCGCTCGATCGAGTGCATCATCTTCCACCACGCCGACTTCGTGGACTTCGACATCGCCGGGTTCCTCGGCCGCCGCGCGATGGAGCGCCGCTCATGAACGGACGCACGGCCATCGAGAAGATCGCAGCCCGCCACGCCGTGAACTGGACCGCGCCCCAGCCGCCCCGCGCCGGCGACTTCGTCACGCTCCGCCCCCGACACGTGATGACCCACGACAACACCAGCGCGGTGATACCCAAGTTCCGCTCCATCGCCGGCGCCGACGCGTCGGTGCTCGATCCCAACCAGCCGGTCTTCGCGATCGACCACGACATCCAGAACCACAGCCCCGAGAACCTCGGCAAGTACGCCAAGATCCGCGCCTTCGCGGAGCGCCAGGGCATCCGCTTTTTCCCGCCCGGCCGCGGCATCGCCCATCAGGTGATGATCGAAGAGGGCTTCGTCACCCCCGGCTCGCTCGTGGTCGGATCCGACTCCCACTCCAACATGTACGGCGGAGTCGGCGCCCTGGGCACCCCCGTCGTCCGCACCGACGCCGCCGCCCTCTGGGCCACCGGCACGATGTGGTGGACCATCCCGCCGCAGGTCCGCGTCACGCTCCGCGGCACGCTGCGCCCGGGCGTCACCGGCAAGGACGTGATCCTCACGCTGTGTTCCACCTTCAGCAACGCCGAAGTACTCAACACCGCCGTTGAGTTCGCGGGCGACGGCGTCGCCAGCCTGACCATCGACGATCGCCTCACCATCGCCAACATGACGACCGAGTGGGGAGCCCTGGTCGGACGCTTCCCGTTCGACGAAACGTTGCGGGACTGGCTCCTCCGCCGCGCCGACGGGATGGCGTCGCAGCACAATCCAGCGTTCACCCGCGACGATGTCGCGTGCTGGTGGAGCGAAAGGGAGTCGATCGCGTCGGATCAGGACGCCCACTTCGTTCGCACCATCGAGCTCGATCTCGCCACCGTCGCTCCCCACGTCTGCGGCCCCAACAGCATCACCCGCGGCGAGCCCGCCAGCGCGATCGCCCGCGAACAGATCCGTATCGACAAGGCGTATCTGATGAGCTGCGTCAACGGCCGCCTGCCCGATCTTGAGGCGGCAGCAGCCGTCTTCACCAACGGACGCCGCGTCGCGCCGCACGTGCGCTTCTATCTCGCCGCCGCGTCAAGCGACGTGCAACGCGCGGCGGAGCAGAACGGAACCTGGCAACGCCTGCTGGACGCCGGCGCGATCGTGCTGCCGTCCGGCTGCGGCGCGTGCATCGGCCTCGGCGCCGGCACGCTTGAGCCCGGCGAGGTCGGCATCAGCGCCACCAACCGCAACTTCGAGGGCCGCATGGGCTCGACCGATGCCGCGTGCTATCTGGCAAGCCCCCGCGTCGTTGCCGAGTCGGCCGCACGGGGCTTCATCGCCTCGGAGAACCCCGACGCGGTCGACGTTCACGCGACCTGCGTTGAGCATCCCAGTGCCACATCAGCTCCCTCGCCGCAGTGCATCATCGACGGCTTCCCGCGCAGCATCACCGGTCGTTCCCTCTTCGTGACCGCCGACGACCTGAACACCGACGGCATCTACGGCAAGGACGTCACCTACCGCGACGATCTCTCCATCGAGCAGCAGGCCGAGCACGCCATGCGGAACTACGACCCGTCGTTCCGCACGCTCGTGCGCCCGGGCGACATCCTGGTCGCTGGCCGCAACTTCGGCTGCGGCTCCAGCCGCGAGCAGGCCGCAACGGCCCTGCTCGGCTGGGGCATCCGCTTCATCATCACCGCGAGCGTGAGCCAGACCTACCAACGCAACGCCTTCAACAACGGCTTGGTCGTGCTCGAGTGCCCCGCGCTGGTCGCCGCTCTCCGCGCGTCCCACGCTTCCTCGGCCCGCACCGTCGCCGGCCCGACGCTGCATCTGGATTTCACGACCTCAACCGCCACGCTCGGCGCCGATCGCTTCAGGTTCGCGCCGCTCAACGAGACGGCACAACGCCTCGTCGTCACCGGCGGGCTTGAGAATCTCACGCGCTCGATCGTTCGCACGTCCGTGGCGGATCCATCCGCGTCGGGCGCCGCGGCCGAACACCGTCCCACGCCTATCGCCATCGCATCACCCGTCCCCCAAGGAGCACTCCTTTGACCACTCGTCGCATCGCACTTCTCCCCGGCGACGGCATCGGCACCGAGGTGATCTCCGCCGCCGTCCGCGTGCTCGACGCCGCGGGCTTTGAGGCGGAGTACCTGCACGCCGACGTGGGCTGGCACTACTGGCGCATCGAGGGCGACGCGCTCCCCGCTCGCACGATCGAACTGCTCCGCCGCTGCGACGCGGCACTCTTCGGCGCGATCACCAGCAAGCCCGCCGACGAAGCCGCCAACGAATTGAGCCCGGCGCTCCGCACCCAAGGGCTCAAGTACGCCAGCCCCATCGTGCGGCTGCGGCAACTCTTCGATCTGCACACCGCGCTGCGCCCTTGCCGTGCGTACCCGGGCAACCCGCAGAACATCCGCGACGACATCGACATCGTCGTCTTCCGCGAGAACACCGAAGGCCTCTACGGCGGGATCGAGTGGCACCCGCTTCCGGAATCGGTTGCCCGCGCGATGGCCGACGAGACACACGGCCATCCCACCAAGATGCGCCGCTGGTTCGACGCCGGGCTCGAGAACGTCGCGCTCTCCACGAGATTCGTCAGCCGCCAAGGATGCGAACGCATCGTGCGTGCCGCGTTCCGATTCGCCGTCGCCCACGGCCGCCGCCGCGTCACGCTGCTCGAGAAGCCCAACGTCCTCCGCGAGACCGGCGGCCTCTTCACCCGCGTCTTCCGCCAGGTCGCGGCCGAATTCCCGGCAATCGAGGCCCGCGAGGCCAACATCGACTCGGCCTGCATGCAGATGGTCACCGACCCGGGCCGCTTCGATGTCGTCGTCGCCGAGAATATGTTCGGCGACATCGTCAGCGACCTCGCCGCGGGGCTCGTCGGCGGGCTCGGTTTCGCGCCCTCAGCGAACATCGGCGATCGCTTCGCGGTCTTCGAACCCACGCACGGCTCGGCCCCCGACATCGCTGGCCGCGGCATCGCCAACCCCATCGCCGCCATCCTCGCGGCACGCATGATGCTCCAGTGGCTCGGCGAGCGCGAGATCGCCGATCGCGTCGAGACCGCCGTGGCCTCACTCATCGCCGACGGACAAGTGAAGACACCCGACGTCGCCGGACCCGACGCCCCTGGTACCACCGAGAGCATCACGCAGAGCCTCATCGATCGCTTGGCCCACCAACCCGTTTGAACGCAGCCGATTCCCCTCGCTCATTCGCTCTCACGTGCTCTTGCCGATCAGCCTTGACCGTTTCCCCTCGCACACGAATTCGTCCTTCACATCGAGACCCGCATGCCCGCATACCGCACCGACAACTTCATCTCGTTCGATCTCGCCCGCTGGGCCGCGTCGCTGCGGTTCGAGGATCTCAGCCCCGCCGCCATCGAGGCCGCCAAGCGTTTCTGGCTCGATTCGCTCGCCTGCGCCGTCGGCGGCTCGCGCACCGAGGACGCCCACATCCTGCTCGAGCATCACCGCAGCATGTCGCCCTCGGGCGACGGCCCGTGCTCGGTCTTCCTCAGCGAGTGGCGGACCAACCCCGTGGACGCCGCGTTCCTCAACAGCCACATGGTCCGCGCCATGGACTACAACGACATCTACTGGAAGGCCGATCCCTGCCATCCGTCGGATCTCATCTGCGGCCCGCTCGCCCTCTGCGAACTACACGACCGATCGGGACGCGATCTCGTCCTCGCCACCGCGATCGTGTACGAATTGCAGTGCCGCTTTGCCGAGATCGGCCGCCCCGGCATCCGCGAGTACGGCTGGCACCACGCCACACTTTCGGGCTTCGCCGCGGGCCTCGCGGCGGGACGCGTGCTGGGCCTCACACCCGAGCAGCTCGTGCACGCGATCGGCATCTGCGCCTCGCGCACCGGCACGCTCGGGGCCGTGACCGCGGGCAATCTCACGATGATGAAGAACACCGTCGATCCCTGGGCCGCACGCATGGGAGTCGAGTCCGCACTGCTCGCCGCCCGCGGCTACACCGGCCCGGCTCACATCATCGACGGAAAGGAAGGGCTGTTCCATGTCTTCGGGCACGCCGTCTCCCGCGGCTCCCAGTGTTCATTCGATGCCGAGGGCCTCACCCGAGACCTGCCTCGCCGCGCCGGCGATGCCTGGCGCATCGAGCGCTGCTCGATGAAGTCGTTCCCGGTCGAGGCGCTCATGCACTCCCCGCTCTCGGCAATCCGGCAGATCCGTGCGGCTCGCGACTTCGCCGCGAGCGACGTCCGCGAGATCCGGGTTGAAGTCATCGCCCGTGCCGCGGACATCCTGGGCGATCCCGCCAAGTACCGCCCCACCACCCGTGAGACGGCGGATCACTCGCTGCCCTACTCCATCGCCGCGTTGCTCGCCGACGGCGTGCTCGGGCCGGCCCAGTTCGACGAGCAGCGCGTCCACGATCCGCGGCTCGTGCCGCTCATGGACAGCGTGAAGGTGATCGCGAACGAAGCGTTCGAGGCTCGCTTCCCCGCCTCGCAGCCCAGCCGCGTGACCATCACGCTCCGCGACGGTTCGCAACACGCTGCGGAAGTCGATTACCCCAAGGGCGACCCTCGCAATCCGCTCACCTGGGACGAGATCGACACCAAGTTCCGCTCGCTCGCCCTGGGCGTGATCGACGACGACACCACCGATCGCGTGCGCGACCGGGTGCGGCGTCTCGATGCCATCTCGGCGCGGCAACTCTGCGAGGCAATGACCTCACAAGCCGTCGCGACTCACTGAATGCTTCAACCAGGGCGGAACTACTTCCCGCCGGCCTGGGCGTAGAGCTCCGCGACCTTGCCCCAATTCACCACGTTCCACCAAGCGCCCATGTAATCCGGGCGGCGGTTCTGGTACTTGAGGTAGTACGCGTGCTCCCACACGTCGAGCCCGAGGATCGGCGTGCCCTCGCAGCCCGCGATCGCCTTGCCCATCAGCGGGTTGTCCTGGTTCGCGGTGCTGGCGATCTCAAGTTTGCCGGCGTTGACGATGAGCCACGCCCAGCCGCTGCCGAAGCGCCCCGCGCCCGCGGCTTGGAACTTCTCCTTGAACTGCGTGAAGCCGCCGAAGGTCGCGGTGATCGCCGCACCGAGCGCGCCGCCCGGCTCGCCGCCGCCGCCCTTGCCCGCGGGGGCCATGAGCTGCCAGAACATGGAGTGGTTGACGTGCCCACCGACGTTGTTGCGGGCCGGGCCGCGCTTGTCGTCGGGGAGTTCGGCGAGCGCCTTGATGATCGCGACCGGGTCGGCATCGGCCCACTTGGTGCCGGCGAGCGCGTTGTTCGCGTTGGTCACGTACGCGTTGTGGTGCTTGCCGTGGTGGATTTCCATCGTCGCGGCATCGATGTGCGGCTCAAGAGCGGCCTTGTCATACGGGAGGGCGGGAAGGGTCAGGGGCATCGAAGGACTCCTTGCGAAAGGGCATGGACAACGGGCTAGTGGAGTATCAGGCGGCGAAGCCGCAGCCGCTCGCATTCTTGCGTGGAA
The DNA here is from genome assembly GCA_044375915.1 of Phycisphaerales bacterium. Classification (GTDB taxonomy): domain Bacteria; phylum Planctomycetota; class Phycisphaerae; order Phycisphaerales; family UBA1924; genus JAFEBO01. The sequence continues at coordinate 7,405 of JBILLU010000076.1, forward strand.
TTGGACCTAAAGCCGGGCATACCGAGCGGATACAAAACTCCACTTCGATATACCAAATATAACACAAACAAAGAAAGATGTGGATAACGTGTTGGGTACATTGGCGGGGTCAGTGTTTTCCGGTAGAATCGGAGTCCGTGCCGTGTCCGGGGTGCTGGAGGATCCAGCGTTGCGAGCAATCGCGAGGCGGTGCGGATGAAAGCGGCGTGCCTTGGACGGCGGCGTGTCCGTATATCTTGTGGCCCGGCGTGTTGATCTGTTCGTCAGGAAGTGCGGCTCGCGGTGTTCCGGTTTCGGAACCCGCGGGGGGTTGACGGCGTATACCGAGCGATGCGATTCGCTGCGAAGTAGACGCCCTTCCCCAAAGTCGGTGCGACGGCTGACGCGAGCGAGCGACGGTCACGAGAGGCCCGGAAGACCAACTGCCGCAACGGGCAGGCCTGGTCGAGCATCGGAAGATCGCGTGGGATCTTCCGAAGAACCGTGTCTGGCTTTTTGGCGGGTCTCCACGACGGAGAATCCGCGAACGGGCAGCGTTGGACGGCTCGTACATATCGGTGTGTTTTCGGGTGAGGGAGACTTCGAATGTTCGACACTGAAAATCGCCTCCACGAAGGCGAGGCGCTCGAAAGCGTTGGGAGCGACGGCACACGGACGGCCCCTGTTGGATGGGTCAGGAAGGTCACGATGAAGCAGGCAGGAAACAAGCGAGCGATCGGCCCCCTGGAGCAGATGCGCCGGCGCAACCGCGCCGCGGTATCTGTGGCCGCGCCGGCCGATCCCCCGGCCGCGAAGCGCAAACGCGCCGCCAAGGCCACCATCGACGACGTCGTTCCCGCCGTCGTCAGCAAGACCGTGGTCCGGAAACGCCTCAGCGGCGAGGACGAGCGGCTTCTCGCGACGATCCTCTCCGCGGAGCAGGACTTCATCGACAGCCCTGCGTTCTACGAAGAGAACGCGACCGGCAAGATCTACGACGAGGCTCCTGACATCCAGAAGCCGGACACGACGTGGTACCACCCGGTGATGGACGACCTGTCCAGCACCTCGCGCACCCGCACCGTGAAGAGCACCCAACAGGTGATCCTCACCGGCGCCGAGGAGCGCGTGTTGTTCCATCAGTTCAACTATGCCCGTTATCGCGTGTGGAAGCTGCAGCAGGAAGTCTGGGCCCGCCCCAGCCGCCTGCCCACGCCCGAGCAGGCCGACGACATCCTTCGGTGGCACCGCAAGGCCGAGCGAATCCGCGAACAGATCGCGGAGACCAACCTCGCCCTGGTGCTGGCGATGGCCAAGCGCACCCGCATGAGCGAGGTCGACTTCGCGGATCTCGTGAGCGAGGGCAACATGGCGCTGCTCCGCGCCGTCGACAAGTTCGACGCGGGTCGTGGCTACAAGTTCAGCACCTACGCCTGCCGAGCCATCCTGAAGGCCTTCAGCCGTCAGGGCATGAAGCTCAGCAAGTACCGCCAGCGCTTCCCCACCGACTTTGACCCCAAGCTCGAGAAGTCCAACTTCCTCGAGACCAAGCGGTCGACGTTCGAGAAGGACGCGGCGGAGGAAGTCCGGCGCATCGTTCAGGAAAACCGCGCTGAACTCACTGATGTCGAGCGCACCGTGATCGAGCATCGCTTCGGCCTCGAGCAAAAGAGCGAGGAAGAGAAGCCGATGACCCTCGAGCAGGTGGGCCAGATCATCGGCGTCACCAAGGAGCGCGTCCGCCAGATCCAGAACAAGGCGATGGAGAAGATCAAGCGTCAGCTCGAGATCAACTTCCTCGGGATGAAGCCCACCGAGCTCCCGCCCCTCGACGGCGAGGGCAATCCCAGCGAAGGCGTCGTGCTTCCTCCTCTCTCGCTCGCCGAGGCAGAGCTGAAGTACACGATCGCGCAGGTCGCTCAGAACTGATCCGCCGTGGAGGCGACACAATCGCCGCCACGCCGCCGCAGTAGACCCCAAGCCTCCGCTCCGAGCGGGGGCTTTTTTCGTGCTCTGCCGATTGCCACGGCAGGTTCGCCGCTCGGTGGGCAATCGGTGCCGAGCCCCTGGAATCTCGAAACTCCAGAAACGCTCCCCGCGTATCGCAGGCACGCGGTGCAGTTCCGTGGGGTGCAGGACAGGTCGCCGGCTCGCGCTCTGTTCGGGGAGGAACGGTCAACCGTTTTTGTGAATGTTCGGTCTCGCCTCTTTTCTCAGGGGGCGTGACGGAGGTACGCTTGAATACTCCAGTTGACGCGTCGGCTCGCGAGGTTCCTGGTCGTTCCGAAACCGCAAGGACTCGCTCCGACGCTCCACCCGTCTCGAAAGGGAGCCCGACTCCGATGTCTCTGACCTCTGACACTCAAACCGATGCCGCCCCAACCGGGCACATCGCCTCGATGCCCGATCAGAAGCACGATCCGCACGCGACGCGCTTCGGCAAGTTCCTGCAGGCTGCCATCAAGCTCGAGGCCTCGGACCTCATCATGAAGTCCGACCAGGTTCCCAAGCTCCGCATTCGCGGCGGGCTGAAGGGTCTTGATTGCGAGCCCTGCAGCCGCGAGGAATTCTGGGAGATCGCCAAGCACATCCTCGACGAGGAGCAGATGGCCGATCTGCACAAGTTCGGCTCGGTGGACTTCGCGTACGACTACGACGCCAAGAACCGCTTCCGCATCAATCTGTTCATGGCCCGCGGCAAGCTCTCGGTCGCCGCCCGCCTGATCACCAGCAAGATCCGCAAGTTCGAGGACCTGTACCTGCCGCCCATCATGGCGGAAGTCTCGATGCAGCCCCAGGGCATCGTGCTGCTCTGCGGCGTCACCGGATCGGGCAAGTCGACGACGATCGCCTCCATGCTCGATTACGTGAACGAGCGCAAGAGCGTGCACATCGTCACCATCGAGGACCCGATCGAGTACATCTTCGAGGACAAGAAGGCCACCATCAACCAGCGCGAAATCGGGCTGGACTGCTTGGACTTCAAGATCGCGCTCCGCGCCCTGGTCCGCGAGAACCCGGACATCGTGCTGGTCGGCGAGATGCGCGACCAGGAAACCTTCGAGGCCGCCCTGCACGCCGCCGAGACCGGACACCTGGTCTTCGGAACCATCCACGCCTCGAGCACGACGCAGGCCTTCAGCCGCATCTACGGCCTCTTCGAGCAGGAAGAAGTGCCCGCGGTCCGCAAGATCCTGGCCTACCAGATGCGCTCGTTCGTGTACCAGAAGCTGCTGCCCACGCTGCACCCCGACATCCCGCGCATCCCGGCGCTCGAGATCCTCGTGAACAACGGCGTGGTGCGCAAGTTCGTGCTCGAGGGCCGCGAGGGCGAGCTCCGCGAGTACCTCAAGAGCGTCGAAGCCGAGCAGACCGGCATGGTGGACTTCAACCGCTCACTGGTCCGCCTCGTCGAGCAGGAGTACATCCACCTCCGCGTCGCGCAGGAGAACAGCCCGAACGTCGATGAGCTGAACATGATGCTCAAGAAGCTCAAGTGAACGACCGGCATCCGACCGACAAGCCTTGCGTACAGAACCGGCCGCCCGCGCGGCCGGTTTTCGTTTCTGGCTCGGGGTGCCGGCGGCCACCTTGTTTTCCCGGTTTTCCACGGGTGTGCGTCTCCGCCCCGGGCCGCGAGGTGTTATCCTTCTCTTCTCGGATTCAGCCCCCAAACGGAGACCCGCATGGGCCTTGATCTCGTCGTTTCGCAGTCCGTGCCGACGCTCATCCTGGGCGAGGCGCTCACGCTGGTGAGCTGGTGGAAACCGTTGCTCTTCGTCCCGCCGTTCGTCGCCTGGGCGTGGATTATCTCGTCCGTGCTCGACAAGCACGCAGCGAAGTACTACCTCGAACGCGAGCGCTGGAACTTCATCCACTCCGGCGCGGCGATCGTCGCGCTCGCCGCCGCGATCTTCATGCCGCCCATCGGCGAAGGCGGCTCGCTCACATGGGTCATCAGCCTTGTGGTCTTCAGCCTCGCCCTCCTCGCAAGCGTTGGGGCGTATATCGCCTCGGCCAATAAGGACGAACGCGTTCCCGCCAACGGCCGCGTCACGATGGACTTCATCAAGTCGGCGATCGGCTCCACCGACAAGCCCGGCAAGAAGAAAGCGGGCAAGGCGAAGGCTGGCACACCGTCGCTCGTTCTGCGTCGACCCGACAAGAGCGCAGTCGAGATCCCCGAGCCCGACGCACCGGACTACGAGCTGCGGCTCGCCGCCGAAGCGATGGCGATCAAAGCCTTCGACAACCGCTCGAGCCGCGTCGAGCTGCTGCAGAACACCAAAGAAACCTTCCAGACGGTTTTCCATGTCGACGGCATGAAAGTCCCGGGCGAGACGATGCCCGCCGCCACCGGCGTCAAGCTCATCGATTTCTGGAAAGCCGCGGCCAAGCTCGACGTCAGCGACCGCCGCAAGAAGCAGGCTGGCGATGTCACGATCGAGCGCGGGACCGTCAAGAACAAGTTCCACCTCGAAACCGTCGGCGGCCAGGCTGGCCAGCGCCTGACGATCATCATCGATCCCGAGCAGCAGGTCCGAAAGACCGCCGAGCAGATCGGATGGACGCCCGAGCAGACTGACCTCATCAAGTCGTGGACCAACCAGCGGGGAGGGGCGATCCTGCTCGCTGGCATGCCCGAGGGCGGCCGCACCACCACGCTCTACACGTTGCTCAAGATCCACGACGCGTACACCAACAACGTGCAGACCGTCGAGACCGAGATCGAGGACGGCGTGGAGGGCGTGAGACAGAACCGCTGGGACGCTCAGGCCGAGGGACCGGATTTCGCGACGCTCGTGCGTTCGATCCTCCGTCGCGATCCCGATGTAGTCGCGCTCTCCGATGTGCCCGATGCCCAGACCGCCAAGGAAGTGCTGAAGGCTGATCAGGAAAAGTGCCGCGTCTGGTGCTCGATCCAGGCCGACGGCGCGGTGGGCGCAATCCAGCAATGGATGAAACTCGTCGGCGACGCCGAGGCGACCGCCAACTCGGTCCGCGGCGTGATCGCCGAGAAGCTGATCCGAAAGCTCTGCATCAACTGCAAGCAGGCCTATCAGCCCGCTCCGGATGTCCTGAAGAAGCTCGGCCTGCCCGCCGACAAGGTGAAGCAGCTCTTCAAGAAGGGCGGCGAGGTCCTTGTCAAGAACAAGCCGGAGACCTGCCCGGTCTGTCAGGGGACCGGCTACCTCCAGCGCGACGGAGCGTTCGAGGTCTTCGAGATCACCGACGGCGTTCGCGAGATGATCAAGGCCCAGAACTGGGCCGGCGTCAAGGCAGAGCTGCGCAAGAGCGGGCTCCCCAGCATCCAGCAGGCGGCGCTCCGCAAGGCCGTCGACGGCGTCACGAGCGTCGAGGAAGTGCTCCGCATTACCGCGGAGGCGGCGCCGGCCAAGCCCGCCGCTCCGAAGCCCGCCGCCAAACCGACCGCGTAATCAATCGAAGCGTCCCGCCCGCGTCCAACGTCTCCGCGACCGCACAAACCAGCTAACCGCAGCGGGCTCGCACCGCTGAATGTCCGAGAGGGTTTTCAACATGATCATGAGCATTCTGGCGATCGGCATCATGGCTGGCATCGCCTATTCATGGGGCTCGCGTGGCGGGTTCTCCTCGATGCTGAACTGCTTCTGCGTGCTGCTCGCCGGTGCCATCGGCTACGGCCTTTGGGAGCATGTGGCGACGTGGTTGATCGGTGCAGCCGGCCCCCGCGGCATGAGCGCCTTTCTCGCCGACATCGCCTGGGGTGCCGGACTCGCGATCCCCTTTGCCATCTCGCTCGCCATCCTGCGCGGCATCGTCGATGGCCTCATCCGAAAGAACCTGAAGTTCAGCCCCGCCGGCGACTGGATCGTCGGCTGCGGGTTTGGCGCGGTGTCCGGCCTCGTCATTTCCGGCGTCAGCGTGCAGACCCTCAGCGGCATGCGGCTTGGAACCGAGGCTCTGGGCTACGCAGCCATCACCAGCGACAACAGCGGCAACATCCAGCGCGGCTCTGGTCTCATCCTGCCCACCGATCGCATCACCGCCTGGATGTACTCCGGTCTCAGCCGCGGCACGTTCGCCAGCCCGACGCCGATGGCCCAGTGGAACCCGGATCCCACGGTGCTCGCCGCCAGCACCCGCGCGTCCTTCAGCGAGGGCAAGGGCCGCAACTCGATCAAGACCGCCGACTTTGAGGTCGTCGGTCGCTACCTGCTCGACCCAGCCAAGATGACCGCCGTGCCCCCGCCGCCCAAGCCGGCGAACCTGCCCCAGGGCGCACCCACCCCGGCCCCGGTTGATTTCAGCGATCTGCGTGCCGATCTCTTCGACCCAGGCCCGCAGACCGCGAAGATGTACGACGGCGCCCCGGTCGACAAGACCGCCAAGCTCCACGGCATCATCGTGAAGTTCCGCGCAGGCGCCAAGGAACGCGCGAGTGGCCAGTTCATCATCAGCAACGGTCAGATCTACATCATCGCGGAGGACGATTCCGGCCGACGCGAGGTCTACTTCCCCTCGGCCGCGATCTGCAAGGCCGAGGCCGGCAAAGTCGGCATCGCCCGGTTCCGGTACGACTCCAAGGACACGCACCTGGCCTCGCTGGGCGGCGACTCGGAGTCGAACTGGGCCTTCGAGTTCTTCCTGCCCCCGGAGTTTGATCCCAAGGCCGTCGTCGTCAAGGGCACGCGGGTGCGCCTCGATGAGGACGACAAGTTCAAGCCGGTGGAGTTCGAGAACCGTCAGAAGCGTGACGCGCTCATCGCAGCCGGACAGCTGACCGTCGGCAATGCTGGCGGGAAGATCGACGAAACCCGCGCGATGCGCATCACCGCCGACGGCAATGCCCCACCGGCCGGCGTGAGCGTCAACAACCAGATCGGCGTCACACTCCAGGACGGCACACTGGGCTCGGGCATGACGGTTACGAACAACCGCATCGCGGCCGGCGAATTGACGATCGATCCCAAGGACACGCAGGGCCGAGGCCTCGACCAGTCCCTCCGCGTCGACAAGTTCGCGCACCCCGAACAGGTCGGCCTGATGCGCATCGATGTCGGCTCCGCCCAGGGCGAGAACAGCCTGCTCGGTGCCGCGGTCCGCGAGGCCGAAGCCGACGCTTCCACTCCTGCCACCCCGTTTGTGGTCGATTCCAACGGCGTCAAGTACGACGCCGTCGGCTACATCTATCAGGACTCCACGAAGTTCAACATCAAGTATGCGATCGGCGAGCCGATCCGTTCGACCAACGACATCCCGCGTCTGTCGCGCAGCAAGCCCGACCAGCGCATGCAGCTCGTCTTCG
>JBILLU010000286.1:0-3611 GCA_044375915.1 Phycisphaerales bacterium
TCGCATCGGCAGGGAAATCGTCGGCGTCGACGTTGATGCGGAGGATCTTGCCGCGACGCTCGTTGGCGTTCTGGGCCACGTTGCTCGGATCACACCCGCCGCCGGAATCACCGGAGGCGATGTAGAGGAAGCCGTCGGGCCCAAATCCGATCCAGCCGCCGAGGTGGTTGGTGGCGGTGCGGTTGATGGTGAGAATCGTGCGCGACGTCGTGGAACTCAAGTCGGGGTTGGCCGTGCTGCGGCTGCGTTCGACGAGCGTCGTATGGTTGGAGTTGTTGGTGTAGTAGACGAAGTAGCGGCCATTGGTCTGGTAGTCGGGGTGGAACGCCAAACCCAAGAGACCCTGCTCGCTGTTGCTGCTGGTTCCGCCGCCGACGACAGCATCGATGTTCAGGAACGGCGTCGCAGTCGATTGCAGCACGCCGTTCTGCAGGATGCGGATGAAGCCCTGCTTCTCGACGATGTAGAGACGCGAGGAGTCGCCGGGCGCCGCAGTCATGAAGACCGGGCGGCGGAGCGTGTTCACGAGCAGGCGGCTTTCCAGCACCTGCGCGGACGCGATCGAGGACAACGCAAGGCCGGCGCAGATGCCCGCACGCACAAACAAATTCAGCATTCGAGTGTCCCCTTTGCGATCAAGTTCTCTGACCTCGGTGTGACGATAGCGGATGTGTCAAGCATGGGGAGGCGTTCGTTTCTGGGTTGCAGCGATGCAGACCCCGTGGAACCCACGGTGAACTCCTCGACGCAAGAAAGCGCCCGGCCAAAGGGCCGGGCGCCTGGGGATCATGATGGATGATGCCGCTTATGGGCAGAGAAGCTCGTTGTAGGCATTTGCGAAGATGACAAAGTCAGCATCGTCGACCAAGGCGTCGCCGTTGAGATCGGACGGGCAGCCCGCCGGCATCGCCGGATCGGCGCAGTCGAGCAGGTTGTACGAGTTGGCGAAGATCACGAAGTCCGCGTCGTCGACAAAGTTGTCGTTGTTGAAGTCGCCCGGGCACGCGGCGGCGAGCGCGACCAGGTTGCCGGGCACATCCACCGTGCCGCTGTTCACCAGGGTGCTGTAGTAGATCTTCACGCAGCCGGTGTTGGCCAGGCGGGAACCGGCACCGATGCGCAGTTCCTGAACATAGATAGCTTCGCACACGCCTTGGCCGAGCCCGTCGTTGTCACGTGCGTCCACGAGTCGAACCGTGGAGGGCGCAGGACCGATCTCCAGGGTGCCGACGGGGTAGTGGCCGGCGAGGGCGCGGTCCAGTCCTGTCGGGCTGGGACCGATGTCCGTGGACATGGCCTCGAGCAGCTGCTCGGTGCCGATGCCCTCGAGCCGCAGGCTGGCCTGCAGCATGTCGTAGCGGTTGTTGCTGTTGATGGCGCAGTCGTAGTGGCCTCCCACGCGGACGACGGCGTCGGCGAACGGCAGGATGAGATTGGCGTCCGGGCCGAGGGTGAGAGCTCCGCCGACATCGAGTCCTGGGGTCGCCGCGGCGCCGGTCTCCAGGCATCCGGAGCAGACGATGCCGACAATGGAGCCGTTGTTGGTCAGCGAACCAAAGACAAAGAGGGTGCCGGAGCGGATGGTCGTCAACGCGCCGATGTTGTTGGTGAAGGAACCGAACACGGCGCTGGAACCGAAGATATTGAGGGCGCTGCGGTTGTCGAACAGCGGCAAGCTGAGCGTGCCGGCCGAGATCGCGAAGGTGTCGAAGTTGGTGAAGGTGCCTCCGGCGGCCAGCGACGATTCCAAGCCGCAGATGGTGGGACCAAACGCGGACGCGACGCCGGAGAACGTCACCGTCGCACCCTGCTCCAGACGGGTCTGACCCTGGAGCACCGCGGCGGGTGCGTTGATGAACAAGGACGAGTTGGCCCGTGCCGTCAGCGTGGCCCGCGAACCGAGAGTGAAGGCGTCGGCGGTGAGGTTCACAAACCCCGCGGAACGGAGTTGGCCGAAGATCTCGATGTTCGATCCGAAGGCCGCGGCGAGCGCCGACGAGCCGCTCAGATCAAGCACCGAGCTCGACGGTGTTCGGATGTCGCCCGAGCCGAAGAAGCCGAGCGACCGCCCGAAGGTGTTCAGACTGCCGACGGATCGCCACGCCGCCTCGGTCGCGGTGATCTGCTGCCCGGTCGTGGCCGGGAGCAGAGCCGCGGCGAGCGTCGGATACGACCAATCGATCACGTCGTTGTGGGCGAGCGAGAAGTCGTCGGCGGGAACGTCGTAGATCCACGCCGAGCCTTGATCGGTGTTGGCACCGACATCGTCGTTATGCGCCCCGACCACAGCGGTGTCGCCGGAGAGGGCGACGGAGAGGCCGAACTGGTCGCCGGCAGCGCCGTCAGCGGCGGTGAATCTGGCCTGCTGAGTCCAGATCGTCCCGTTGCGGGTGAAGACGTAGACCGAGCCTTGATCGGCGTTGGTGCCGACATCGTCGTCCCGCGCTGCGACGATTGCCGTGTCGCCGGAGAGGGCGACGGAGTAACCGAAGAAGTCGCTGGCGGCTCCGTCGGCGGCAGTAAGCTTGGCCTGCTGGGTCCAGATGGTGCCGCTTCGGGTGAAGACATAGGTGGAGCCTTGATTGCTGTTGGCTCCGATCAAGTCTCTCCAGACTCCAACCAGCACCGTCTCGCCAGAGATCGAGACGGCGATGCCGAAGTTATCGAATGACGCGCCGTCGGAGGCGGTGAGCTGTGCCTGCTGGGTCCAGGTGATGCCGCTGCGGGTGAAGACGTAGGCGGAGCCTTGATCGGGGACGGCGCCCACATCGTCGGTGTACGCCCCGACCACGGCAGTCTCGCCGAAGGTCGCGACGGAGTAGCCGAACAGGTCGCCGGCAGCGCCGTCAAAGGCGGTGAGCTTGGCCTGCTGGGTCCAGGTGGTGCCGCTGCGGGTGAAGATGTAGGCGGAGCCTTGATCGGTGTTGGCGCCCGCATCGTCGCGGTACGCCCCGACCACGACGGTGTCGCCGGAAAGGGCGACTTGGTTGCCGAATTGGTCGTTGGCCGCGCCGTCGGAGGCGGTGAGCTTGGCCTGCTGGGTCCAAGTCGTGCCGCTGCGGGTGAAAACATAGACCGAGCCTTGATCGGTGTTGGCACCGACATCGTCAAAGTACGCCCCGACCACGGCGGTGTCGCCGGAGAGAGAGACTGAGATGCCGAATCGGTCGGTTGCCGCGCCGTCGGAGGCGGTGAGCTTGGTCTGCTGCGTCCAAGTCGTGCCGCTGCGGGTGAAGATGTAAGCGGAGCCTTGATCGGTGTTGGCACCGACATCGTCGCCGAACGCCCCGACCACGGCAGTATCGCCGAAGGTCGCGACGGAGAAGCCGAATTGGTCGTTAGCCGCGCCGTCAGAGGCGAGGAGCTTCAAGTCCGGCCCGATCCAGCGGGTGCCGATCCGCGAGAAGACCCACGCGGACCCTTGATTGGTGATGGCGCCGACCGAATCGAAGTACGCCCCGACCACGGCGGTGTCGCCGGAAAGGGCGATGGAGAAGCCGAAGAAATCTCCCGGCGCACCATCGGGAGCGGTGAGCCTGCCCTGCTGGGTCCAGGCGGTGCCGCTGCGGGTGAAGACGTAGGCGGAGCCTTGATCGGCGCTCGCACCCACA
>JBILLU010000188.1:0-6375 GCA_044375915.1 Phycisphaerales bacterium
CCGCCGCGGACGAGGACGTCGACGCCGTCGCGGATGGAGTGTTCGTTCATCGCCGCGCCCGTGCGCGGCCCGGCAGGACCGGAGTCCAGACACAGGGCGCGGCATCGGCGGATGACGAGGGACATGAGTGGAGCGTATCGGGTTTTGGGCAGTGGGGGCGGCGGCGGAGTTGAGGGGGTGACGGCGTGATGGGGTGAACGATCCAGTTCGCCTTGTCATCACCGGGCTACCCACTGATGCCTCACCCAAGCAAGCCTTCATAGCATCGGCCATGTCCGAGCCTTCGAGCCGCTACGTGGTTTCTCCCGACAAGTCGCTGCTGGATGTCGACGCGATCTACGCCTTCTTGTCCACGTGCTACTGGTCGCCGGGCATCGCGCGGGAGCGTGTGGAACGGGCGATCGCGAACTCGTTGTGTTATGGCGCGTACGACACGCGGACGCCGCGTCTGGAGGGTGTGGATGGCCGCTTCGCTCAGGTGGGGTTCGCCCGGGTCGTGACCGATCGGGCGAGTTTCGCGTACCTGTGCGATGTCTACGTGCTCGAGCCGCACCGGGGCGGCGGTGTGGGGAAGCTGCTGATGCAGACCATCATGGCCGAGCCGGCGATCCGGGGTGTCCGTTGCTTCTGCCTCAAGACCCGCGATGCGCACGGGTTGTACCAGCAGTTCGGATTTGCACCCATGCCTGAGCCCAGCCGGTACATGGAGATACTGGATCGCGAAGGGTACAAGCACGCGTAGCGGAAAGGCGGCACCGTGGCGGACACACTGACACTCACGCGAGCGAACGACGCCGACGTTCCAACGCTCGCCCGCATCATCGCCCTCGCCTTTGCCGGGACCACCGAGGGCGTCACCAAGTGGCTCACCGAGCACGGGCTGCAGCACCTCCGCGTGCTCCGCGATGGTGACACCATTCCCGCGATGCTCCGCCGCATCGACATGGGCCAGTACTTCGGCGGCCGTCGCGTGAGCCTCATGGGCATCGCGGGCGTTGGCACCGCGCCCGAGTGCCGCGGCCGCGGGTACGCGCGGCGGATGATGGAGATGATCGTCCGCGAGGCCCACGAAGAAGGCATCGCCCTCGGCGGGCTCTACGCCTCGACCCAAGCGCTCTATCGCCAGAGCGGCTTCGAACAGGCCGGGCACCGCTTCCTCACCAAGATCCCCGTCTCCCGCCTCGAGGGCATCGGCAAGGCGCGACGCGTGGTGGCGCTCACCGAAGCGGATCACCCGCGGGTCGAGGCGGTGTACAAGACGTACGCCGCCCTGTGGGCTGGGTCGCTCGATCGCGCGCCTTACGGCTGGCAGCGCATCCGCAAGATGTGGGACTCGGAGTATCAGGGCTTCGGCGTGCTCGACGACGCCGGCGCGCTCGGCGGATATCTCTACCTGAGCCAGTCACGCGACGCGACCACGGGGCGGCAGGAACTCACCCTTAGCGACATCGCCTTCACCAGCGTCGACCACGCCCGCGCTCTCATCGGTCTGCTCGCCGACTTCGAGCCCATGGCCAACACCGTCACGCTCGGCGGCGGGCCGATGCACCCGCTCGTGACGCTCCTGCCCCAGCAGCGGTACGAGGTGAAGCTCAAGGACTACTGGATGCTCCGCGTCCTCCACGTTGCCAAAGCACTTGAAGACCGCGGCTACTCCACCGCCGTACGCGGCGGCGTGACCCTCGAACTCCGCGACGACATCATCCCCGCCAACGCGGGCGCGTGGCGAGTCGAGATCGAGGGCGGCCGCGCCCGCGTGCAACGCGGCGGCTCGGGCCCGGGTCGCGTCGCCTGCGACATCAGGGGCCTCGCGGCCATGTACAGCGGCCTCTACACGCCCCGGCAGGCGGCTCTTCTCGGACTCTGCGTGGGAGATGATGCGGGCTTCGACGTGCTGGGAGCCGCGTTCGCTCAGGGCACGCCGTGGATGACGGACCATTACTGATGGGCGTGTGATGGGGTGAAATACTCAGTGTGGAATGGAGTCTCCTCCATTCAGCGGTCGCAACATGACGTCCTTGCGATCACCGCGTCACCCTCTCACCCTCTCACTTCCTTCGCTACCCTTCCCCGCTTGAACGCGGGTCTTCAAAGTTCGGTCCTGATCGAGCCCAAGCCCCGGCCGGGGAGCACCTCGGCGGGGGCGCCGATCCTCCGTTTCGGGCGGTGGTACTGGCTCACCGGCGTGGTGCTCGCCGCCGCGGATCTGATCGTTTTCACCGCCTGCGGCACGGCGGCCGTCTGGCTGTGGACCGTGGTCGAGCGGCAGATCGTCCCCGGCGAGTACCTGGCGCTGTGGCCGATGCTGCTGGTCTTCCTGGGCGTGTCGGCGATGGTGAAGCTGTACCCCGGCGTGGGCACGCACCCGGTCGAGGAATTCCGGCGTCAGGGGCTGGTGATCTCGCTGGTCTTCCTGGTCTTCGCAACCGGCACATTCATGTTCAAGCAGGGGCCGGTGTACTCGCGTGCGGTGTTTGTCATCGCGTGGGCACTGTGCTTCATCGCCGTGCCGATCGCCCGCACGGTGACCAAGCTGATCTTCAAGAAAACCTCGTGGTTCGGCTACCCCGCGGTGATCTTCGGCAACGGCCACGCCATCGAGCGGCTGGTGGCGCAGCTCGGCCGCTATCCCAACCTGGGCCTGCGTACCCGCGCCATCGTGAGCAGCGACCCCGCCGCGCCGACGCAGATCGCGTCGATCCCGGTGATCGACGTGCAGACGCTCATCCCGACCCTGCGCGAGGCGGGCAAGGTGCCGTACGCACTGGTCGGGACCGAGGGCATGTCGCGCGAAACCATCAAGCACATGCTCGAGGGCCCGCTGCAGTCGTTCCGCCATGTGATCCTCATCCCCGATTTGCCTCTACCGGTGACGCTGTGGATGACGGGGCGCGACCTGGGCGGCATGCTGGGGCTGGAGATCGAGCATCGGCTGCTCGACCCGAGCCGGCGGCTGCTGAAGCGCTCGCTCGACCTGCTCGCGCTGTGCGTGCTGCTACCGGTGTTCCTGCCGGTCTTCGCCGTGCTCGCGGCGTTGATCAAGCTGGATTCCAAGGGCCCGGTGCTGATCGGTCTGCGCCGCGTCGGGTTCAGCGGTAAGATCTTCCACCAGATGAAGTTCCGCACCATGGTCGTCAACAACGACCACGTGCTCCGCGATGCGTTGGCCCGCGACCCCGCCCTCAAGAAGGAATGGGACGAAACGCAGAAGCTCCGGAACGATCCGCGGCTGACCCGCGTGGGCAAGTGGCTGCGGCGGACCAGTGTGGATGAACTGCCGCAGATCTTCAACGTGCTCATCGGCCAGATGAGCCTCGTCGGCCCGCGCCCGATCACCACCGGCGAGACGGCGAAGTACGAGGAACTGGCTTCGGTCTACACCAAGTCGCTCCCGGGCATGACCGGCTTGTGGCAGGTCTCGGGCCGCAACGATCTGTCGTACGACGACCGCGTGACGCTTGATGCGTACTACGTCCGCAACTGGTCGATCTGGCTCGACCTGTACATCGTGATCAAGACGGTGTGGGTGGTGCTGACCGGTCGCGGGGCGTATTAGCGCGACGCGCCGGGCACGAAGTCCGGCTGCTGCCGCCGATAGCCGCTGAAGACCAGCGCAGGCGGGATGTTCAGCCACACCGGCCGTGATCGGCCGATGTTTTCGAAGTAGCGGGGCAGGCGGCCGTGGAATCGGCGACCGGCCGGCGTGAGCAGGCCCATCTGATAGCCAAACCCGACGAACTTCCCGCCGGGCTTGAGCGCCTTCATGGTCGCGGTGAGGATGGAATCCTGCAGCGATTCGGGGAAGCTCGCCCAAGGAAGACAGCTCACCACGACGTCGAGCTGCTCGACCCCTTCGGTCCTGCAGATCTCGACGATGTTCTCCGCGCTGTCCTCGTAGAGGTGCACCTGGGGCAGGCGTCGGCGGCAAACCGCGGCGAGCTCCGGGCTGCGCTCGATCGCGAAGAACTTCGTGCCGGGCTTCACATGCTTGATCAGTTCTTCCGTCACCGTGCCCGTACCGGGGCCGTACTCGACGATCGCTCGGGTGTTCGCCCAATCGATCTGAGCCGCCATGCGCTTGGCGAGGGCCGGGCCGCTGGCTGCCACGGCGCCCATGCGTCCGGGGTGCGAGATGAACTCGGCAAGGAACTTGGCGTGTGCGGCCAAGCTGGAGCGCGAGGCCTTCTTGCGGGGCTCGATCAGGCGGTCGTGCCCGGCGTGCGAGCTTGCATGGCCATTGGCGTGGCCGTTGGAGTGCGTGTGGGCATGGCCGGACGGCGCGGTCTTCAAGGTCGAGTTCCGTTCACGAGGCGAGCACAAATCGCGCGGCGGGACGAAGTCCCCGGAAAGTCCATCAGCCGACGCAGCGTAACAGAAGGAGAGAAGGCTAGCACGCGGCCGCGGCTGGCGTGAGGGTTTCGTGGCAGATGTCTCAAGCCGATCAACCTCCCTGCCATCGTCACCTGTATTGCCCGCTTGGTTCAGCGGCGTGGCGCCATGTCTCACGGACCGCGGCAATGCGTTTGATCGGGATTCGTCCGGGAGCGTGTGCCACGATCCGACGCATGCTTATTCGGGACGCCGGGCTTGGTCTTTCTCGCCGGTGGTCGCGCTCGGGTCGATCTGCGCCAGGGGATCTGCGGGGACCATGAGGCGGAAGGTGCAGCCTTTTCCCTCATCGCTGTCGAGGGCAATGGTGCCGCGGTGTTCCTCGGCGACGCGTTTCGCGACCGCCAGCCCGAGGCCCGTGCCGCGGAGTCCCTTCGTGGTATTGAACGGCTCGAACACCCACTGCTGCTTGCCCTTGGGGATGCCCGAGCCGTTGTCGATGACGTCGAGAATCGCCCATGCCATGCCGGTCTGCGCCGGGTTCAGGGTCGCGGTCAGTGCCTGCAGGGGCGGCGTGCCGGGCGCGAGGTGTCGGTACACCGCCCGGACCGTGACGACGCCGTTGCCGGGGTCCACGGCTTCGACCGCGTTGGTCAGCAGGTTCAGGATTGCTTGGTGCATCAGGCTCGGGTCGAAGGCGATCGGGGGCATCTCGGGGTCGATGTCCACGATGATCGCGATCTGTCGCGACTCGCACATCGGGCGGAGCAGTTCCACGCAGTCATCCACGATCTTCTGGATCTTCTCGAGCTCGACCTCGGGCTTGCGGTGGCGTGAGTAGGCCAGCATGTTGCTGGTGAGGCTCACGATGCGGTCGAGGTTGCGTTTGAAGATATCCCAGCCACCCTTGGCGATTTTGAGATCGTCCTTGCGGAGCCCGAGTTCCACGACATCGGCCCCGCCGCGGATTCCCTGTAGGATGTTCTTGATCGAGTGCGAAAGGCTTGCAACCGTCTCTCCCGTGGCGGCCAATCGTTCGGTGCGGAGCTTTCTGGCGTAGCCCTCGGCGTTGGCGAGCGCGAGGCCGGCGTGCTGGCCCACGGCGTTCATCAGGGCGAGCTGTTCGGCGGTAAACGTGTAGTTCGCGAGAGTGCTGTCGATATAGATGGCGCCGAAGGTCGTGCCGCGGAAGCTGATCGGCGAGCAGATCGCGCTACGGACGTGCATGCGCTGCACGCTGTCGCCCGCGGCGAAACGCGGGTCGTTCATGGCGTTGGACGACAGCACGCCCTCGCTCCGCTTCACGACGTGCTGCAGGATCGTCCGGGGCACGTGGATGCGGGCCTCTTCTTCGTTCGCAGGCGGCGTGCGGTACTTCACCACCGCGGGCTTGGGGTGATCGATGTCGTTGGACTTTGTGAGCACAATGAAGCCGCGCTCGGGCTTGAACTCGCGGAAGACCATCTCCATCACGCTCTTGAGCAGCTCCGTGCGGTCGGTGAGCTGACTGGTCAGGCTCGTGAGGTGATAGATGACCCGCAGGTGGTGCGCCGCGGCGATCCGCGGCTCGGGCTCGGACATCACCAGCGACTCGTCGTTGGCGTTGGAGCGTGGGCTGAGCACATCGCCGGCGAGCGTGCGCTCGATCGACGCATCGACCTGATTGGGCTTGGCGAGGCGGACGATGTCCGGGTCGCTGGTCTCGGTGAAGCCGAAGACCATGAGCGTGGAGCCGACGCGGATCTGGTCGCCCGGGCGGAGGCGGATCCGGTCCTTGATCTTCTCGCCGTTGACGTAGGTGCCGTTCTGCGACTGCAGGTCGCGGATGAACCACGCCCCGGCGTCGGGAGTCATCTCGGCGTGGCGGCGGCTGACGGTGCTGTCGGTGATCGGGAGCGCCTCACCCGACCGCCCGATCAGCTGCGGCTCGTGGTCTGGGAGTTGGAACGTCCGCCCCTTGTCGGGGCCTTGAAGGACGGTGAGGATCAGCACGAAACAAGTGTACGAAAGAGCCAGAGAAGGGTTGCTTGTGATACTGTGTCCGAA
>JBILLU010000153.1:0-8228 GCA_044375915.1 Phycisphaerales bacterium
GTACGCCTCGCAAGCCGACGAGCTCAAGTCCTGGATCGCCGGGCTGACCCGTGACCAGCTCAACGCCCATCCAGTGCCCGGCACGTGGAGCATCGCCCAGTGCGTGTTCCACACGCTCGATAGCGATCTGGTCGCCACCGATCGCATCAAGCGCATCGCGGCCATGGACCTGCCGCTGCTGATGAACTACGACGAATCGCGGTATGCGGGGCTGCTCGCGTACGACAAGCGCTCTGCCTCGAGCGCCTGCGAGCTCTTCGCGATCAACAGGCGGCACACCGCCGAGCTGCTGGCAAACCTGCCCGACGAGGCTTTCGAACGCCAGGGCGTCCACAGCGTCCGCGGCCTCATCTCGCTGGGCTGGATCGTCACCCATTACGTCGAGCACGTCCTGCACCACAAGAAGTTCGTGGTGGAGAAGCGGATGGCGCTCGGACGGCCGCTGGGAGCGTAGAAGAAGATACATTCACCGCGGAGGACGCAGAGAACGCGGACCAAGACAGAAGGCATTTACCACGGAGAACACGGAGATCACGGAGCAAGCCGGTGTGGAGCAGGTGCCTTGTGGCTTCTCCCAATCTGCTTTCTCGGTGCTCTCTGTGATCGCTGTGGTGAAGTGCCTTTGTTCTCCGCGACCGCCGCGGGGAACCGCTCTATTTCTCGTGGCGTTCCATCGCGATCATCGCCGCGCCGAGCAGGCCGGCCTTGTCTTCGAGCGCGCTCGCGACGACCTTGACCTGCTTGCAGCGATCGGGGAAAGAGAAGCGCCGGGTGTGCTGTTCGACCAGGCTGACCCATTGCGGGCCCATCGCCTCGGTGAGGCCGCCGCCCAGCACGATGCGGTCGATCGACAGCAGCGTCACCACGCCGCCGAGCGTGATGCCCAGGAGTTCCGCGGCGTTGTCGAGCACCTCGATGGTCAGCGGGTCCTTCTCCTCGTACGCCCTGGCGACCAGTTTGCTCTTGATCTTCTCGAGATCGCCTTCGGCGTACTCGGTGAGCTTGCTCTTGCGGTTGGCCTTGATGAGCTTGATGATGCGGTTCACGACGCTGGTGCGGGAGCAGTTGTGCTCCAGCGAGCGTTCGCCCGGCGGGTTGAACGGGATTGAGATCATGTGCCCGATCTCGCCGGCGGTGAGCATCGGTCCGTAGTAGAGCTCGCCGTTCAAGATCAGCCCGCCGCCGATGCCGGTGCCCAGCCAGACGCCCAGCAGGTACTTGGCGTTCTTGCCGGCGCCCAGCTTGTTCTCGCCCCACACCGCGGCGTTCACGTCGTTGTCGAGATAGGTCTTGACGCCGGTCTTCTTCTGCAAAATCGAGGCGGCGTTGACATTGGTCCAGCGCAGATTGCCAGCTTCGAGCACAACGCCTTCGTTGGGATCGACCGCGCCGGGTGCCGCGAGGCCGATGGCCTCAAGGTCGGTGAGCTTGACCTTGGCTTCGCTGCAGGCTTCGACGATGCCCTCGACGATGCGGTTCATCACACCGTCGAGCCCGTCCTCGGCCTTGGTCTTCTTCTTGGCCTGGCTGAGGAGCTTGAGGTCGGAGGAGACGACACCGACCTGCATGTTGGTGCCGCCGAGGTCGATGCCGATGTAGTAGCCGGATTTGCCGTTCTTGGCCATGGGTGCGCTCGGGAACAGAGGAGTCAGGACGCTGGCGAGTGTATCGGCGGGCCGAGGGCCGATCTGAACGCAAGGTCCGCGATTGGTTCTCGGTTCGGCCGCCGCTAGCCCAGCACGCGGGCGGCGAGGACGCGGGTGTCGGCCGGGAGTGCCGCCCGCAGGGCGCCCACGAGCGTGTCAGCGTCGGTGGGGGCGGCCAGGGTGAAAAGCGTGCTGCCGCTGCCGGTGACGTGGAACGGTCGATGGACCTGTTCGCAGGCCGCGTGCGCCGATCGGAGCCGCGGCGCGACCCGCATCGCGGGCTCGGCAAGGTCGTTGAACAGCATCTGGTTGAGATCGCCGGCCACTTCCGGAGCTCGAGTCGCGAGCGACCGAGCCTCCGCGTCGCGGAATCGGAACGTGCTGTGATCCGTCAGCCACGCGTCAAAGGCCCGGTACACCGCCGGCGTCGGGCACGCGATCGATGGCATGACCAGCACTGCCGCGAGGTCGCGAATCGGGGGCGTCCGTTCGATGCGATCACCGAAGCCTTCGACGAGAGCAGGGCGAGCGGGGCTGGCGGGGTGGGCGTCGTCGATGAAGAACGGCACGTCGCTGCCGAGCTTGGCGCCGATCGTGCGGAGCTCGGCGGCGGAGAGCGGCGAGCCCAGCACCTCGTTGCCCAGAAGCAGTGCCGCCGCGGCGTTGCTGGAGCCGCCGCCCAGCCCGCCGCCGGTGGGGATGTGCTTCTCGATGCGGAGGCGGAAGCCAATAGACGGCTTCACGGTGGGAGCCAGATGATCGAGCAACGCCCGAAGTGCCCGCACCGCGAGGTCCTTCTCGGTGGGCCAGTCCACCACGCCCAGCGGCGTGCCGTCGGGCTGGGTGGCGAAGCGGATTTCCGTGTCGATCGTGCCCGGCGCATCCGTGCGTTCGACCTGCACGCGATCGGCGAGATCGGTGCAGACAAACCAGGACGAGATGCGGTGCCACCCGGCGCGTCGGTTGGGCGTGCCGTCGGGCTGCAGCGCGGGTTCCGGCGGTGCGACGGCGAGGCAGAGATTGAGCTTGGCGTACGCCGGAGCTTCGGGCATGGGAGATCGTTGGTCGCTTGATGGAGCGGGAGAGAACGCGGAGCAGCGGAGAGTGCGGAGTTGCGCGGAGAAAGAGCATTTCAACTCAAAGTGCTCGGTCGACTCGAAGGACGAGGCTTGGACTTGGAATCTCGCCCTCTCCGCCAACAACGCAGTAATCCTGCTTCCCATCAGCTTTGAGCTCTTCGAGCCCTTCGAGTTGAAACCGATTCTCTCCGCGCACCTCCGCACTCTCCGCTCCTCCGCTCCTCCGCGTTCTCTCGAACTTCCCAACTAGAATTGCGCCCCATAGGAGCTTCACATGGTCGTTGCAGACCTCGTTCGCGTGATGGAGTCGATCGCGCCGCTGTCGTTTGCCGAGCCGTGGGACAAGGTGGGTTTGCACGTCGGACGGCTGCGGGCGTCGCTGCGGTCGCCGGTGCTGCTGACGATCGATCTGAACGAATCGGTAATGGCCGAGGCCGAGCGGGCGAATGCGGGCGCGATCATCGCCTACCACCCGCCGATCTGGGAGCCGCTGAAGAACCTGACCGATCGCACGCCCAAGGAGCGGGTGCTGCTGCGGGCGGCGGAGATGGGCATGGCGGTCTATTCGCCGCACACCGCGCTCGACGCCGTGCCGGGCGGCATGACCGACTGGCTCTGCGAGGGGCTCTCGGAAACCGGCAAAGTTCCGGGCGATTGCCGAGCCCTCAAGTCGCACGCGGCCCGTCCCGCGACGGCGGAGGTGAAGGTCGTCACGTTCGTGCCGCTCAGCGACGTGGACAAAGTGCGCAACGCCATGGCGACGGCGGGCGCGGGCATCATCGGGGCGTACACCGTCTGCTCCTTCGTTTCGCCGGGCACCGGCACGTTTCTTGGTGACGAATCGTCGCACCCCAGCGTGGGGCGGCGGGGCGTGCTCGAATCGGTGTCGGAACTGCGGCTGGAGATGGTCTGCTCCAAGGCCGCCCTGCCGCTGGCGATCGAGACGCTGCGGCAGTTCCATCCGTACGAAGAGCCGCCGATCGATGTCTACGAACTCTTGCCCAAGCCCACCCGCGGCATCGGATCAGGGCGTCGCGTCGCGCTCGATCGCCCGACGCCGATCCGCGTGCTGGCCGAGCGGATGAAGAAGCACATCGGCCGCAGCGTTGTGCGGGTCGCGACCACGGACCTCGACAAGCCCGTCAGCGTCATCGGCGTCTGCTGCGGCGCGGGGGCGGAACTGGCCGGCGTCGCGTCCGCCGAGGGCTGCGAACTGTTCATCACCGGCGAGATGCGCCATCACGAGATCACGGCGTGTCTCGATCGCGGGCTGGCGATCCTGCTCGGCGAACACACCAGTACCGAGCGTGGCTACCTGCCTCGGCTGGCCAAGCGCATGGAAGCCATGCTGCCGGGCATCGCGTGCATCGTCTCGAAGAGCGATGCGGACCCGCTGACGACGGTGTAAGTCGACCCGCCCGGAGCAAGTGCTCAGTTCGCCATCGAGACTGGCGATGAGGTCTGATTGAGATCGATCTGACCCGCACCGTTGAAGCCGGTGCTGGGCCGGACCAGGCCGTACTCGTAGAGAATCTCGTTGAGTTTTCCGGGGCGGAGGAAGACCACGTTGCCGTTGGCCCGGAACTCGGCGCGGCCGGCGAGGTTCACCGACGAGGGCACCGCAACGGGGAAGTACAAGCGGTTGGTCGAGAACTTGCGGAGGGTGGACTCGGGCGAGCGCTGGCCCTCGAAGACCTTCTTGCCGTCGATGCTCAGGGAGTACGTCGCGTCCTTCAGCGGCAGCGGCTTGTCGGACGGGTTTTCGGCATCGACGACGATGACAAAGCGACGACCCTCGGGGGTGACGTTCTCGGGGCGGACCTCGACAACCTTCATGATCGGCGTGCCGCCGCCGAAGCAGCCGGCGAGGAAGATCGAGCAGAGGACGAGCGTGGCGACACGGAGCATGGTGCGAGTTTAGCGGATAGAAGCGGGGTCGGCGGCAGCGGCGCAGTGAAGCCGAGATCTTGAATCTACTTCGCTTCGATCGGCAGGGGCAGGACGAGCGTGACACCGCCGGCCGTGAGCAGCACGCGGCCGTCGAGCGCGACCACGGAACTGGGCGGGCGACCCAGCGCGATCGCTCGTGTGGAGAGCAATTTGCCGCTGGGCAGGGCGAGGATGCGCAGGTCGATCTGCGTGGTGCCGTCGGCGTCGGGGGCGTCGTCGGGCACCATGGCGACCGCGTGCTCGCCGAGGGCGAAGAGGTGGGAATGGTCTTTGGCGTGCACCGATGCGTCGACGCCGATCATTTCGCCCTTCTTCGAGAAAACCGCGAGGCCTTGGCCGCTGACGAAGCCCACCGCCCCATCGGGCAACGGCGCGATCCCGATCGGTCCGTCCTGTGCGAGGCGTTCCCGAGGATCCAGAGGATCGTGCGGCATTGCGCCATCGGCGAGCGACAGGGTGATGACAGCCCGCTCCTCGTTCAGCACGTACGCGCGGTCGTCATGGACCCAGCACTCGACCGACCGCGTCACCGCGGGCTTGTCGAAGCTCCACATCACGCTCTCGCCGGCGGCGTCGAACGCGACGACGCGGTTGTACATCCCCACCAGCACGCGGCCGGGCGCGATCGTCCGCAGCCAGCGGATCTGCTGGTAGTCGCCGAGCGCCACCGCCAGGTTCTTCTCGTCGGGCATGTTCAGCCCGCGGGCGAGCGCGGGACGAAGGTCGCGCGACGCTCCGCCGCGACGGGCGTCGAACGCCGAGAGCACCATGGGCAAGAACGCTCCGCGGCCGCGCGTGGTGGCGTCGCGCTCGGTCGTCGCGCCGCCGACAACGAGTGTGCCGCCGCAGATCGCGGCGTCGTAGATGCGCGTCTTGGGCAGCCGGGCCGTCCAGAGCGGCTTGCCCGACGCCAGGTCGATCGCGATCACGCGACCCACCCGCTCAAGAAGTATCAGCGTCGCGTCGTCCATCGCGACGAGCAGGTCGCCGGGGCTCACCGAGCCATCCAGCGGCGTCGAGAACGGGGTCGATTCCTCGGCGTCACGAGCCTCGATCTCGTCGAGATGCTGCGCAATCTCGCGGCTGAGCCAAGCACTGGTGCCGTCGTTGCGCACCCGCTCGATCACGCCGCCGGTGCGATCCGAACGCGACTCCGCGGGCCAGTACAGATACGTCGCGTCGGCGTCGATGCGAACCACCCGCGGCGAACGCTGCTCATAGCGCCGCGTCCACATCGGCTCTACCGACGAGTCGGTGAGCGACGTTGCGAACAGCGCGACCTGGCGACGCCCCGGCGAGACCAGGACGGCGCGATCGGTCGGGCGACCCGGGTTGTCGGTGATCTTGGCTGGGGCGATCACCCAGCCAACCAGCGAACGCACGTCGTCAGTCAACGCGCGGCCGAGCTGCGGCCGGCGCGACGCGACCTTCGGAGCTGTGAAGTCGAACGTCGCCCCGCCAAAGCGAGAAGGAAACGTCGCCGCGATCCGCGAGGCTTCGCTCACCCGGTTCTGGTTCAGCAGCGACTGCGCGAGCCGCACGCCGACGCCCTTGGCGTCGGTGGCGGCCTGAGGCGTGCGAGGGCCCTGGGCGTGCTCGAGCGCACGCATCGCCAGCGAGAGGCTCCGGATCTCTCCGGCGGTGCTCCCGGATTTGGCCTGTGCGTCGGCGAGGCGAATCCACGCGCCCGCCGCCGCCAGCGACGCGGGGAAACGGGCGGCGAGGCTCGCCAGTTCCGCGGGCTTCGCATCGGGGCCCAGTTCTTCCAGTTCTCGTGCCGCCTGGGAGGCGAACGGCTCGTACGGCGCGGAACCGACGCGACGCAACAGCGCGAGCATCCGGTCGGTCGCAAGCGCCGCCGCGGGCGTCGGCACGCCCAGATCGTTCTGCACCGCCGACTCGGCCAGCGAAGGATCGCCGAGTACGCGGCTGTAGGCTTCGAGGCTCTGGGCCGGCTGCGCCTGTGCTTCGCCCAGCCAGCCCGCGATGATCTCGTGCTCCGCAAGTTCCGCCGGCGATTCCGCCGCTCGGGCGAAGCGCTGCGACAACTCCGTGAGCACCGGCAGCGGCGGGCTCTCGGCCTTGTCGCTGCGGGTGTCGGTGCCCGGGTCCCATCGCTGCTTGCCGGAGGCGAGCATGGCGCGGAGCGAATCGATCAGCCGGCGGCGAGATGCTTGCACCGGCGCCGAGTCAGGCAGGCGATCACGGATATCGAGCACGCGATCCACCGCCGGCGCGATCCGCGTGTAGCGCCCGGAGCGGAACGCGAGGTTCGCCATCGAGAGTGCGGGCCCTGTGTCGTCGGGCGACTTGGCGATCCGCTGCGACAGGATCGATTCCGCGGTTTCCCACTTCAGGAACGCGTGCAGGTCGCTGCCGCCGGAAACAAGAAGCGAATCGGGAAGCACGATGAGATTGCCCGTCGCGGCGAGTTCGTGGGTCGCGATCAGTTGAAGGTTGGTGGCATTCAGCTCGAGCACCTTGCCCTCGACCGGCGCGAGCACCGAGGTGCCGGCGATGGTCACTCGCCCCGCAAGCAGCGGATCGCGGATCGGCGCGCTCGACTTCGGGGTGTCGCGCTCGAAATCCTGGAGCTTGAGCGAGAGCACGCGATCCTGACAGACCGCGATCAGTCGGTCGGCGGCAGCGAGCAGGTAGATCGGGATCGCACCATCGTCGCCGAGGTCCTCGATGCCGCGTCGTCCCAGGAGCGTGCCGTCGAACCGCGACAGCCGCAGAATCGCCGAGAAGTCGGGCGCAAGCGTCACGATCGTTTCCCGATCAACGATCGCGTTCGTTGCGGCCCAAGGCTGAGGCATCGCCGGCATGGAGATAGCAGCGAAGGCTCGGGCCTCGGGCTGGATCGGCATCCGCCGCACCCAGACCACCCGCCCGCTCGCAGCCTGCACCGCCGAGACGACTCCCAGCGTGTCGGACTTGTAGACGACACCCGCGGCATCGATGCATCGCTCCGCAACGTGCGGCGAGCGGTTGTACGGCAGCACGCCCACCGAGCAGATCGGCCTCACCCAACGCAATTCGCCCGTCCAAGCGTCAAATCCCGCGAACAGTGCGCCGGAGATTCGACGCACCGTGGAGTTCCGCCGCATCGGGACGACGGCCACGCCCTCGACGATGGTCGGTTCGCCCCGCACCGAGTAGCCCTCGAGGCGGCGATCGACCGCGGCGGGATCCAGCGACCACAGCACGCGGCCGCTGCGTACATCGAACGCATGCAGACGCCGGTCGCCCTCCCGCCCGGACTCGGTCGCGAAGCCGGTCGCCGCCAGCCCGATCGGTCCTGCGACGTGCACCCACGCACCGTCTTCAAGGCGCGACACGGGAGGCGAGCTCCGGCCCGAGTTCTGGCGCAAGACGTCGCGGGCGCGGATGCTCCAAAGCGGAGCGAGCGTGAAGCGGTCCAGGCCGTCGATCCGCGACGCGTTGTTGACGATCACGACGTCGCCTGCGACCGCGGGCAGGATCCACGGCCGAGCGATCGACTGCTGCGCGAACTCAAAGGCCTCGTCCTCGTCGCCTTCTTCCTCACGGG
>JBILLU010000287.1:0-3596 GCA_044375915.1 Phycisphaerales bacterium
AGCGAGCCTGATGGGTGCCGCCAGTCCGCTGCTGCTCCGAGCCGCGCGAGTGGTGCCTCTCAGTCCCGCGCCTCTACCATCATCCATGTCCTGGGGTCCCAAACAACTCGCCAAACGCGTCCTCCGTTCCATCCCACGCAAGGGCGATGCGGAGCTCTCGCGCCTGCAGAATGCGCCCCGCTACACGCCCATGGAGACGACGCTCCTGGGCCCCACGCTCAAGACCCCCGACGGCCCCTCGTTCCGCTCCGCCTACCGCTCGATCTTCGAGCACCGCATCTACGAGTTTGCAACGACCGAGGCCTCGCCCTTGATCATCGACGGCGGGGCGAACATCGGGCTGTCGGTGATTTTTTTCCGTTCGCTGTATCCCAACTGCCGCGTGATCGCGTTTGAGCCGGATCCCGAGCTCGCGTCGTACTGCCGCGGCAACATCGACGCGATGGGCTACGAGGGTGTGGATCTGCGCGAGTGTGCGCTGTGGTCGTCGAATACGACGCTGATGTTCCACCGCGAGGGTGCCGATGGCGGCAGCCTGGCGAACGCCGCCCTGGAGCGTCAGGGCACGGTGAGCGTTCCGACCCAGCGGCTGCGCGATGTCCTCAGCGAGGCCTCCTCGCGGGTGGCGCTGCTGAAGCTGGATATCGAGGGCGCCGAGACCGAAGTGCTGCGGGATTGCCGCGATGCGCTCGGACATGTGGACCGCGTCTTTGTCGAGTACCACTCGTTCGCGGATCGCGAGCAGACCTGCGATGAGATTCTCGCGATCCTGCGGCATGCAGGATTCCGGTTTCAGGCGATCCCCGAGAACCACGCCCCGCGCCCGTTCCTCGAGCGCCCGGTCATGGGCGGGATGGACTTCCAGATGAACATCTTCGCGTACCGGTGATGAGTTCAGCACAGAGACGCAGAGACACTGAGAAGAGGCGACGAAGAGACGAACAGACAGCATTCCTGGCCGTCTGTGGCCTTCATGGCCCTGCTGCTCCACCCAAAAGCCTCGCTCTGTGCCTCTGTGCCTCCGTGGTGAATCCTTCCCGACTCCCGGATAAACTTGCCCCCATGCCCGCCACCGCTCCATCAGCTCCCGCGTCACACGGCACCGTCGGCTACTACGACGACAAGTACTTCGCCTGGCAGGCCCCCCTTGGCGAGTTCGGCGGCTGGGCCAACCTCATCAAGTTCCGCGACTTCATCAAGCCCGACGACAAGGTCATCGACTACGGCTGCGGCGGCGGCTACCTGCTGAAGCAGCTCAACTGCAAGGAACGCCTCGGCATCGAAATCAACGAGACCGCCCGCAAGACCGCCGAGAGCATCGGCATCCGCACCGTCGCGACCGCCGCCGAGGTGCCCGACGAATGGGCCGACGTCATCGTCTCCAACAACGCCCTCGAGCACACCACCCGCCCGCTCGACGAGTTGAAAGCACTCCTTCCCAAACTCAAACGCGGCGGACGCATCGTCTTCGTCGTCCCCAACGAGTCCATCATCTGGAAGTACGCCCCCAACGACGTCAACCAGCACATCTACGCCTGGAGCCCGATGAGCATCGGCAACCTCTTCACCCACGCCGGATTCGAGGTCGAGGAGAGCAAGGCGTTCCTGCACAAGTGGCCCCGCAACTACCGCTTCTGGGCCAAGGTGAGCCCGGCGGTCTTCCACTTTGTCTGCCGCCTGTACGCACGGTGGGAGCGGACGTGGTTCCAGATCCGCGTCGTCGCGCGTCGCCCTGTCGATTCGAAGGGCACCTAAGCCCATGAAGACCTGCATCCTGGGCATGTCCGACATCTACGGCGGGGCCGCCATCGCCAGTTACCGCGTGCACCAAGGCTTGCTCAAAGCCGGTGTCGATAGCCGCATGATCGTCGGCTACCCGGGCTTGAAGGACCCCCGCATCGAGCAGGCCCCGATGCCCGGCTGGCTGAACCGCAAGGCCGAAGTCGTGGCCCGAAACCTGGGTGTGAAGTTCACGACGATTCAATCGTCTAAACGCATCGCCAGCATGCCCGCGTTCCGCGATGCGGACGCGGTGAACCTGCACAACCTCCACGGCCGCTGGTTCAACTACCTCGCGCTGCCGAAGCTCCTGGCCACCAAACCCGCGGTCTTCACCCTGCACGACATGTGGTGGTTCACCGACGGCGAGTACTACGACCCGCGCTTCGAAGCCAAACCCGAGGGCTACCCGCCCGGCACGTGGGAATACCGCCTCAAGAAGTCAGTGATCGCAAAGCTCGATGCGACCTTCGCGTGCCCCAGCCGCTGGCTGACCGAGATCGCCCGCAAGTCGTTCCTCGGCCAGCGGGCCGAAGTGCATCACGCGCCGCTCGGGCTCGATCTCTCGCTTTTCAAGCCGCTGGACCGCGAGCAGTGCCGCCGCGAGCTGAAGGTGCCCGAGGGCAAGACGGTGCTCATGGCGATGGCCGAGACGCTCAGCGATCCGCGCAAGGGCATCGACTTGCTCGTCGCCGCGTTGAAAGAACTCCCCGCCGACGTCCGCTCCCGCTGCGTGCTCATGCTCGCCGGCCACAACGCCACCGTCGCGACCAAGGACACCGACATCGGAAAAATCGATCTTGGCTACCTCAAGGAAGAACACGACAAGTGCCGCGCCTTTTCCGCGGCCGACGTCGTGATCTTCCCCACCCGCATGGACAACCTGCCGCTGGTGGTGCTCGAAGGGATGGCCTGCGGCACGCCCGCCGTCTCGTTCCGCGTCGGCGGCGTGCCCGAGATGGTCCGCCCCGGTCAGACCGGATTCCTCGCCAAGCCCGAGGACGCGAAAGACCTCTGCGCCCGGATCGTCGAGGCCGTCAACTGCCCGACGCTCCGCACCACGATGCGCCACGAATGCCGCCGCGTGTGCGAAGCCGAGTTCTCAAGCGAGCGCGAGTCGAGGCAGTACCGAGACCTGTTCGAAGCGGGGATCGAGCGCAAGAAGCGTGACCAAGGATGCCGAGGCTGACAAGGCTCTGCGAGGAAGCCTCGGATCGCCTGGAACTGCCGCGTACGGACTGTCGCGTACGACCGTGAACGCTCGCTGCGTTACATCCGAGGCTTCCTCGAAGACTCGTCAGCCTCGGCGTCTGCCCGGGCGAGCACACGGATGAACGGGCTAGTAAATCTCACCCATCCAAGGCGTCGACCCGCGTCCGTTCGCGAACGCCGTCGCCGCCGCGTCGAGCATCGCTTCGTCGTCGCAGCGCACCAACCCCGACAGCCGCAGCGCCGCGGGTGATTGGTAGCCGCTGAAGATCGGAGCCAGCGCCCGCACGTCGAGCTCGATCGCGGCCTCGGCTTCGTTGCCCTTGGACACGCTGGCGCGTCCCTCGGCGATGTTCACGTTCCACGTGCCGCTGTTGCTGGCGAACATATCGTCACGCACGCGCAGTGCAAACGTCGCCCGCACCGACGACCCATAGCCGCGGGCCTCGAGCGCGGCTTTCACGTCCATCACCCGCAGCATCCACGCCGTCGCCAGCCGGGTGCGGTGGTAGTCCTCGTGCAGCATCGACAGCGCCGGGTGATCGTGCGGCACCATCCACGTCGCTTCGTCGGCCACCGACCAGTGATCGGCGAGGAACGAAAAGAAC
>JBILLU010000288.1:0-3547 GCA_044375915.1 Phycisphaerales bacterium
CGTCTTGTGGATGCCATGCTGTTCGAAGCAATCTCGCGCAACGCCAGCGACATCCATGTGCAGCCCTTGGCCGATCGAACCTTGGTGCGGTATCGCGTCGATGGCGTGCTCTACGTGGCTCGGGAGTTGCCGCACCGTCTTGCGCACTGTCTCATCAGCCGCGTCAAGGTAATGGGGCAGATGGATGTAGCCGAGCGGCACGCCCCGCAGGACGGCCGTGCAACGGTGACGCTCGGATCAGTCGCGCCCGGTACAGAGCCGCTGCCCAAGCTCCGAGCGATCGACCTGCGCATCAGCACGCTGCCCACCAGTTACGGCGAGCGTGCGGTGATTCGGCTACTCGACAACGCAAAAGGCACCCTCTTGATGGACTTCGCGAGCTTGGGCATGCCTCCCGAAGTGCAGCGGGGACTTCTGGATCGGGCGAGCCGCTCGCACGGCATTGTGCTCGTCACCGGGCCGACAGGCTCGGGAAAGACAACCACGCTCTACTCACTGTTGCGACGGATCGCCGAGGGCGAAGCATCATGCGACGTTGGCGCGCAGGGCGATGCTCGCAACAGCGGTCGGGCAACGGTCCGGGCAGGCGAGCTGAACGTGATGACCATCGAGGACCCGATCGAGTACGAACTCTCAACGACCGGCATCGCCATCAGCCAGTCCCAGATCAATGCCAAGAAGGGGGTCACCTTTGCGACTGGGCTTCGGCACATTCTGCGTCAGGATCCCGACGTGGTGATGGTTGGCGAAATTCGCGACACCGAGACTGCCCGCATCGCGATGCAGGCGAGCCTGACCGGGCATCTGGTGCTTTCAACGCTTCACACCAACGACGCCGCCAGCGCGGTGACGCGGCTCGTAGATCTTGGAGCGGAGTCGTACTTGGTTGCGGCGGCGCTCTCCGCCGTGATGGCTCAGCGCCTCGTGCGATGCCTGCATGGCGTGTGCAGCGGAGCGGGCTGTCATGTCTGTCACCAGACTGGATACGCCGGGCGCGTCGGTGTCTTTGAGCTGCTTGTGGTCGACGAGGCGCTGCGAGACATGATCGCTCGCGGATCGCAGCTGCCCGAGATCCGAGAGCACACCCAGGCACGCGGTATCCGCTCCCTGCTCGAAGAGGGGCGAAGGCTTGCCGCGGCCGGAGTCACCGACGAAGCGGAGGTCCGTCGGGTCCTGCAGGGGATGGAGGAAGACCTTCATGTCTGAGTCCGCGGCCCTCGTGGCGCAGCACCAACGCGACATGCGGCGTGCCGGCATCGTCGCGATGATCTCGATCGCGGCAGCCGCGATCTGGGCGATGTGGCTTGGATGGACGGCTTGGGTCGGTCAGATCGAAGAGGTCGCCGCCCTTCAATCGAGTCGTGAGGCTCCAGATGCCGATCAGTCGAAGTCTGAGCCCAAGCCCATCAATTCCAGCCGCGGCACCGTGTCGCAGAGCCGGACCGCAATACCCAAGCTCGATGAGGCGGTCTTCAGCGCACGCCTTTGGGTGCCTCCGCTACGGCCGATCCAGGCACTGGCCAGCAAGCCTTCAGAGCCTCCGGCCCCGCCGCCACCGCCGTTCAAGATGCGACTGGTGGGACTGCAGTACGGAGCGATATCCGAGGATGTCTCAGCACTGGTCTATGACCCGGATGCGTTCAAGGTAAGTCGCGTTGCGCGCGGCGACTCGATCGGTCGGTACACACTTGAACATCTGCACGTCGCGAACGGCGAAGTGGTGTTCACTGACACCCAGCATCCAAGTAAGCCCCGGCACACAGTGATGCTCTCCACGCTGGTGGCGCCAAGAACGCTGTGGAAGAGTGTGAGTAGACCCGTGATGGACGGAGGTGCGCCGTGACCACAAGCGCGTTGCGCAGGGGCACCGGTGTGCCAGGCCCGAGCGTCGCAAAGGCAAACGCGTCAGACGACGGCGATCTCGTGCTCGATGAGCGTGACTTCTACTGGACCGTTGTTGACGGTCATGCGAGCGGCGACCTTAATGGTCCGTTGGCTCGAATAGCGCTCGATGAAGCCTTTGAGCGTGACCTGCCGGAGCCGATCGAGGGGCTCGTCGTGCGGTACGCGCCACTACGTGACGGCGTTGTCGGCTGTGCGCTGAGGGTTGAGAGGGCGCGAGCCGCGCTTGAGGCAGGGACGCTCGTGATGCGACCGCGATCACTGCCGATGCCGATCCGGGCGGCCGTGAGCGGACGGCCGGCCGATGTCGTGCGGTCGTTGAATGTCCTTGTTGGCGAGTTCGAACCGGTGGCGATCGTCAAGCTGCGCGTGGTCCGTCGGCGGCTGTTGCAAGCTGGAGCGACAGCAGCGCTTGTACTCGTGGCGTGCGGGCTGGGGATCGCCGCCAAAGGTCTTGAGCGACGCGCCGCGAATGCAGCCGAATTGGCAAGCACAGTTCTGGTGAACGCGTTGCCGGCGACCGGGGAGAGAGTCGGTCCGGACGCCGCACGGCGGAGGCTCCAAGGCGAACTGGACAAACTGGAGCGGGCTCGCGGCTCCGAAGCAGAGAAGGCACGCTTACCCGACGCTGCGGACGGCTTGGCCTCAGTGCTGTCTGCGTGGCCGAAGGACGTGGAAACACGTGTCAGTAGCGTGCAGGTTGCCGCGACCCAGATCACGCTGAGCGTGGAAGTTCCCGATGCGGCAACTGCAGAGACGCTCTCGGCGGCACTCCGGGGTGTCAGAGGGTGGACTCTGCAGCCGCCGCGGACGGAGATCACGGGCGCACAAGCACGCATAACCGCGATCCTGCGTCCCCAGCAAAGTGTGGACAGCAGTACGGCACCCAAGAGCCCCGATAGGGAGGATCATTCGTGACGCAGACGCGGCTTCAGGTCGTGGACTGGTTGCTCGCCGTCGCAGCGGCGTGCGCGGCAGCGGCTGTCATGTGGACTGCAGCATCGTGGTGGGCGATGCGTGCCCGCGCGTTAGAAGCCAGCGCCGAGCTTACCAGCGCGATGGAGCTGGCGACGGCGGTGCAACGAGCACGGGCGACACCGGCGCTGTTGGCAGATGAAGCGCCTTCAGGTGATCTGCTTTCGCTCGTAAGCGACACGCTAGGGCGAGCCGGAGTGCCGGCGTCGGTCCTCCGCCGTGTACAGCCGGAGGCTGATGGCGTGAATCAACGCATCGACGGTGTGGCCCTGCCAGTCCGGCGAAGTGCGATGCGTGTAGAGCTCGAAGGTGTGACGTTGCCCGAGCTTGGACGAGTTCTTGCCGTCTGGCGGACGCAGAACCCTGAATGGACGCCCGTACTGGTGAATCTCTCATCGCGCCCGGAAGTGACGCGGGAAGACATGGCCTCGCCACAGTCAACGCCGCGAGCCAGCTCGCCGTTCCAGCCGCCGCGGTGGACCGTGAGCATGTCCATGGCGACGTTGTACCTTGCGGTGACCGGGACGGATGCCCGTGCCGCCACTGACGCTCGAGGACGCGGCGGGCCGCACGGTGCGGGGCACCATGGGCCAGGCCTCGATACACGAAGTGATTGGTACGTGGAGCCGCTGGCAAGAGCAGCAGTCGGCTGGCACCGCTCCGAAGGTGG
>JBILLU010000077.1:0-14270 GCA_044375915.1 Phycisphaerales bacterium
GTCCATCTGTCCATCTGTCCATCTGTTCATCTCGGAATGGAGTCTGACATGTTCACGTCGAATCCGCTCTCTCGCGTCGCAGCCGTGGTGCTGGTCGCCGGTCTCGCTCCGGTTGCTGGCGCGGAGCTCAAGGACGTCGAGCCGTACTACGCCATCGTCTCCTCGGCCAACGCTCCCTTGCGTGCGGGCGAGACCAATCAGTTCTACTCGGTCGGCGCGGTCAACCAGGGCACGATCCTGGTCGTTGACGGCGAGGGCCAGGCGTGGTCGCGGGTGACGTATCCCGCCGGTTCGTTCGCGTTCGTGCGGGCCGACGATGCGACGTACGACAGTGCGGCCAAGAAGATCACGCTGAGCAAGGCGAGCCGCTTGTTCGCCGCGAACCCGACCTCG
Organism: Phycisphaerales bacterium; assembly: GCA_044375915.1. Taxonomy (GTDB): domain Bacteria; phylum Planctomycetota; class Phycisphaerae; order Phycisphaerales; family UBA1924; genus JAFEBO01. Next base: position 394 of record JBILLU010000077.1, read on the forward strand.
GGCATGAACGGCAGTTGGAAGGCGCTGCTGACGACGGCGCTTCCGGCGGGCACCGCGCTCAACGTGCTGCAGGTCGATGAGGCCAAGACCTCGGGCGTGATCGCGTACCGCGTGCCGGTTCCGGCCGAGGCTCGGGCGTTCACCGAGTCGCAGAACCTCCGCCGCGCCACGTCGGATGAGGTGAGCGCGTTCCGCAGCAAGGGCGGCACGGTGGCCGACCTGCCCAAGGGCGCTTCGGCACCGTTCGCGACGCCGGCCTCTACCCCGGTCTCCACGCCGGTCTCCACGCCGACTGCGGAGTCCAAGCCGGTCGTCGCCGCGCCTGCCACCACTCCGGCCACAACTCCCGCCACTTCGCCGAGCACCAGTGCTCCGAAGGTGGACACCAGCCTCGTCGCTCCGATGAAGACTGAGGGCACCGCCGGGGCGCCCGCCGCGGGCACGGCGGCACCGGTCACGATTGATCAGAGCGCCGGTGCGGCGAACCCCGCCATCACGCCGTCGACCACGGCAGCTCCGACGGCAGCTCCGACGGCGGCTCCGACCACTGCTCCGGCCACCACCACTCCGGCCGCGACCGAGCCGACGACCACCGAGGCTGTGACGCCGGTCGTCCGTCCCGTCTCGCCCGCGATGAAGACCGCGGCCCGCATCAAGGAGCTCGACTCGGCCTTCTCCCGCGTCAACGCCCAGCCGCTGGGCGAGGCCGAGTACGAGTCGCTGATCGCCGAGTACGAGCGCAGCATCGAGGAACTGTCGGGCGAACTGAGCCCGCGGCAGAAGGCCCAGTTGCAGGGCCGCCTGGAGATCCTCAAGTTCCGCAAGGAGCTGCGCGAGAAGCAGCAGGCGCTGCTCAACGAGTCGTCCACCACGCAGCAGCAGAACCTCCAGGTGCTGCAGCGCGTCACCCAGGTCGAGTCCACCCGCGTCTACACCATCGTCGGCCAGTTACAGCCCAGCACGGTCTACAACGGGCAGACGCTGCCGCTGATGTACCGCATCCAGAGCGTCGGCACCAGCGTGCCGCGGACGCTTGGATACATCAAGCCCGATCCGAAGTTCGCGCTGGAGAGCAAGCTGGGCATGCTCGTGGGCGTGATCGGCGAGACGGCGATCGACAAGGAACTGCGGCTGAACGTCATCGATCCGGTCCGCGTGGACCTGCTGCAGAACGTTCCGGCCCAGCCGGTGCAGCAGCCGCCGGTGACGATCCCGTCATCGCCCGCCGCCGCGGTGCCGATGCCGGAGCAGCAGCCCGCGCCCAAGCCGAGCACGATCGAAGTGACCAAGTAAGTCACGGACCGCCAACACAAGCCCTCGCGACGCGGCGTCTTCGGACGCCGCGTTTTCTTTGGGGGTGAAGAGACGGAGAGACGGAGAAGCGATGCCGTTGGACAGATGGACAGATGGACAGATGGACGGTTGGGGGCAGGGGAGCAGGGGAGGAGGGGAGGAGGGTGGGCAGGGGGTGCACAACGACGTCGTTGTGCGCACAGGGAGAGGACAGTTTGGGGGGCACCTGGCGGGATTGTGAGATTTTTGTACGAGCGTGCGCTGCAACGGCTTACGGCGTGAAACGGGGCGGCGCAACGTCCGGTTTGTGCGCACATTCGTGGTCTTGCGTCCATGGGTAGAGCGATCGCGTGTGATCTCTCTCGGAGAGAGAAGACGGAGAAGCGATCGGAGGAAGGAAGGGAGGGGGGAGTGGGGGAAGAGTCCATCTGTCCATCTGTCTGGTGTTCCTAAGAGAGAAGAGACAGATGGACTCTTGGAACGAGAACGCGGCGCACAGGGTGTCTGGCGCAAGAGTCCATCTGTCCACTCTCCCTAAGAGAGAACAGACAGATGGACTGTTGGATAGTCCGTACTGCGCAGGGAGTGTGTTGGGTAACAGTCCATCTGTCCATCTGTCTGCTGTTCCTAAGAGAGAACAGACAGATGGACTCTTGGACTCTTGGAACGAGAACGTTGCGCACAGGGTGGCTGGCGGAACAGTCCATCTGTCCATCTGTCCACTGTGACGAGGAGAGTCCAGACGGATCGACTCTTGGACTGTTGGACTCTTGGACTCTTGGACTGTTGGAGGTGTGAGCACGGCGCAAGCGGTGCATCGCAAGAGTCCATCTGTCCATCTGTCCATCTGTTCAGGTGTGCATGTGTTCAAGTGTGTGTGTGTGTGTGTGGGTGGGTGGGTGTGTGGGTTTGGGGGGTGCGGGGCCTGTCGCTTGTTGCAGGCGGGTTATCGCACGCCCGTGTGTACGGAGGTTGCGATGAAGATGAATGACGCGTTTCTTCAGTCTCTGGTGCGTGCGATCAACGAGAGTCGGCCGCTCGACTTGATGAAGACGATGCGCGGCTGTCTGCGTGAGGGTGTGCCGCTGCACGTGATGATGTATCTGTTCGGCGCGGCGCGGGCGGTCTACTCGTGGGACAAGGACCGCAACCGCGTCCTGGTGACCGGTCGCGGCGGGCTGCCCGCCGAGGCGGCCTCCGACGCGCTCGACGGGCACATCCTGATCGGCCGCATCTCCGCTGGCAACGAAGAGGGCACGTTCACGGTGAAGCACCTCAAGGCGGTGATGGGCGTTCCGCAGGTGGACGTGCAGCGGCACCGTCCCCGCTTCGACGTGGAACGGGAGAACTGACATGGGCGCACCGCTCCCCACCGACCGGGCGCCCGACGCGGCGTTGCCCGCGCACGCGCCCACCGATCTGCCGCAGCGGCACGGATACCCGCTGGGCACCGCGTTCTGGATCGCAGACGACCTTGCCAGGAGACGAACCGATGAACTCATCAGCGAACGAAAGTCACTCATCCGCGAGGGCCGCTACGCCGACGCCCTTGTGGTCGCCAACGAACTCGCCGACCGGGCCGAGCGCTACGGCGTCACCGATCTCGACGGCAACATCTTCGCGGGGGCGGGCACGCCGCACGAGCGGACGGACCCGGACCGGCTCTACCAGCGAGCCCTCGCCCTCGGTCTTGCGGGCGGCGTACCGCGACCCGGCGGTGAGACGGGCCCGCCGGGATCTTGTCCGTGCTGCGGTTTCCGTTTCCGCCGGGATGCTGACCAACCGGCTGCTGCTCCAGGAGCCCCGGGGCCGGTCGGCCCGGGCCCGCGCGATCCGCGGCGTGCACCGGCAGTTGCAGGATCTGGTCGTCGCGGCAGCGAGGTACTCCGACGTCTGTCATCTGGCACTGCAGGAGCGGGTGGAGGGTCGTGAATAGATGAACGGATGAAGGGGAGCAGGGGAGCAGGGGAGCAGGGGAGCAGGGGAGGAGGGGAGCAGGGGAAGGGAAGAAGACGAACGCGGAGTGAGGAGTTGGTTCGAGTCGGCGCTCGCCTGGCCTTCTCCCTGCTCCCCTGCCTCCCTCCTCCCCTGCTCCCCTCCCAAAGGAAGCACATGTCACAGCACACAAGACCATCGCGTTTGGTGGTGTACTACCCGACTGGTGAATCACGGTCGTATGGAAGGGGGAATCGAAGAATGAGCAGGCTGAAGGCGTTGTCGTATTCGATCGATCAGGTCCAGCCGCAGGAGGTGCGGTGGTTGTGGCCGGGGATGATCCCGCGTGGGAAACTGACGGTGATCGCGGGCGATCCCGGGCTGGGGAAGAGTTTTCTGACGCTCGCCATGGCGTCGCTGGCGAGCCGCGGTGCGGCGTTCCCCGGGGCGGACGCAAGCGGGACCAACACGCCGCTGGCGTCGATCCTGCTGTCGGCGGAGGACGATCCGGCGGACACGATCCGTCCGCGCCTGGAGAAGATGGGCGCGGATCTGACGAAGGTGATCGTGATGGACGGCGTCGTGGACGCGCAGGACCGCTGCCGCGAGTTCGTGATCGGCGAGAACGTCGCCGAGCTGCGCGATCTGGTGCTGAGCACGCCGGACCTTGGGCTCATCGTGGTCGATCCGGTCTCGGCGTACGTGGGCGAGTCGGACTCGTACAACAACGCCCACGTGCGGGCGATGCTCAAGCCGCTCTCGGATCTGGCGGCGGACACCGGCGTGGCGGTGGTGCTGGTGACGCACCTGCGTAAGAGCGAGGCGGCGAAGGTGCTGCACAAGGCGATGGGCTCGCTGGCCTTCACCGCCGCCGCACGCTGCGTGCTCGTCGTGGTGCGTGATCAGGACGACAACGACCTGCGGCTGGTGCTCACCGCCAAGAGCAATCTGTCGAACGACCGGCTGGGCTACTCCTACCGATTGGTCGACGGAGCGCTTGTCTGGGGTGATTCTGTCCAGGGCACCGCCGACGAGGTGATCTCGGGCCGACGCGAGGGCGGCACGGACACGCGGCGCGACCGGCAGGACGAACTCGCACGCCGGATCCACGCCGTGATCGCGGTGGACGAATCGTGCGCCAGCGCGTTCGTCGACACGCTGGCCCGCGAAGTCGGCGTGGCGCGATCGATCTACAGCAGCCGCAAGTTCAAGGACGCGCACGGGCTGGAAACCCGGCGAAAGAACGGCGTGTGGTGGTGGATGGCAACCGGCCCAAAGCCCGCGACCGAGGGTGGCGGCACCGAAGCGACCACCTGAGCAACTGTGCCACTGAACAGATGGACAGATGGACTGTTGACGGGAAGGGGGGCGGGGGAGCAGAGCGGGTGGGGGTGGGGGTGGGGGTGGGGGTGGGGGTGGGGGGGACCCGCTCCCGCCTACCACTCGCCTTCAAGTTTCTCTTCGCCCTTGCCCGGCAGCATCAGGGCTGCGAGGAAGCACGAGAGCAAGGCGAGACCCGCGCCGAGGAAGAGGGCGACGTCGTAGTCGCCGGTGCGCTGCCGCAGGAAGGCGCCGATCCATGGCCCGAGGAATCCGGCGAGGCCGCTGCCCAGCAGCATGACCAGGCCGAAGGTGCGGGCGAAGAACGACGTGCCGAAGGACTCGGCGGTCGCGACCGCGGCGAGGGCGACGCTGCCGCCCAGACCGAGTCCGACCAGGCCGATGCCAAAGAGCGGGAAGACGCCGAAGCTCGCCGCGGCGTAGGAATCGGCGTCGGCGGTGGCGAGGATCAGGAGGCCGATCGACATCGAGAGCCCGCACATCGCCTGGGCCGTTCGCAGCCCCAGCCAGCCAGAGAACCAGCCCCAGAACGGACGGGCCAGCGAGTTGCACACGGCCTGCACGACCACTCCGGTGGCGGCGATCGTCGCGGTGAGGGCGGTCGGCGATTTGATCGCTTCGCTGAACATCGGGAAGACCTGGCTGACGATCAGCATGCCGCCGATCACGGTCAGGAAGAGCATGAGCACGATCGTCCAGAAGCGACGTGTCAGCACCGCTTCCTGCAGGTTGAAGTCGCCGGATTTGGGAGTCGCCTCGGCGTCCTGAGGCGGGAACCGCGCCACCGAGCCGACAAAGGCGAGCACCAGCACGTAGACCGCGCCGGTGATGACGACGGTCTTGCGCCAGCCGATGTGCTCGAAGCCGTACTGCCACAGCGGAACCGCGATGAGCCCGCCGATGCCGATGCCCATCACGCTGACACCGATCGCCAGCCCGCGCTCGGTCGGCATCGGGTACCAGCGGGCCGCCAGCGCGAACGTCGCCGCGGCGGAGGTCAACGCCACGCCGAGCGCCAGCGTGACGCCGTAGGAAAGCACGAGCGCGAGCGGCGAGTTCACGCTGCTCAGCAGCAGGTGGGCCACGCCGACCAGGAGCGTTCCCACGATGATCGGCACTTTGGGACCAAAGCGGTCCACGATGATGCCGCCCAGGAACAGCCCAAGCGCGACCACGAACGCGTACACCGAGAACGCGGTGACCGTCTCGGCCCGCGTCCAGCCGAACTCCATCTCCAGCGGCAGGATCAGCAGCGAGAACGTAAACGTCGCCGCGCCGCGGACAAAGGTCGTCAGCAGGCCCGCCGTCGGGAAGATCCACCGATGCTTGCGAACGTCAAGCCCCATCCACGTCTGCGGCGTGGTCGCGGCGGCTTCCTGAATGGGTTCTGCTCGGCTGATGGTCAAGTGTCCGTGATCCTACGACGCGCTCCCGGCGCGGCCAGGGTTTGCATCAAAGAGCGATATCGGCCCGCGGCGACGGCGACGAATAGAACGCCGAGCCGAGCATTTTCTTGCCCGAATGGAACCGTCGATGCCGGTTCCCGACCCCACCCCAACCCGCACCCAACCCCCACCCCCCCCTGTTCCCGGGGACCGACCCAGACGAACAGGCGGTGGAGCCTTGCATCCGGAGTTGCTTCGCTTGGTAGAGTCTGCCGATGCGAACGCGACAGATGGACAGATGGACTCTTGCGGCCGCGTGCGTGGCCGCCGTGGCGATGCAGCCAGCCTTCGCCCAGGACAAAAAGAGACCCGAAACTCCGGTGTCTCCCAAGCCAAGCCCCACCCGGCCGACCCCCACGCCGACCCCGAAGCCGACCGCCAAGCCAGAAGGCAAGCCGACCGCTGCCGCCAAGCCGCGTTCGTTCTTTGAGGTCGTACGGGCGTTCGCCGGGCGCTGGGATCGCGACCACAACGGCGTGATCTCCGAGGCCGAGATCGATGCCCTGGTGATCGATCCGTACGTGAAGGGGGACCACGCGGCGGCGGTGGGGGCGATCAAGAACTACATGCGGATCTGGGGTTCGCTGATGCCCCAGCTCACGCCCGAGTACCTCGCCGCGGAGGAGAAGCGCTCGAAACCCTCGCCCGAGGACGACAAGGAGCCGTCGCTCACCGAGTTCAGCTTCGGGCTCGACTGGAACAAGGCGTACACCGACGCGCTGAAACGCATCAGCGTCAGCGGCCGCGAGCTGTACAAGAACGACAAGCTCGATATCACCCAGTTCCACCAAGGCCAGCTCGGCGACTGCTACTTCGTCTCGCTATTGGGAGGCATGGTGCACCGCAACCCCGATGCGGTGCGGCGGATGATCACGCCGCTGCCAAACGGCGGGTACAAGGTCTCGTTCGGCGACGATCGTCCGGTGACAATCACGGGGCTCACCGACGCCGAGATCGCCACAAGCTCGACAACCGGCGACGAGGGGCTGTGGGTCGCGGTCTTCGAGAAGGCCTTCGGCACGCTGCGGCGGCGCCAGTTCCCCAACGAGCACAAGGACACCAAGGTCGCCACCGACACCATCGCCCAGGGCGGCTCGCCCACGACCACCATCCGCGTGCTCACCGGCAAAGAGCCCGACGAGATCGCGCTGCGTGACTCCACCGGCGAGGTTCGTGTGGTGGATGGGCAGCGGGTGACGCAGGTCAAGCCGGTGGCAACCGAGTCCGAGGTCACACGCATCGTCCGCGAGAAGATCATCGCCGCACTCAGCCGCAACAAACTCGTCGGCGTCGGCACGTTCCCCGAGCGCTTGCCCCCGGGCATCTCCGGCCAGCACGCGTACGCCGTCGTCGGGTACGACAAGGCGACCGACCGGCTCGAAGTCTGGAACCCGCACGGCAACACCCACACGCCCCGCGGCGAGCCCGGCCTCAAGTTCGGCTATCCGACCAAGGCCGGGTTGTTCTGGGTGCCCGCGTCCGACTTCCCGCACATCTTCGCGGTGGCGTTCGTGGAGGCGGATCGCTCGGCCGTGACCGAGGGACAGCGCGGCGGGAACTAGTCGCGATCGTGCCGGACCAAAGGCCGCGTCACACGTTGAAGTACTTGGCTTCCGGGTGGTGCACGATGATCGCGCTGGTGCTCTGCTCCGGGTCGATCTGCCAGTTCTCGGTGAGCACGCAGCCGATGCGGTCGGGCTTGAGCAAGCGGAACAGCTTGTCCTGATCGCTCATGTCCGGGCAGGCGGGGTAGCCGAACGAGTAGCGGCTGCCGCGGTACTTCTGCGTGAAGAGGTCCTTGATCTTCGGGCTGTCGTCGTTGGCGATGCCCAGCTCCTGGCGGATGCGCTTGTGCCACATCTCGGCGAGGGCCTCGGCGGTCTCGACGCCGATGCCGTGGAGGTAGAGGTAGTTGGTGTAGTCGTTCTTGGCGAAGAGCGCCTGGGCGGCCTCGCTGGCGTGCTTGCCCATGGTGACGCAGTGCAGGGGCAGGACGTCCTTCTCGCCGCTCTCGATGGGGCGGAAGAAGTCGCTGATGCACAGGCGGCGTTTGTCGCCCTGACGCGGGAAGGTGAAGCGCTCGATCTCGCGGCCCTGGTCCTGCGGGTCGAAGACGACGAGGTCGTCGCCGTCGCTGTTGCAGGGGAAGTAGCCGTAGACGACGGCGGGGCGGAGGATCTTCTCGCGCTTGCAGCGGTCCTTGAGTTCCTCGAAGATGGGCTGGACCTTGTCCTCGAGCAGGTTCTCGTACTCGGCGTCGCTCATCGCGCCCTTCTTCATCTGCCACTGGCCTCGGAAGAGGGCGACGGGGTTGATGAAGGGGTAGACGTGATCGAGGTTGATGTCGTCGATGACGCGGGTGCCCCAGAACGGAGCCGTGGGCACGGCGATGGAGGTGGAGACATCCGACCGCACGCGCTCACGCACCGCGGTCCCACCCACTTCGTCGCTTCGTCGCTCCGTCGCTCCGTCGCCCTTATTGAGTGCCGCCAACTTCTCGATGCGCGTCTTGTTGATCGCGTCCTCTGCCTTGCTCCGCTTGCCCAGGCGCTCGTCGATTTCCGTGGACAGCGTGTCCATCTGGCGCGTCATGATCATGTCCATGGTGCGCAGGCCCTCGAAGGCGTCCTTGCCGTAGAAGCACTGGCCCTTGTACTGCGAGCGCAGGTGGCTTTCGCAGTAGTGGCGGGTGAGCGCAGCGCCGCCGAGGATCAGCGGCACGTTCAGGCCCAGCGTGTTCATCTCATGGATGTTCTCCTCCATGACGTTCACGCTCTTGACCAGCAGGCCGGAGAGGCCGATGGCGTCGGCCTGGTGCTGACGGAAGGCCTCGACGATGGCGCTGATCGGCTGCTTGATGCCGATGTTGAAGACCTTGTAGCCGTTGTTGGTCAGGATGATGTCGACCAGGTTCTTGCCGATGTCGTGCACGTCGCCCTTGACGGTCGCGAGCACGATCTTGCCCTTCTCCTGGCCCTGCACGCGTTCCATGAGGGGTTCAAGCTGCGCGACGGCCATCTTCATGACCTCGGCGCTCTGGAGCACGAACGGCAGCTGCATCTTGCCCGAGCCGAACAGTTCGCCGACGGTCTTCATGCCCTCGAGCAGGTGGTCGTTGATGATCGCCAGCGGCTTGTAGGTTTGCAGTGCGACCTCGATCGCTTCCTTGAGGCCCTGCTTCTCGCCGTCGATGATGTGCGAACGCAGACGTTCCTCGATGGGCAGGTCGGCGAGCGACTTCTTCTGGACCTTGGCGGCCTGAGCGTCCTTGAAGAGCTCGATGAACGCTTGCAGCGGGTCGAAGGTCTCGGGCTGCCCGGCGGGCACGCCGGTGCCGCCGTTCTTGGTGGAGCGGCGGTCGTAGATGAGGTCGAGTGCCGCCTGCCAGTGGGCCGGATCGATCTTGTTGCTGGGCAGGATCTTGCTGGCGTGTACGATCGCGCCCGTGAGGCCCGCGACCCGCAGCTCGTGCAGGAACGCCGAGTTGAGCACCGTGCGTGCGACCGGGTTCAGGCCGAACGAGACGTTCGACAAGCCGACGACGGTCTGGCACTCGGGGAACGAGGCGCTGATCCGCTTGATGCCTTCGATGAGTTCGAACGCGGAGCGGCGGTCGCTCTCCATGCCGGTGGAGATCGGCAGCACGAGCGGGTCGAACATGACGTCGCTCGGGTCCATCTTGAACTTCTCGACGGCTCGGCGCAGGCCACGCTCGGCGATCGAGTGCTTGCGGTCGGCGGTGCGGGCCATCGAGGCCTGCTTGTCCTCGTCGATCGAGCCGATGAGGATCGCCGCCCCGTACTTCTTGCACAGGCCGAGGATCTCGTCGAACTTCTCGTCACCTTCCTCGAAGTTGGCGGAGTTGACGATGCACTTGCCACCGGCGTGCTTGAGGCCCGCCTCGATGGTCTTGACCTGGGTGCTGTCGATCATCAGCGGGGCGTCGACCTGACGCACCACCCGCTTGACGATCTCGGTCATGTCGCGGACGTTGTCGCGGCCGGCGTAGTCGACGTTGAGGTCGAGCACGTGCGCACCCTCGCGCACCTGCTCGCGGGCGAGGGACACGATGTCGTCCCAGGCTTCCTTTTCCAGCAGCGTCTTGAACGCGCGGCTGCCCGACGAGTTCATCCGCTCGCCCACGATCAGGAACGAGTTGTCCTGCCGGTAATCGGCGACGCCGTAGAGGCTGGTCGCGCCCGGCTTGGGGCTGTTCTTGGCGATCTTGTACGCGGGCCGGTTGCCCACGGCCTCGCTGAGCAGCTTGATGTGCTCGGGCGTCGTGCCGCAGCAGCCGCCGACGATGCTGACGCCGGCTTCTTCAACGAACTTCAGCATCGCCTCGACGAAGGGCTGAGGCTTCAGCGGGTACTCGGTGCGGCCTTCGACCAGGACGGGAAGACCGGCATTGGGGAGCACGCTGACGCGGCGCTCGTCGCCGGTGACGGTCTTGCGGCCGCGGACGTTGGCCCAGTTCTTGCCCAGCCAGTTGACGTGCTCGGCCATCTCGGTGGGGCCGGTGGCGCAGTTGAGGCCCAGCGACGCGATCGGGTACTGCGCGAGCGCGGTGGCCGCGGCTTCGATCGAGGAGCCGAGCAGCATCGTGCCGGTGGTCTCGATGGTGACGCTGGCGAGGATCGGGATGTCGGCGGTCGTCTTGCCCGCTTCATCGAGGGCCGCCAGGCACGCGTTGATCGCGCACTTGACCTGCAGAAGGTCCTGACAGGTCTCGATCATGAAGCAGTCGATCCCGCCCGCGATCATGCCGCGGCACTGCTCGCGGTAGGAGTCGAACATCTCCTCCCAGTTCGTATTGCCCAGCGTGATCAGCTTCGTGCCCGGGCCCATCGAGCCGGCGACGAAGCGTGGCTTGTCCTTGGTCGAGTGCTTGTCGCACGCCGCACGGGCGACTTCGGCGCCCATCTTGGCGAGCTGGTAGGTCTCGGGTGTCAGGTCGAACTCAGCGAGGACCAGCTTGTTGGCGCCGAAGGTGTCGGTCTCGACCACATCGGCCCCGGCGAGCAGGTAGGCCTCGTGGATCTCGCCGATGACGTCGGGGCGGGTCTTGACCAAGATGTCGGTGCAGTTCTCGCAGCCGCAGTAGTCGTGCTCGACCGAGAGGCTGCGGCTGTAGATCTGGGTGCCCATGCCGCCGTCGAAGACGATGACGCGTTTTGAGAGTTCCTGGAGGAAGCGGCTGGGCATGAGGGGCTCCGAGCGGAAGGGTCCGGTAAGTGCCTGAGGCCAAAGGGGGAGAAACAGCGACGCGGAGTATATTCATCCGTCTATGCGGATCAATGGATGAATGTTCGGAGCGGGCGGGGATTGTCCGGCCCTTCCCACCCCCCCCGGTCATCGGTTGATCGCCGACTCGGCCCCTGCCCGGTCCTAGGCGCGAGCTGGGCCGAACCGTGTGCGTGCCGGTTTGAGGGGTCAGGACGGTCCGATCACGGGGTCGAAGGCGTGCGGGGAGTCTGAGCCGCACGGATCTGGCGGCGGGCTTCGTCGAGGATCTCGACGGCGATGAGGTTGGTTTCCAGGCTCGACAGCGGGTCCACCGGGCACTCACCCCGCACAACGCGGCGGAGGTAGGTCCATTCGTCCTTCAGGTCGGCGGTCATCGGTGGGGGTTCGACGGCCCTGGCGGCCTGATCCGGAGCGCGGAGGTGCAGGGCCTGCCACTTGCCGCAGTGGATCGAGCCTCGCTCGGTGTGAAGGTCGGTTTCCTTGTTGTCGTGGGTCCACGCCCAGGAGGCCTGGATGACGCTGGTGGCTCCGGGGTACTCGAGGATGATGGTCGCGTCGTCGTCGACGTTGGGGTAGACGGTGGGCTTGAGCGTGGCGGCGGTGGCGGTGATGCGGGTGGGGCGCTGCCCTTGCATGAACCAGGTGGAGAGCACGGCTCCGTAGCAACCGAAGTCGATGAGCGCGCCGCCGCCGTTCTGCTCGGGGTCGGTGAGCCAGGCGAGAAATTCGCTCGTGCAACCGATCTCCTTTGGTCCCTTGTGGCCGTGGCGGAAGACCATGCGACGGATCGGCGCGAACGCTCCGGTTTCGACCAGCCGGTGAGCTTCACGCACGCTGGCGTACCAACTGGTCTCGAAGTTGGTGAGCAACAGAACGTTGTGCTTGCGGGCGAGCGAGGCCATGCGGGTCGCGGCGTCTTTGTCGAAGGCGAGCGGCTTCTCGACCAGCAGGTGCACGCCGCGCGGTGCGCACGCGGCGACGGCGGATTCGTGATCACGGATCGAGGTCATCACGCTGGCAGCCTCGGGCTTGGTCTGATCGAGCATGGTGCCGAGGTCGGCGTGCCACAGCGCTTCGTCGAGGTGGTACTTCGAGGCGAGGCGATCGAAGAGCGCTCGGTTGGGTTCGTAGATGCCGACGATTTCGAGATCGGTGCGCTGCGAATCGGCCCAGAGCAGGCCCTCGACGTGGCCGTGGACGAGGCCGATGACCGCGATCCGCAGCGGGCGGACTTCGGGCCCGGGGGCGGAAGGAGCGGGGGCAGCGTGGGAGGTGAGCGGCGCGAGCAGGCCGAAGAGCCACGCGAGGGTGCGGTTCATGGGGCCAGCATACTGCGAGTCAAGGGCTCTTGGGGCCGCGGAGCTCGGCCTTGGTCGCATCGAGCAACTTCTTGTCGTCGTCGGCGTTGCGGGCCTTGGCGATTTCGGGCTCGGCCTTGGCGAGGAGCGGCTCGGCGAGCTCGGGCTGGTTGAGATCGATGGCGGCCCGGGCGAGGTTGATGAACAGCCGTGCGCGCCGATTCGTTCCCGGCGGCGCCACCTCGTCGGCGGCGGCGATGAGGTCTGCCAGCGTGCCACGGGCGTCGTCGTCGCTGCGCTCGCGTTTGAGCGGCTTGGCGACGTCCATCAGGCGTGCTTTGAGCGTCTGGCGCTCGGAATCGCTGGCGAATCGGAATCGGCAGCCCGCGTATCGGATGGCCCAGCGGCGCGAGTTGGCTTCGTCTCCGGCGTCGGTGTAGGAGAGTTGGGCAAAGTCCGCGGCCTTCTCGGCGAAGAACGCGAAGTCGCCCTCTGCGTGCTCGAAGATGTCCGAGGCCTTGGCGGCGAGCGGGGCGGCCTCCGCCGGGCGGTCGTTGCGCCGGAGTGTGGCGGCGACCGTGACCAGCGGGATGCCGCGGTGGGTGTGGCCCTCGGGGAAGATCTTCTCCGACTGCTCGATCATGCCCTCGGCGTACTGCAGAGCCTCCGCGTTGCGCTTCAAGCGCAGCAGCACGTTCACGAGGTTGTTCCGCGTCGTTAGCGAGAGCGGCTGGTACTTGCCTGCGGCGGCTTCCTGCTCGATCAGGAGCTGCTTGAGCTGCGGCTCGACCTCGTTCACGCGGTTCATCGCGTTGAGCATCACCAGGTACGTCGCGCGGGCGTTCAGGCGCGAGGAGTGTCCGACGGGGAGATGCTCGTCGGCGAGTGCGATCGATTCTTTCAGGATCGGCTCGGCCTTCTCGAACTTCCCGGCCGACTGGAGCATGTTGCCGTAGGAGGTGCTGGCGGTGATGCGGCCCAGGTGCTCGTCGCGGAGCACGGTCGGGAAGAGCGGGTAAATGCGTTCGAAGAGCGCGAGGGCCTTCTCCTGTTCGCCGGCGTTGGCGAGGGCGACCGCGAGCTGCGACTCGCCGTTGAGGACGTGGACACCTTGGGGGCCCTCGATCGCCTTGTAGATCTCGATGGACTTCTCGTGCTGTTCGGCCGACAGGTTCCACATACCGAGCGTGTTGTAGATGCGGCCCAGCTCGTAGCGCAATTCGGCTTGGATCTTGGGGCTGCCGCCGAACTTCTCGGCGATGCCCTTCTCGGCCACCTTGAGCACGTCGAGAACCTTGACGTCGTAGCCCATCTTGTC
>JBILLU010000078.1:0-14228 GCA_044375915.1 Phycisphaerales bacterium
CAAGGTCGAGACCGCCTGGCAGATCCACCACAAGCCCAGCGGCATCATCATCAAGATGATGGAAGCCAAGAGCCAGCAACAAAACCGCGACCGCGCCCGCCGCCTGCTCGTCACCCGCCTGTACGAATTCGAACGCCAGAAGCAGCACAGCGCCCGCGCCGAATCCCGCAAATCCCAGATCCGCGGCGGCGACCGCAGCGAGAAGATCCGTACCTACCGCTGGAAAGAGGGAATCGTCGCCGACGAACGCCTCCCCGGCGAGTACCAACTCCGCGACATCATGTCCGGCGACCTCACCAAACTCATGCACGACCTGCTCGAACAGGAAACCGCGAAGCGGATTGCGGAGCTGTGAGTCCTTGGTGACGTGGGGTGACAACGGTCGCGACGAGCGCTGTGAAATCGGCTTGGGCTCAGCCCCAATAGCCTTCTGCATCGTGGAGGGCACCAAATGTCCGAGTCGCTCGCGGCCGAACCGTCCGTACCGCGCCAGTTGCTCTCTCAGCCGCTCGCGCCGCCGCAGCGCATCGCCGCGATCGATGTCGCACGCGGCGTCGCGCTCTTTGGCATCTTCTGCGTCAACATCCACTACATGGGGGAAGCCTCGGGCACGTACTTTGATCACGTCCCGCCAGCCTCCGCCGACGCGCTCTCGCAAGGTGCGTGGTACTTCTACAAGACCCTGTGCGAGGGCAAGTTCTACCCCCTCTTCGCGACACTGTTCGGCGCCGGCCTCGCGATTCAGTTCGAGCGCGCCCGCGCACGGGCCGCCGGCTCTCGCTCCAAGTGGTCGATCTGGTGGGCGCACCCCATCCGGCGTTTGATCGCGTTGCTGCTCATCGGCCTCGCGCACGCGCTGCTCGTCTGGTTCGGCGACATCCTCGTGGTCTACGCCGTGCTCGGCTTCGCGATGCTGATCCTCGTACGCCTTTCGGTGCGAGCTTTGGCGATCGCCGCGGGTGTCTTGGCGTCGCTTTCCAGTTTCTTTCTCCTGCTGGGGGTGCTCGCAATCGCGTTCTCAGCCGGCCCAACCAATCGCCCCAGCCCGACGGCCTCGGACGCGTCGCCTCCGAGCGCCGCTGCCACAACCGCACCGTCCCAAGATGGGACGACCCCATCGACTCCGGCGCCGGATGCGCCGGCCGCGGCCGATGCAGCCCCTGAGAAGCCCGCCTTCGTCATCGACGATCGACCGCCGTTCGAGCAGATCATCGACGGCTTCAAAAAGCGGACGCTCACCGGTCCGTGGGACCAGCCGTACCGCGAGCTCGAAACCCGCGTGATGCGCGACGGCCCGTTCTCCCAGTTGTTCGCCGTGCGTGCCCTCGGTTGGCTCATGGCCTTCGTCTTCACGCTCTTCGGCGGCGGCGCCGTGATCCTCGCACTCTTCTGCCTTGGTGCGATACTCATCAAGGCCGACCTGTTCCATCCTGCACACGCTCTGCTTCACCGGCGTCTCAGCCTCATCGGCCTGCTGCTAGGGCTTCCGATCGCCGTCGCCACCGTGTGGGCCAAGCCGCTCAGCGAGTCGCACGCGTGGGCCGCTCTGCTGTACGGTTTCGGACTGACCTTCGGTGGCCCGCTGCTGACGATGGGATACCTCTTCACCATCGTCCGCTGGACCCACGCCGGTGTCGCCGCTTCGATCGCCCGGCTCTTCGCCGACGCCGGGCGCATGGCGCTGACCACCTATCTCCTCTGTTCGATCCTTGGCACAGGCGTCTTCTACTACTGGGGCTTGGGATGGTTCGGTCAGACCACCGCGTTCGAGCGCTTCGGCATTCTGGCGATCATCTTCGCATCGGTGGTGGTGTTCGCCCACCTGTGGCTCAGGCACTTTGCGTTCGGCCCAGCGGAGTGGCTGTGGCGCAGTGTGACGTACCTGAAACTGCAGCCGCTACGGACCAAGTCCGGCGGTGACGAGTAGCCAGGTCCCGTACTCTCCGGTCGTGTCCTCTCGATGCGACATCGCCATCATCGGCGCCGGCGCAGCCGGCCTCTTCGCCTCCATCTGGGCTGGCCGGACTCTTCGTGCCTCAACGAGCCCCGAGCGTAAGCGAGCGGGTTCCGTCCTTGCACTCGACGGCGCCACCAAACTCGGTGCCAAAGTCCTCGTCGCCGGCGGCGGGCGCTGCAACGTCACCCACCACGCGGTTGACGAATCCGCTTACAACGGCAGCAGCCGCAACGCCATCAAGAAAGTACTCCGCCGCTTCGATGTGCCGCAGACCGTCCAGTTCTTCCGCGAACGCGGCGTCGAACTCAAACGCGAAGACACCGGAAAACTCTTCCCAACCACCGACGACGCCCACACCGTCCTCGACGCGCTGCTCGGCGCCGCTTCCGACGCCGGTGTCTCTCTCCTCACCGCGCACAGAGTCAACGTTGTGCGCACAAACGGGGATCTGTTCCTCGTGGAACATTCGCGCGGCGAACTCCTCGCCCGGCGCATCATCCTCGCCACCGGCGGCAAAAGCCTCCCCAAAACCGGCTCCGACGGCCACGGGCACGAGATCGCCAAGTCGCTCGGCCACACGATCACGCCGCGCGTCTTCCCCGCGCTCGTGCCACTGACGATCCCCAAGGACCACTGGCTCACCACCCTCAGCGGCGTGACGCTGCCCGCGACCCTCGAACTCCGCGCCAAGTCCGGCAAGAAGCTGCAGTCGTTCACCAACTCCACGCTCGTCACCCACTTCGGCCTCAGCGGCCCGAGCGTGCTCGACATGAGCCGCTACTACACGGCGGAGAAGCTGGACAACCCGCACGACCCGCCGCGATTGGTGATGAACTGGATTCCAGGCGAGACGCTCGACGGGCTCGACGCGTTCCTCGCCGCCGAGGGCCGCCGCGGCGGAACGACGCTGCGTCGCTCGCTCGAAGGCAAGTTGCCTGAGCGTGTGTTGACGGCACTCGCGGCGAGCGTCGGGCTCGAACTCACGGCGTCGCTTGCGACGATGTCCAGAGACAAACGTCGCGCCCTGGCCGCCGCGCTCACGGAATTGGAACTCCCGATCTCGGGCGACCGCGGCTACCTCTTCGCCGAGGTCACCGCCGGCGGTGTGCCGCTGAGCGAGATTCATCTCGAAACGATGGAGAGCCGCGTCTCTCCGGGCCTGCACCTCTGCGGCGAGATCTGCGACGTCGATGGCCGCATCGGTGGGTTCAACTTCCAATGGGCTTGGGCGAGCGGGTACGTCGCAGGCTGCGGCGCGGCGAACGGATTGTCCACTACACTCGCCCCGTGACTCTGCTCTGTGTTCCCATCATGGTCCATGACATCGACGCCGCGGTCGCCGACGCCGCGGCGGCGAAGTCGCTCGGCGCCGACATCGTTGAGTTCCGCATCGACGAGTTCTTCGACGGCGGGCACACCGAGGCCGACCCGGGGCGGCAGACCCGGGAGATTTTGCGGCTAGTGCATCAGTCGGTGCTGCCGGCGATCCTGACGTGCCGCAGTGCGAGCGAGGGGGGCGGGTACGACGGCGACGAGACGGATCGCGTGTCGCTCTACGAGCGGATCGGAACTGCCGAGGGCAAGAGTGAGACGCCGCCGCGGTATCTGGATATCGAGCTCGCGGCATACACGCGATCCGAGAACATCAAGCAGAAGGTGAATCTTGCCGTCGAACATCCGGAGCAACTGCGGGCGGTGTCGACGGGGTTGATTCTGTCGATGCACGACTTCCAGCAGCGGCCGGCGGACCTGTCGCGGCGGTTGCTCCTGGCGCGGCAGCAGCCGGCGGCGAAGGTGACCAAGCTTGCGTTTCGGGCCCGTTCGCTGCGGGACAATCTGGAGTTGTTCGAGATCCTCACGCAGCGTGATCGGCCGACGATTGCCTTGGGCATGGGCGAGTTCGGGCTGATGAGCCGCGTGCTGGCGCCGAAGTTCGGCGGGTTCCTCACGTTCGCGAGCTTGCGGCCGACAGCTACGACCGCGCCCGGGCAGCCGACGGTGCGGGAGTTGCTAGAGCTGTACCGCTTCCGTTCGATCACGCCGACGACGAAGGTCTACGGCGTGATCGGCTGGCCGGTGGGGCACAGTCTTTCGCCGCTGGTGCACAATGCGGTCTTTGACGCGAGCGGCTTCGACGGCGTGTACCTGCCGCTGCCGATCCCGAGTGCGGACGCCGAGAGCAAGGAGTTGAGCGAGAGCGAGCGGGCGGAGGCGACGTACGCGAACTTCAAGGCGACGCTGGGCGCGCTCATCGATGATCCGCGGCTGGACTTCAGCGGCGCGAGCGTCACCCTGCCGCATAAGGAGAACCTGGTTCGCTTCGCGCTCGAGCGGTTCAAAATCGAAACGGGTGTGTGGTCGCTTGATGCGGTGTCGCTGCTGACGGGTTCGGCGAACTCGCTGGTGATCGAGCGCGAGGCGAGCGATGACGGGTCGCGGGTTGTGAGAGCGCGGGTGTTCAACACCGATGTGCCCGCGGCGGTGGGGCCGCTGCGCGAGGCGATGGGCACGCTCGAGGGCAAGCATGTCGCGGTGGTGGGGGCGGGCGGCGTGGCTCGTGGCATTGCGTTCGGGTTGGCCGTCGCAGGTGCGCGGGTGACGATTTTCAATCGCAATAGCAAGAAGGCCGAGGCGTTGGCGCTGGAGTTGAATCAGGCGTTGCAGAAGGCTGGGTCGTCGGGGCCTGGAAGGCCCGGCCCGCACAGCAGTCCGGCTTCCGGCGGGGGCGGGGCCTTCCAGGCCCCGGCGGCACCGTTGCCGGGCGTGATTGCAGCGGCGGGTCTCGATCAATTAGCCACCTTCCGCGGCGACGCCTTTGTCCAGTGCACTCCGGTGGGCATGAGGGGCGGGCCGGACCCCGAGGGCTGCCCGATCCCGGTGGCGGGGCTGGCGGAATCCGGCAACTGCGGGGGCGGGACCGTCGTATTGGAGACGGTGTACAACCCCCGGGAAACGCCGCTGGTGCGCGAGGCGAAACGCGTGGGCTGGCGGGTCATCGAAGGGGCGACGATGTTCGTGCGGCAGGCGGCCGAGCAGTCGAAGGCGTGGACCGGAAACGACGCGCCGATCGAGTTGATCGAGAGACTCGTGAACGAGCCCCGAGCGTAAGCGGGCGGGGTTCGAGGTTCGGACGAAACAACCCACTCGCTTACGCTCGGGGCTCGTCAAGACCGGCCTGTCAAGATGGGCATGTCAAGACGGGCTTTGCAGGCCGCGGAGGCGTTGTATGTTCCGCCAACCGATTCTGTATCCGCGTGGATATTCGTGGTTGATCGTGCTTGCCGTGCTCGACGTGTGCTGCACCTACGTCATTCTGCGGCTGGGCGGCATCGAACTGAACGGCATCGCCAACTGGTTCCTGCGGATGTTTGATCTCTACGGCTTGATCGCGCTCAAGTTCAGCTGCGTCGCGCTGGTGCTCTTGATCTGCGAAGTCGTGGGCCGGCTGCGGGCTGCGTCGGGCACCCGGCTGGTGGCGGCGGCGATCGTGATCAGCGCGTTTCCGGTGGCGGTGGGCGGCGGGCAGCTCGCGGCGGCGCGGCTGGGCGTGATCAAGACCAATCCGTCGATCACGCTGGAGCCATTGGCGTGGAATCCAGTCACCAGGTCCCGCTGATGCCGCTGCTTGTGAGCAGGGTGCGGAACGATTCGCCGAAGACAAAGTTGTGCTCGGGGAACTCTTGCCCGGACATGTTGTTGTCCAGGTGGCTGAACATCAGGTCGATGGCGCCGATGGTGGTGGCGGTGGAGCCGGTGGCGGTGTGCTCGATGAGCTCGATCGTGCCGACGGTCGAGGCGCCGACCTTGTCCATCTGGCGGATGGTGGCGGTGTAGCGAAGCGTGTGCCCGGGCAGAGCGTCGCGGCTGATCTCGAACTTGCCGATCTTGGCGAGGATGACCTTCTCGCGGAAGTCCTCGGCGTGGCCGACGAGGATGCCGGCGGTCTGGGCGCAGCCCTCGACGATCAGGCTGGCGGGCATGACGGGCAGCGCGGGGCGGCCATTGGCGGCCGGGAAGTGATCGTGCAGGTGCTCTTCGGCGAGGCTGACGTGCTTGACAGCGACGAGGCGCTGCTTGGGCACCAGCTCAACGACGCGATCGATCCACATCCAGCGCATTGGGGTTCCAGGGAATTGAACCACGGAGGCACAGAGGCACAGACAAGAGAGTTTAACTCGAAGGGCTCAAAGGACTCGAAGGGGTCAAGGCATCGGGACGGCGAGCGGTTTCGAGGTGCTCGACTTGTCTCTTTGCTTCAACTCTTTGAGCCCTTGGAGCCCTTTGAGTTGAAATGCCTTTCTCTGCGCCTCTGCGTCTCTGTGGTGAACGGCTTACTTCGCCGCGAGCTTGCGTTCGACGAAGGTGACGAGGGCGTCGACGGTGAAGACCTCGGCGACCTTGGCGATCTGGGGGTCGGCCTCGAACTTGGAGAAGTCGGCGTGGGGCAGGCGGGCGCGGAGGGTGGCGATGCCCTTGGGGGTGACCTTGCCTTCCTTCACGAACTCGGGGTCTTGCTTGACGTTCTCGGGGAAGAGCTCGCCCTGGGCGATCTTGAAGCCGAAGGTCTGTTCGAGCTTGAAGACGATGTCGAGGAAGTCGATCGACTCGGCGCCGAGGTCGGTGGTGAGGCGGGCGGTGGGGGTGACGTCTTCCTCATCGACGGCGAGGGCGTCGACCAGCACTTCCTGAATCTTGGAGAAGATCTCGTCGCGTGTCATTCGGGCGGTTTCCTTGGGCGGCCCGGCTCGCGTACGGAGGGAGGCGGGCGTCGGGACTTGGGACGCGATGATAGCAGAGGCGGATGCGAATGGATGCCGCACGCGGCGGCGGGTTTCGCCGCGGGCTGGCCGCGAGCGAGGATTCAGGCTGTCTTGACGGGTCGAAGCAGGAATCGGCCGGAGACGGCTGTGGGCGGTTCGCTCGTGGCACCGGGTTCGAGGAGGGTGCCTTCACCCTTGAAGTCGAAGGTGCCGTCGTCGTTCTTCTTGTGGAGGGTGACATCCACGCGGAGCGTGGCGCCGGGGCGGACGAAGGCACCGTACTTGAGGGCGCGGACTTGGCCGAGGACCATCGGCACAGACGCTGAGTCACAGAGCCGCCGCGCGGCCTGGACCATCGCCTCGAGCATCATGACGCCGGGCAGCACCGGGTAGCTGGGGAAGTGGTCTTGCAGGTACTCCTCGGCGCTCGAGACGTGCTTGAGCGTGACGATGCGGTCGGCGGATTGCTCGATGACGCGATCGACGAGGGAGAAGTGCATGGGGGGGAAGGGTAGAGGGGGGCAGGGGAGCTGGGGCAGAAATAGCAAATGGCAAATGGCAAATGGCCAAAGCCTCACGGCTCTCTCCGCAACACTCCGCTTGCTCCGCCTCTCCGCGTTCTGTCCGTTTTTTTTCTCCTCCGGCGCGAATCGCTACGCTCATCGCGTGGCCACGGTGATGGACGACGCCATCTGCATCCGGGTGTGGGACTGGTCGGAGACGAGCCAGACGGTGTCGTTGTTTTGTCGATCGCTGGGTGTCGTGCGCGGGTTGGCGAAGGGCTCGAAGCGA
Organism: Phycisphaerales bacterium; assembly: GCA_044375915.1. Lineage (GTDB taxonomy): Bacteria > Planctomycetota > Phycisphaerae > Phycisphaerales > UBA1924 > JAFEBO01. The sequence goes on from JBILLU010000078.1 coordinate 7,510, forward strand.
CAGGATGCCCGGTTCTCGGGTGGGTACGAGCTCTTCACCCGCGGGCAGGCGGGGGTGCTCATCAAGAACCACGACTCGCTGGCGACGCTGACGGCGTGGGACCTGAGCGAGATCTTTCTTGGCGTGCGAAAGGATCTTGCGCGGTTTCACGTCGCGATGGCGATGCTGGACCTGACGCACCACATGATCCGTGACCACGACCCGCACGAAGCGATGTTTGATGCGATGGTGAAGTCCGGCAGGCGGCTCGCGGACGACGGGAAGGCGGTGCCCGCGGCCGCGTTGCTGCAGTTCCTTTGGATCACGCTGGTCGAGTGCGGCTATCGACCGGACTTGACACGCGACGTCCGGGGTGAGTGCGAACTGGAGGCACAAAGCGTGAAGGTGTTTGTGCCGCGGCTGGGCGGGTTCTCGTCGCGTCTCGAGGCCGGTGAGGATGCGTGGCGGGTGAGAGCGCAGACCGTGGAGTTGCTGCGGCAGCTGGACGCGGGGTTGATCGAGAACGCCGATGGCGACGCGATGACCCGAGCGGTGGCGCTGCTGGCGGCGTGTGTCCGAGAAGTGCTGGGGCAGCCGGTGGTATCCCTGGATTCGGCGGTTTTGGAGCTTCGCAAAAGGTCCTGAACGAGGGCTTCAAGCTTCCCCAGTTTCAGTTGAAGGCAGAATTTGCCGAATGTCACAAGAGAAGCGACCTGCCACTGGCGTAGGCCGCGGCTGTCCCACGTCGGCAGAGTTGTCATGGACCACGAACTCATCGAAGAGATCCTGAGCTGCTCGTCGCTGCCGTCGCTGCCGGCGGTTGCGATGCGCGTGGTCGAGTTGACAGCGAATCCGGATGTGAAGCTTCCGGAGCTTGCGCAGACGATTCAGAATGATCAGGGCTTGGCGTCGAAAGTTCTCCGCACGGTGAATTCGTCGTTCTACGGCCTGACCACGCGCTGCGGGAGCATCAACAAGGCGATCGTGCTGCTGGGTCTGGGGCCGGTGAAGGCGCTGGCGTTGTCGTTCTCGCTGATTGGATCGATCGGCGAGCAGGACGACGGCTTCGACTATCAGGGCTATTGGCGCCGCGGGCTGTACACGGGTGTTGCGGCAAAGCTCATCGCGGATCACCTGAAGCTGGAAACCTCGGATGAGGCGTTCCTTGCGGGGCTGATGCAGGACATCGGCGTGGTGGCGCTGCACCGAGCGCTGGGGTTCCGTTATGCCGAGGTGCTCGAATCAGCGAAGGGTGACCACTCGCAGCTGGTGAAGGCCGAGCTGTCGGCGCTTGAGGTGCAGCATCCCGAGATCGGCGCGATGCTGGCCCAGCGGTGGAAGTTCCCGGATCAACTGGTGATGCCGGTGCGCTATCACGAGCGTCCGACGGCGGCGCCGCAGGGGCATCACGAGCTGGTGCGTCTGGTTGGGCTTGGCAATCTCGCGCACAATGCGATGACCGATGAAGACCCGGCACCAGCTCTGCGGAAGCTCTACGAGCGCGGGGACCAGTGGTTCGGGATCAAGTCCGACGCGATGCAGTCGCTCGTGAAGAAGATTGCCGAAGGCGTGAAGGACATGTCACGCAACTTGCATCTCGACACCGGTGCATCTGTCGATGCCGAGGCGATTGTCCGCAAGGCTGAGCAGGCGATGATCGAAATGGCCTCGAACCCCGCGGGCGGGGCGGGTCAGACGCTGGAGAACCTCCTGGTCGATGCGGACCAGTATGACCCGTTGACGGGCGCGGTCGGTCGCGTCGGCTTCGACAAGGCCTTGCGGAACGGCTTTGAGCTCTCGCGAAAGAACAACGAGGCGTTGACGCTGGTTCAGATCGGTGTCGATGGTCTGCGGAACACCGCGATGAAGATCGGCGCGTCGGCGGGCGACGAGACGATCAATTCGTGCGTTATGTTGATGCGCAAGCACTTTGCGCCGTTGGGCGGCGTGGTCTGCACGCTGGGCGGCGACATCTACGCGATGGTGATCTACGGCGCGAATGCCAAGGACGCCCAGAGGGCTGCGGAAGAGTTCCGATTCTCATTCGAGAAGGCGGTTGTGACCTGGCCGCTGGGCGGCGGGACGCTGAAGGTGAGCATGGGCGTGGCGAGCAACGACCCGGGCGCGGGCTCGACGTTCGCGAGCGTGCAGGAGCTCGTGGTATCGGCGGTCACCGCGTTGAAGACGGCCCGGGCCGGGGATGGGCGCGGCATTGTGGTCGCAGCGCCGAGGAAGGCCGCGGCTTAAGCGACAACTGGGCAACGCGGTCGCCTTTGGATCTCGGGTTCCCTGTTCCGCGAGTCTGATGCGGCTTGGGCGCGGAAGACCGCATCGGCCGCGCCGGGGCAAGTCACGCCAGGCCGACGACATCGGATGCTGGCATCACACATTGCCGAGCTTGTTCAGGCCGTTGAGCGCGGCGATCTTGTAGCACTCGGCGAGCGTGGGGTAGTTGAAGACCGTGTTCACGAAGTACTCCGCGGTTGCCTTGAACGCGATCGCGCACTGGCCGATGTGGACGAGCTCGGTGGCGTTGGTGCCGATGATGTGCACGCCGAGGACGGCTTTGCTCTCCTGGTGGATGAGCATCTTGAGCATGCCGATGTCGTCGCCCAGCAGTTGGCCGCGAGCGGTTTCCTTGTAGTACGCGATGCCCGCTTCGTAGGGGATCGCCTCTGCGGTGAGCTTCTCCTCGGTCCAGCCGACGATCGAGATCTCGGGGATCGAGTAGATGCCGTAGGGCAAGAGGTTGTCGAAGTTGTCGCTCTTGTGGCCGAACATGTGGCAGGCGGCGAGACGGCCCTGCTCCATGGAGGTGCTGGCCAGAGCGGGGAAGCCGATCACGTCGCCAGCGGCGTAGATGTGGGGCACGCTGGTCTGGTAGTTCTTGTTGACGGTGATGCGTCCGCGGCTGTCGGCGGAGACGCCGGCGGCGGCGAGATTGAGGCCGTCGGTGCACCCCTGGCGTCCGATGCAGTAGAGCAGCGAGTCGGCGGTGAGCGTCTTGCCCGATTCGAGCGTGGCCTCGACGACGTGGCCGGTGTGTCCGGCGGGGCGTGGTGCCTTGGGGTCGAGTTCTCGCTTCTCGATCTTGACGACCTTCTCACCCAGGCGGAGCGTGACGCCGGCCTGACGGAGGTGGTACTGGAGCGCCTCGGTGAGTTCACGGTCGATGAAGTCGAGGAGACGGTCCCGGCCTTCGATGAGCGTGACGCGGACGCCCAGGGCCGCGAGCATCGAGGCGTACTCGGTGCCGATGACGCCGCCGCCGACGACGATCATGGAGCGGGGCAGCGTCATGAGCTGCAGAAGGTCGTCGGAGGTCATGACCGTTTCACGATCGAAGGGCACCGACTTGGGGCTGGTGGGTTGGGTTCCGACGGCAATGAGGACGTTGTCGGCCTGGAGTTCCTCGGTGGCGTGGGCGCCGACGACGTCGATGGTCTTGGGGTCGCGGAACTGGCCGCGGCCGATGGCGGTGTAGACGCCGTTGCTGGCGAAGTGATCGCGGACGAGATCGATCTCGGACTTGATGACCTTCTGGCAGGCCTGCATGAGGCTGGCGAAGGAGCCGCTGCGGGACATGGTGGCCTTGGTGGCGGAGAAGTCGGCGATGGAGGGGGCGACGGTGGTGCGTCCGCCGAAGTCGAGGATGGCCTCGCGGAGGGCCTTGCTGGGGATGGTGCCGGTGTTGATGGCAACGCCGCCGAGCACCTCACGTTGCTCGACGACGCAGACCGATCGGCCGAGCTTGGCGGCCTGGATGGCGGCTTTCTGGCCAGCGGGCCCTGATCCGATGACGCACAGTTCAAACTTCCGCATGCCGGTCTCCGTCTCGTCGAGCCTCGGTGGCTCGCCGCGGTGGTTGACTTTCAAGGCAATTCACCACGGAGAGCACAGAGTACACGGAGCGGAATCGAAAGGAAGCGGTGCGTCGAGGCGTTGTCTCTGACGTTCCTTGTCTTCCGCAGTCGTCTCTGAGAGCTTCGTGGTGAACTGCCTTCCCCGGGGTCGCCCCGTTGCAGTATCGGTGATTCGTGCCCGTTGTGCTTGGAGACGGCGGGGTTTGCGCCCGCGGCGCGACCCTGAGCCCTCGAAAACCTATACTGGGTTGCCTTGGGCTTGGTGTTCGCGAGGACGCGGCCCGCAGGAATGACTTTCCACGTAGCCGGCTCGACGGACCGTGCCGGGATTGAACCATGACGCTGACTAGCCACGCCATTCGCAAGACCTTCATCGAGTTCTTCCGCGCCAAGGGCGGCACCGGCGCCTTCGCGGCCGGGCACACCTTCATCCCCAGTTCGCCCGCCGTGCCGGTGGACGACCCGACGCTGCTGTTCACCAACGCGGGCATGAACCAGTTCAAGCCGATCTTCCTGGGGCAGGCGGCCCCGGACACGCCCTTGGGCAAGCTCAAGCGTGCGGTGAACAGCCAGAAGTGCATCCGCGCCGGTGGCAAGCACAACGACCTCGAGGACGTGGGCAAGGACACCTACCACCACACGTTCTTCGAGATGCTGGGCAACTGGTCGTTCGGCGATTACTTCAAGAAGGAAGCGATCGATTGGGCGTGGGAGCTGCTGACGCAGGTCTACCACATCCCGGCGGACCGGCTGTACGTGACGTACTTCGAGGGGGCTCCGAAATTGGGTCTCGAGCCGGACCTTGAGACCAAGCAGTTGTGGATGAAGTACCTGCCCGAAAGCCGCGTGCTGCCGGGCATCTTCAAGGACAACTTCTGGGAGATGGGCGAGACGGGGCCGTGCGGGCCTTGCACTGAGATCCACTTTGACCGGATCGGCGACCGCGACGCGGCGAAGCTGGTGAACACCGGCGATCCGGATGTGCTGGAGATCTGGAACAACGTCTTCATCCAGTTCGAGCGGCTCGAGGGCGGTGGCCTGCGCCCGCTCCCCGCCAAGCATGTCGATACCGGCATGGGCCTGGAGCGTCTGGTCAGCGTGCTGCAGAATGCTCGCAGCAACTACGACACGGACGTGTTTGCGCCGATCTTTGTCGCGATCGAGCGGGCCACGGGCGCCCGCGAGTACCGCGGCAAGCTCGGCGACGCCGACGAGGGCAACATCGATACGGCGTACCGCGTGATCGCGGACCACATCCGGTGTCTCACGTTTGCGATCACCGACGGCGCGGTGCCGAGCAATGTCGGGCGTGGGTACGTGCTGCGTCGCATCCTGCGTCGCGCGGTGCGCTACGGGCGGCAGATGCTGGGCGCGAAGCCCGGTTTCTTCGCGGCGTTGGTGCCGGTGATCGTCGAGCACATGGGTGACGCGTTCCCGGAGTTGCGGCGGGACCCCAAGAAGGTCGAGAAGATCATTCTGGAAGAAGAAGAGTCCTTCGGGCGCACGCTGGATCGCGGGATGACGCTGTTCTACAAGACGTCGCTTGACACCATCGGTGCAGCGGTCGGCGCCACCGAGGCGAACGACAAGAGCGGCTTCACGGCGATCCGCCACGCTGCGGCGACGGCGCCGGACCGGTTCTCGATCCTCCGGCACTTTGTGCAGACCAAGTGTCCAAAGAAGCCCACGATCTCGGGCGTCGACGCGTTCAAGTTGTACGACACGTACGGCTTCCCGATCGACCTGACCACGCTGATGGCCGAGGAGATCGGGATCGCGGTGGATGTCGAGGGCTTTGAGGCCGAGCAGAAGAAGGCGGCGGACCTGAGCCGCGCGGCGGGTCAGAAGGAAGGCGAGAAGCAGATCACGCTCGACGGCGACGGCGTCGCACGGGTGATGCGTCTGGGCATTTCGCCGACGGACGACTCGCACAAGTTCGATCACACGATGATCAAGGCCCATGTGAAGGCGATCTGGAACGGTTCGTCGCTTGATGAGTCGTCGAGGCCGGTCTTCAACCACAAGACGCAAGTCGGCCTGATTCTGGACAAGACGTGCTTCTACGCCACGATGGGCGGACAGGAGTGCGACGCGGGCGAGATCGAGGTGATCGGCGAGGCCAAGTCCTCTGCGAACGACAAGCACGACGGTGGGCGATTCCGCGTGGAGTCGGTCGCGACCTACGGCGGCTACGTGATGCACGTTGGTGTCGTCACCCACGGCGAGATCCGTGTCGGCGATACGGTGGCGCTGCATGTGGAGAAATCGCGTCGTCACGCGACCGCGTCGAACCATACCTCGACGCACCTGGTCAACTTCGCCCTGCGGACCAAGCTCGGTGACGGCATCGATCAGAAGGGATCGTCGGTCGCGGCGGATCGCTTCCGTTTCGACTTCTCGCACAACCAGCCGGTGTCGCCCGAGGAACTCGGCGCGGTTGAGAGTGTCGTCCGCGATTGCGTCAAGCGGAATCTGACCGTGTACGCCCAGCCGGCGCCGCTGGCGGCTGCCAAGCAGATCAGCGGTCTGCGGGCGGTGTTCGGTGAGACCTACCCGGATCCCGTTCGTGTTGTTTCGATCGGGCAGCCGGTGCCCGATCTGCTGGAATCGGCTAGCAGCTCCGCGTGGCGAGAGTTGTCGATTGAGTTCTGCGGCGGAACGCACGTCGCGAGCACGGGCGAGATCGGCGCGTTCGCGATTGTCAGCGAGGAAGCCGTCGCGAAGGGTGTGCGGCGTGTGACGGCGTTGTCGGGCAAGAAGGCGGAGGAGGCGATTCACGCCGCGGACTCGGCGGAGGCGAGGATCAAGTCGATCGCGCTGCTGCCGGATGATCGGCTCTCGAACGAGGTGCCGACGTTGTTGAAGTTGCTGGACGAC
>JBILLU010000079.1:0-14155 GCA_044375915.1 Phycisphaerales bacterium
TTCGCTCGCTGAGCACATCGTGGGCCGCGCTGGTCCAAACCCACGCGCTCCCGCCGCGGCCGAGGGAGGACTCGGCGATGTCGAGCACCGGCAGTCGTGTGTGCGAGCCACGCTCAGTCCCCGCCTTGATCGCCTTCGCCGCCGCCTCGCCCTCGCGCCAGATGGAGTAGCAGCAACGCGTAAGGCCCTCGCCCGCGTCGGCGAGCAGCGCGGCGTCGGTCGCCGCGAGTTTCAGGCACGAGGCATCGAATGCGGCGCTCTCCCCGATGAAGGCCGGTGCTTGTGCCTTGGCGGCCTCGCTCTCTCGGAGGAACTCGCCGCGGACGGCGTGGGAGTCGTCGGTGCTGCGACAGGCACCGACCAGGCGCGCGATGATCGCGGCGCAGCGCGGTGCCATCTTGTCCAATCGCAGCCTGCGGCCATGGAAGCACGCGACCATCGGATACTTGTCGCGCCCTCTGGCATCGCGGCTCGCCCACACGCGGCCGTACACGAACTCCGTCGGACCAAATCGCCACACAAACGCGTGATCGAAGCGAGCGATCTTGGCGTCGGGACCGAGTTTCTCCCACGCGCCGCTGTCGATGTTTCCCGCGATGCCCTCGGCGTAGAGCGCGCGGCGTACATCGACGAGGCGCTGGGTCACGAGCCCCAGGTCCTCCATGTGGTCGTCCCAGCCCGGGTGCTTGCCGAAGAGGCAGATCTGCGCGAGCGGCTCCGCCGCGCCCGAGGACGCGCCGGACAAACCGCCCAGCCATTGCGAGATCTTCTTGAGCATCCGTGCGGTTCTAGCGGGGCCAGTTGGTGGAGCCGGGCCAGTCCTCCGGCCGCGGCATGGGCGAGGAGAACGTCACGTTGAGCCAGAGGTGGTAGGTCTGCTTGGTCTCGGTCTCGACGACCGGCAGTGGGACGATCCACGCGGTTGCGGTGTTGTTGGGGCTCAGCGCGGTCGGCTTCGCTCCGGGCATGAGCGCCACCGCCGCCGCTACCCACGGGCCGTTGAGCGTCGTCTCGCCCGCTGGTGCGGCGTCGCCGAGGTTGCGATAGAACCGGATCGTCACGCCCGGGCCGGGGCTCTTGAGTGACAACTGTCGCACGAGCTCGGCGGCACGGGCCGCGTCGAGCCCGCGGAGCGTCACTCGCGGCAGCGCCGCACCGCCCGCAGGCACGACCTCCATCTGCTCGAACCATTCGACGACATCGCCGGAACTGGCGACGCCCAGCGACGAGAGCGCGGGCAGCGCCTCGAGATCGCGACGGCTCCACACCGGCACGATCGAGACCACGATCGGCTGCTTCTGGGCGAGGCCCGAAGCGAGCGCCGAAGCCACGCCGCGGACACGGTCGATCCGCGAGCGCTGCTCCTCGTTCAGCACGCCCCGCCCGCGGAGCGCGAGCAAGAGATCGCGGAACTCGCCCGTCGCGCCAGCCGCGACGCCTGTGCCGACGGCGAGCAACTCCGCCGCGTCCACGGCCTTCAGCAGCGCCGCTTCGTCGAGCCCCTTGGTCTGATCGGCATTACGTGACAGCGGCCAACGCTCCGACGACGCCAGCAGCTTCGCCGCGTCGCGGGCGTTGGTCTCGTACTGATCTCGCAGCGATCTCAGCACGCCCAGCGCCAACGCTTCATCGCTGATCGCCCGGGCCGGGCCCGTGGCGAGGGTGGCGAGCGCATCGGTCATCGCTTCGCCCGAGCCGCTGGCGAGCAACGCCGCGCGGGCCGCACGCCATTCGAGCGCGCCCAGCGGCGCGAGCGTCTTGAGCGCATCGGCACGCTTGCGAAGGCCCGTTTCGTCGGAGAGCGCCCGCACTGTCGTCTGCAACCGCTCCTGTGCGGCCTTCACTTCGGGCAGCGACTTCACGCTCGCGGGCAAAGGCTCGATCGCCTCCGTCGCGGCAGACGCCAGTGTGCGCAGGTCCGCCGCCCGATCGATCAACTTCTCGGCGTTGGCCGTCATCGCCGGCCCGAGGGCCGACCACGCCGACAGCCCGTCGGCGAGCGACATCTCCTTCACCAATCCGACCGCCCAGGCGTTGGCGTACGCCTTGGCGTACTCGTCGAGTCCGCGGCCGCGGGATTTGATCTCGACGCTCAGCAGCGCCTTGTCCACCACCGCGCCGCCGCCGCTCACTTCCTGCTCCGCCCGCGACAAGCCTTGCAGCACCACGCCGGCGGCCTGCGGTGCGTACGCGATCGGAATCTCGCCGCCCTGCAGCCCCAGCATCGCGACGGTGGGCTTGGTCAGCGGCTTGAGGTCCTTGGTCTCGGCGATCGACTGCACCGCCGCCCGGACGCCGTCGGCGGATTCGGGCAACTTCGCGAGAAACGCGCGGAGCACATCGGTTGCGCTCGCGGCCCGCGCGGTGCGGGCGAGCGTGGTCGCGACGCCGATGGTGGCATTGCGAGCCGACACGTCGGACACGCCGCGTGCGAGCGACTCGATGTCGGCCCGCGTGCGATCGACGCGGGAGTCGAGATCGCGGAAGCGATCGGCCAGGCCGTACCACTCGCCTTCGGCGGCTGCGCTGCGTTCGAACAGGTCCTTGGCGCCACGCTGGTAGGCGTTGTAGCGCACGCGGTACGAGACTTCCTCGCCGCCCGCGCCGGTGGCGACCATCGGCAGCAGCGGCGACAGGCGTGTGTTCACGCGGCTTGCGGATGCATCGAGCGATTTCTCGGCGCTTTCGCGCCGGGCCACGATCAACTGCCGGATCTCGCCCGCCGGTGCCGGCTCGGTCGCGGCGGTGTCGCTCTCGGGCAGCGACGGCAGTTGCGCGATCAAGAGCGCGTACTCGGCGCTGATCTGTTCGAGCGCCTCGCGCTTGGTCGCGTCGATGCCGTTCGCCAGTTCGGCGGCGTCGAGTTTCATGGACTTCAGGAGTTCATCCGCCTTGCCCGCGGCCGCCGCGAGCGCCTCCAGCCTCGTGCGGGCCTCGGCCTGGAAGGACTCGAACTCGGCTCCGGTCTGCACCAGTTCGGCGACCTTGCCATCGGCCGTCGGCATCCCGCGGAGACCCTGCAGCCGCGTCTCTTCGGCGCGGAAGGCGCTGAGTGCGTCGGCGAGAAGGGAGAGGCGTCCGAGCGCGAACTCGTCGCCGCGGGCCCGCTCGGGCCAACTGGCCGCAAACTTCTCGAGTCCCTCGCGGATCGAGCGCAGGGCGGCGACATCGCCGACCTTCAGGCTCGCCGGGGGCCACGACAGCTTCGTGCCGCTGGTGCCGACGGCGTAGGTCGCGTCGATCGCGTCCTGCCACGAGCGCAGCTCCTCCGGTGCCTGCTTGGTGTTCATCACGAAGTTGAAGAGCGCCTTGAGGTCGACCAGCGTCGCCCGCGGCCCGCCCGCCGGGGCGAGGTTCAGCTTCAGCGTCTCCAGCCGGATCATCTCCGCCAGCGCGTTGGTGGCGCGGCTATCCCATGCGGTGGTCTCGCTGAGGCGTTGGCGCACGCCATCCACCAGCGGCTTCAGGACGGTCTTCTCCAGCACCGCGGCGTGGGCCGCACGTTGCTCCTTGGTGAAGCCGCCGCCCGCACCTGCGACGGTCGCTGCAGGAGAGAAGACCAGCGGCACACTCACGCCTTCGTTCGAGCGTTGCAGCGTCAGCGACGCCAGTTTCGATCGCGCGACCATGCCCTCGGGGAGCTGCACGTCGGCGCGATCGCCGCTGTAGACCCAGTTGGGGGCCTCGAAGCGGACAATCGCGGTGTCGCCGCGGGTGGCCTGCGTGCCCTGCGTCGCGATCGCGGGCTCGTCGGTCTTGGGCGCGTCGATGACGCCCAGGGCGACGCCGATGGAGTTCCAGAAGGCCCGCGGGCCTTCGATCGAGCGGGTGAGTTCGCGCTGGCCGTAGAACGTGAAGCCCAGCACAAGCGCCGCGGCCGTCGCCACCGAGCCGAGGATCGCAAAGCGCCGGTTGGCGATCTGCTTCTGCACGTTGGTGGCGCGGGTGACGAGGCCCTTCTCGCGGAACGCCTTAGCGAGGAAGACATCGCGCAGGAAGAACGAGCGTTCTTTCTCCCACACCTTGCCGCCGGGCAGGCTGTCGAGCGTGAGGCCGAGGGCCTTGGCCAGGTCGTTGTCGAGCGCCTCGCCCTCGCGCATCGACGAGGTGAAGTAGATGCCGCGGAGGAAGAGCGGCTTGGGGCTCCACTCGCCGCCGGCGAAGATGGTCTCTAGGTACCGCTTCAGCCGCGGCACGACTTTCTCAAGGTTCTCCGGCAGGGCGTAGAGCTCATCGACTTCGTCCATGCGCTTGCCCGTGCCCTGGGCGTAGCGGGTGCTGTCGGCCACCAGCGCGAGTCGCCGCGCCGTGAGCTTGTGCTTCACCTGCTTCATGTGCTCCTCGACCAACTCCACCCGCAGCGGCGAGTCGAGCTGATCGGGGTTGCTCCAGCCGAGCAACTGGTGCTGCAGGTTGGGGTCGGTGACGTTGTCAAAGAACTCGCGGAAGCCGGCGATCAGGTCGCACTTCGTGATGATCACAAACACCGGGAAGCGGACGTCAAGCGTGCGCTGGATGGTGTCGAGCTGCTGAGCGATGCGCCCGGCCTTGCTCTCGATGTCTTCACTCTTGTCGCGGATGAGGCTGTCGGCACCGATCACCAGGAACATGCCGTTCACGGGCTGGTTGGGGCGGCTGCGCTTCAGCAGCTTCAGGAACTCGCCCCACTCGCCTCCGCCGCCGCCTTCCGCGTCGGGGCTGGCGCTTTCCATGAACATGCGGCCCGCGGTGTCGAGCACCACGGCGTGGTTGGTGAACCACCAGTGCATGTTGAGCGTGCCGCCCGCACCTTGCAGGTAGTCCTGCAGCCCGGGCGGGAAGCCGACGTTGCAGTGGCGCAGGGCTTCGGTCTTGCCGCTGCCCGCGGGGCCGACGAGCAGATACCACGGCAGGCTGTACAGGTCCTTGCCCGCGGCACGGAACTTCTGCACGCCGTCGTCGAACTTGCGACGCAGGTCATCGAGCCGGGCCCGCTGGGCCGGGTCGGCGATCGCGGGCGTGACGCCCACAGCGCCCTTCACGAGTTCGGCAAAGGGCACGCCCTTGGCCTTGTCGCGGATGGAGATGAACCACTGGAACGCGCCGATCGCCAGCGAGACGACCACCGCGCCGATGCCGAGCGTGGCGAGAAACGTGCCGTCCTTGGGGATGAGCTTCAAGAGCTCGGAGTACTCGCCCGCGGCGAGCGTGGTCATTGCCACACCCCACGATGCGCTCTTTGCAGCACCAAACGCAAAGCCGAACGACAACCCATCAGACAAAGCGGAGGTCAGACTCACTTCGCACCTCCGCTGTTCTCGGTGGCTTTGCTGTCGCTGCCCTTGTTCTCAGTCGCCGACGAATTCTGGATCTTCTGCAGTGTGTCGCGAAGATCACCCGACGCCCTTGTGAAGAGCGCGAAGTACGCGACCACGACCACCGCGAGCATGCCGATCGCCGCGATCGCGACCGTGGTCAGGCTCCGCGCCGGGGGCAAGGTCAGCATGCGGCTGTCCACGTTCTTGTACGCCTCAGGGCAGATGCGCTGCGTCTGGTCCACCTCTGCGAGCGCGGACAGCCGCGGCAGGATCTCGCCGAGCTTCTTCGATCCGGCCTCGCGGCTGCCGGCGTAGATGTTCGGGCAACCCAGGCCCAGGATCTGTGCGAAAACACCCAATCGCTCCGACGAGCCGGGCGAGTCGTCGGCCAAGGCTTTCTCGATGGCTTCTTCGATGACCCGCACCGAGGATTCGACGCCGCGTTCGGGAGCCAGCGGCTTCCACACGCCTGCGAAGCCGGCACGCATGGCCCGCACGCTCGAGTCAATGAACACGAGCAGCGAGGGCTCGACGGTCTCGAAGCCGCGCATGAAGTCGGGTTCTGCCGACGCCTTGGCGCGGGCGTCATTGAGCGCGGCACGCAGCTCCGATCGCACCACCGAAAGATCGATCGCCGCTCCCTTGCGGGCGAGGCGGTTGAGACGGCAGATCTGCTGCAAGATCGGCTCGACGAGTTCGAGCAAACTCATTGCGACCCTCCGGCGTCACGCGGGCCTGAAACCGGGCCTGGAACCGGACCCGGCACTGGATTCTGGACCCTAGATTGGAGCTGCGACTGCGACAGGTTGTCCCGCTCCGCGCTCGCGAACGTACCCGCGAGCGATTCGGTGAACTCGGCGACGGCGCGGAGGATCTCGGCCTCGATGTTGGCCTCCGCCGCGCCGGCTGTTTCACCCATCAGTTCCTTGTACTTCCGCCACGCCGCCGCGTCGGGGTTGCTGACCCTCGCATTCGTGCGGCCGTTTTCCGCCTGAGCCACCCGCTCGATCGTGTCCACGCCGTAGCGCATCACGTGGCGGCTGGCGAAGCGCTCCGACGCCTGCGCGATCGCCGCGATCAACGCGGCCATGATCCGCCGCGATGATGCCAGCGAACGCTCCACTTCGTCGAGCGCCCTGGCACGGCTCTGGTCGTCGCCTTCGGAGAGCACGCGGGCCAGCGACTGGGCGAAGTTGCCCTCACGGGCGAGGGCCGAGTCGGGCGCGATCTTCTTGTTCCACGCGTTCCACACCAACTGGTCGAGCTGACCGAAGGTGTCGCCGATCTGGTCGGCGGCGTGCATGTCGAGCTTGGCCCGGTCGATCTGCCGCCGTGCATCGGCGAGCGCCTCGTCGGGGGATTCGCCCTTGCCGATCGCCTCGCGGGCGCGGGCGAGGGCTTCCTCGGCTTGGAGCAGTCGGGTGTGCCAGGCTGTCGCGCTGCGTGCCGCCAAGTCGGGGATTCTCCTGCCCGGCCTTCCGGGATGGGGGTCGAAACGGTCGGTCCGAGGCCGCCGGCCTTGGACCGAATGACAACGCCCGCCGCTGCACCCCTTTCTCCCACGACCCCGGGGCGGAGCGACGGCCAGAACGCAGCCCGCCCTGAGCACAGAGCGGGATCCGATGACAGCCCCAGCATACACGGCCAGACCCGGGGCGTGATTCCCGAGGCTGTGATTCTGGGACCCACGCCGAAGGCCATCCCGCGGCGTGCTTTCAACAAGATCGACCGACTGGGGCGGGCCGCCCGCACATCCGCGCCAGCCATCGCCGCCGGCGCGGTTCTTGCGCGAGTCCGCTAGCAGTCTCTGGCGGGCGGGGGCCCTGAAAAGGACTGTTGAGGCGGCGTCGGTCTGGGCGTTCGTCCGGCCGCGCCGGGTCCCCGGCACGCCGGGACGGGAGGTGGGTGATGGGTTCCAACAACCGCCGATGGCTGATGTTCACTACGGCCGTGCTGGCCGCGACAGTCTCCGCCACTCTTGGCGGATGCTCATCGAGTTCCAGCGTGTCGACCGCAGCGGCTCAACCGAGCGGCGGCATGTCGGCCGGCGACGGGCTGATGCCGGGCGAGCGGATGTCGATGGCCGCGGGGGACAAGCTCGGGCTCGTCGTCTATGCCACCGACCGTGCGATCGCGCGGCGTGAGGCCCGGGAGCGGGCGGCGTTTGCGAGTGTGCCGACGGAGTAGTGACCGATCGTGCGTTCGCGTAGAACGGTCTGAGTGAATCTGAATGAAAAGGACCGGCCCGTGGGCCGGTCCTTTGTTCGTGTGTGCATCAAAGCGTCTGACGCCGGGGCCTGGAAGGCCCCGCGCCCGGGCCTTACACCGCCGCGCCCTTTTCGGCTTCCTCGGCGGGCTTCTCGTACCAGAACGGGCCGACGGCCAGGGCGTTCATGCGGGTGCGCTGGAAGCAGCCCACCGCGTGCGCCGGGGTGTGGACGATCGGCTCGTTCTCGTTGAACGAGGTGTTCAAGAGCACCGGCACGCCGGTGCGGGCCTTGAACGCGGTGAGCAGGTCGTAGAAGAGCTCGTTCTGGGCGCGACGCATCGTCTGCACGCGGCCGGTCGAGTCCTCGTGCGTCGTCGCGCTCAGGCGGGCACGCCACTCGGGGCGGACCTTGTAGACCACGTTCATGAACGGCACGTCGTGGCTGCCTTCGTACAGCTCGCTGAGATGCTCTTCCATGCACAGGGGCGCGAAGGGACGGAACGGCTCGCGGTTCTTGACGCGGGCGTTGAGGATCGCCTTCATGTCCGGCCAACCCGGGTGGCAGATGATCGAGCGGTTGCCAAGCGCACGCGGGCCCCATTCCTCGCGGCCCTGGAACCAGCCGAGGATCTTGCCCTGGCTGAGCGCGTCGGCGGCGGTGTTGATGAGCTGCTCGCGGGTGAGCTTCTTGAAGGGCATGCCGCTCTCGCGCACGGCCTTCTCGCACTCGTCGTCGGTCCAGCCGCTGCCCCAGTAGCCGTGGATCACCTCGCCGGTGCGGGGCTTGTTGAGGATGCTGTGCATCACGTACGCCGCCGCGCCGGCCGCGGTGCCGTCGTCGCCCGCGGCGGGGTGGATGTACACGCGGTCGAGATGGTTCTCCATCACGAGACGCCCGTTGGCAACGCCGTTCAAGGCGCAGCCGCCGGCAAGCACCACGTCACGCAGCCCGTTGTTCTGACGGATGGCGTCCTGCACGTACTTGATGTAGATGTCCTCGAAGCGCTTCTGCATCGAGAGGGACATGTCCTTGTGCTTCTGCTCGGTCGGGTCCTTGCGCTTGCGGGGCTCGCCGAAGAGCTGGCGCATGTTGTCGTTCCACATCGCCTTGACGGTGATCTCACCCTCTTCGCTCTGATCGTGGGTGTGGACGGTGTAGTGGTGGTTGTAGTACTTGAGGTTGAGGCGGATGCCGACGCCGGGGACGTAGTCCACCAGTTCCTTCATCTGCTCGGCGTACGTGTCCTTGCCGTACGCGGAAAGCCCCATGACCTTGTATTCCTCGCCGTACTTGTTGAAGCCGAGGAAGTTGCAGACGGCGGTGTAGAACACACCAAACGAGTGCGGCCAGAAGTTCTTGTGCAGCACCTCGATCTTGTTGCCCTCGCAGCGAGCGATGAGGCCGGTGCAGAAGTCACCCGCGCCGTCGGTGGTGACGGCGGTGGCGCGCTCGAAGGGGCTCCAGAAGAAAGAGCTGGCGGCGTGGGCGATGTGGTGCTCAACGTGGTGAACGCCGGCCTTGAACTCCGAGTGCGGACGGCCGCAGGCCTCGGCAATGAGTTGATCAACGGTGGCGAGCGTGCCGTGGACCTTCTGCGACCACATGGCGAGCTTGATGCCGCTGATCGGGTGCTTGGCGATGAAGCCGAGCTTGGCCCCGCGGTTGGCGGAGGAGTCGCGGGCGATGGCGACGTCGGTGATGTCGCTCATGGAAGCGCCGGCGAGGCGGAGCACCTCGGCGATGGCCAGGCTGGGGAAGCCGGCGCAGTGCTTCTTGCGGTTGATGCGTTCCTCCGCGATCGCGGCCAGGACGCCCTTCTTGTCGTCCATCAGCACAGCGGCGGCGTCGGGGTGGATCGAGTTGAGACCAAGGACAAGGGCCATGTCGGGTTCCTGTGCGAGAACAAAGACCGGGGCCGGCGGTCTGCCACCGGCCATCAAAAGAAGGGCAAGTTTAGCGCATGCCCAGAGGGATCGCCCCCCTCACAGGGAGCGCCACACGGCTTTATCGACCAGCCAACCCCACGGCGTGATCGGAGGTCCGCCAAGGACTGGCGGGGCCAGCAGCGCGAAGATTGCGCAAGGAGGCGTTCGGACCCGGTTTCAGTGCGTTGCCGGCGGAACGTTGGCTGCAGGAGCCGCGGGTGTTTCGCCTTCGTGCTGGTGGCGTTCGCCGAAGACCTTCTCGACGAGGCCTTGGACGAGGACGAAGAACACCGGCACGAAGAAGATGGCGAGGAACGTGGCGGCGAGCATGCCGCCGATGACGCCGGTACCGATGGAGCGGCGGCCTGCGGCGCCGGCACCGTCGGCGATGACAAGGGGCACCACGCCGAGGATGAAGGCGAGGCTGGTCATGACGATGGGGCGGAAACGCAGCGTGGCGGCATTGACGGCGGATTCGACGAGTCCCTTGCCACTGGCGCGTTCGGTCGAGCAGAACTCCACGATCAGAATCGCGTTCTTGGCCGCCAGTCCGACCAGCGTGAGCAGGCCGATCTGGAAGTAGATGTCGTTGGGGTAGTTTCGCCACCAGACGGCGACGAGCGCGCCGAAGATGCCGACTGGCACGGCGAGCAGCACCACGATGGGCGTGGACCAGCGCTCGTACTGGGCCGCGAGCACCAGGAAGACGACGATCAGTCCGAAGCCGACGACGATCGGGGCCTGATTGCCGGCCTTGATCTCCTGGAACGACGCACCGGACCACTCATAGCCGAAGCCGGGCGGCAGTTCGGCGGCCGCGACTTCCATCATCGCCTTCATCGCGTCGCCGGTGGCATAGCCCGGTGCGGGTGCGCCGGTGATCTGCACCGCGGGGAAGCCGTTGAAGTGGGGCACGGCATTGGGCCCGGACTGCAGGCGCGTGGAAACGACGCCCGACAGCGGCACCATCTGGCCCTGGGCGTTGCGGGCGTAAATGCGGGTGATCGCCTCGGGCGACTTTCGGAACTGTGGCTCGGCCTGCACCTGCACGCGCCAGATGCGGCCGAACTTGTCAAAGTCGTTGACGTAGAGCGCGCCCAGGTACGCCTGCAGGTTGCTGAACACCTCGTTGAGGCTCAGGCCCAGCATCTTGGCCTTGTCGCGGTTGAGGTCGACGAACATCTGGGGCGTGTTGACGCGGAGCGTGGCGTTGAGGCCGGCGAGTTCGGGGCGCTGGGCGGCGGCGGCCATGAACTTGCGGTTGACTTCGGCGAGGGTGCGGACGTCGCCCCCGCCGCGGGCCTGCAACTGGAACTCGAAGCCGGCGCGTTGGCCGAGGCCCTGGATGGCGGGCGGGTTGAAGGGCAGGACCAGCCCGCGGCCATCTCTGGCGAATCGGCCCCAGGTGCGTCCGACCAGAGCCTGCGCGCTCTGGGTCGCCTCTTTGCGCTGGTCCCACGGCTTCATGCGGGCGAAGGTGAGCGCGGAGTTGGTGCTGTTGATGCCGCCGGCGAGGAAGTCGTAGCCGCCGAGCGTGACCGTGTGCTGGACCTCGGGCTGTTCGAGCAGGAACTTCTCGATGTCGGCGACGAGCTTGTCGGTGCGCTCGACCGAAGCACCGTCGGGCAGGATGGAGGCGACGATGATGTAGCCCTGATCCTCGTCGGGAACAAAGCCGCCGGGGACCTTCTCGAAGAGGCGGACGGTCAGGAAGATGAGCCCGCCGAAGATCAGCACTGTGACGATCGCGAGTTTGATGGAGAGCTTGACGGTGGCGGAGTAGGCGTGGGTGATGGCGTTGAAGACGTTGTCGAACCAGCGGAAGGCGAAGAACTTGGTGCCGTGGGCGGGCTTGAGCAGCAGGCGGCACATCGCGGGGCTGAGCGTCAGGGCGACGACGCCGGAGATGGCGACGCTGACAGCGATGGTGACCGCGAACTGGCGGTAGAGCTCGCCGGTGAGCCCGCCGAGGAACGCGACGGGGAGGAACACGGCCGAGAGCACGAGCACGATGGCAATGACGGGCCCGGTGATCTGGCCCATGGCCTTCACGGTCGCCTCGCGCACCGGGAGTTTTTCCTCGTGCATGATGCGTTCGACGTTCTCGACGACGACGATGGCGTCATCGACGACGATGCCGATGGCGAGCACCATGCCAAAGAGCGTGAGCGAGTTGATGGTGAAGCCCAACGCGAGCATGCCGGCGAAGGTGCCGATGATCGACACGGGCACGGCGACGAGCGGGATGAGGGTGGCGCGCCAGTTCTGAAGGAAGACGAAGACGACGATGAGAACGAGCACGCCGGCTTCGAGCAGGGTCTTGACGACCTCGTGCATCGAGACCTCGATGAACTGGACGGTGTCGTAGGGGATCTTGTACTCGACGCCGCTGGGGAAGGACTTCTTCGCCTCGTCCATAGTCGCGATGACGTTGCGGTAGGTGTTGAGGGCGTTGGCACCGGTCTGGAGG
Source organism: Phycisphaerales bacterium (assembly GCA_044375915.1). GTDB lineage: Bacteria > Planctomycetota > Phycisphaerae > Phycisphaerales > UBA1924 > JAFEBO01. The sequence goes on from JBILLU010000079.1 coordinate 11,903, forward strand.
TATACGAGGACAAGCGTGGTGGGCTTGCCGTCGAGGCGGCCGAAGAGGTCGTAGGTCTGGCTGCCGAGTTCAACGCGGGCGAGGTCCTTGAGGCGGAGCATCGAGCCGTCGGGGTTGGCGCGGAGGATGATGTTCTCGTAGTCCTCGGGATTCTCGAGGCGGCCGCGGGTCAGGACGGGCATGGTGATCTGCTGATCAGCGGGCCCGGGTCGCTGGCCGATGCGTCCGGCGGGGAAGACGGCGTTCTGATCGCGGATGGCGGCGGCGAGATCGGTGACGGTGAAGGCCTTCTGTGCAAGACGGTCGGGATCAACCCAGACCCGCATGGCGTAGTCCTTGCCGCCGAAGACCTGCACATCGCCCACGCCGGGGACGCGCTTGAGGGCGTCGAGGAGGTTGATGGTGGCGTAGTTGGAGAGGAAGACGTCGTCGTATTCGCCGCTGGGAGAAGTTAGCGCGACGACGCCGATCATGTTCGACGAGGTCTTGGTCACGGTGATGCCCTGACGCACCACTTCCTGGGGCAGGCGCGGCTGGGCGATGGCGAGGCGGTTCTGCACTTCGACGGCGGCGAGGTCCTGATTGGTGCCGATGTCGAAGGTGGCGGTGATCTTCAGCGTGCCGTCGTTGCCGGACTGGCTGCTGTAGTAGATGAGGTTCTTGGCGCCCGAAAGCTGCTGCTCGATGGGCGCGGCGACAGACTGGGCGACGGTCTCGGCGCTGGCGCCGGGGTAGGACGCGGAGATCTGCACGCTCGGCGGCACGATCTCCGGGAACTGGGCGATGGGCAGATTGACGATCGCCACCAGGCCCATCAGGGTGATGAGCAGCGACAGCACGGTCGCGAAGACGGGACGATCGATGAAGAACTTGGCGAACATGGGTCCCTTCCAGAGCCGCGGGCTTCAGCCCGCGCGGTCGCTTCGTGCGATGCGGAGTGGTGCAGTGGGGCGGTGGAGCAGTGGTGCAGTGGCGAGGTCGCTACTTCTTCTCAGTGGCGGGCGCTTCGGGCTTGGGGGCTGGGCCCGCGGCGAGCTTGACGGCCATGCCGGGCTGCACCTTCTGCAGGTTGTCGACCATCACGCGATCACCGGGCTTGATGCCCTGTTCGACGATCCAGTCGCTGCCCAGCCAGTCGCCGAGGGTGACGGGGCGGCGTTCGACCTTGCTGTCCTTGTCGATGACGTACACGAATGTGCCGCCGGGTGTGCTGACGACGGATTCCTGCGGCACGGTCAGCACGTTGGGTCGGCTGACACCCATCAGCCGCAGCTTCACGAACTGTCCGGGGAGCAGTTTCTGCTCGGGGTTGGGGAACGTGGCCCGGATCATCGCGGTGCCGGTCATGGGATCGACTTTGACGTCGATGAAGTTGATGTTGCCCTGCTGCTGGTAGACGGTGCCGTCGGAGAGGGTCATCTCGGTGGGGAGGTTCTTCTCGCTGACGAGCTTGATGCGGCCGCTGGCGACGTCGGCCCGCCACTGCAGCACGTCGCGTTCGCTGACGTTGAAGTTGACGTAGATGGGATCGACCTGCTGCGACTCGACGAGGAGGCTGTTGGCACCGGCATCGACGAGCGAGCCTTCCTGCTTCTGGGCGCGGCCGACGGTACCGGAGACGGGGCTGACGACCTTGGTGTACGACAGTTCGAGCTGGGCGTTGGTGACGTTGGCCTCGGCGAGCTTGATCTGGGCGAGGGCTTCGTCGTTCTGGGCGACGGCCTTGTCGAGCTCGGCCTTGGGCAGACCGCCGGACTCGACGCCCTGCTTCACGCGGGCGAGGTTCGACTCGCTCAGAGCCTGGGCGGCCTTGGCCTGGGCGAGCGAGGCGCGGGCTTTCTGCAGATCGGCCTCGAAGCGGCGCGGGTCGATGGTGAACAGCAGGTCGCCGTCCTTGACCTTGCTGCCTTCTTCGAAGTGACGCTGGAGCAGGAAGCCCTGCACGCGGGCCCGGACCTCGACGGTGCGCGAGGCGGCGGTCTGGGCGATGAACTCGTACACGCCGGGCGCGGTCACGGGGGTGACGACGGTGGCAGCGACCTCGGGGGCTTGCGGCGGGGCGGCGGACTGGCCTCCCTTGCGGTCGCAGCCGGCGAGGGTGAGCAGGACGACAGCGGGACCAACGATCCGAATCAGCGAACGAGCAAACGTTGACATGCAAACGCCTCCGGGCGAGCGGCTCGCCGAGACACTCTATCACGCCGCCATGCCGCGATGTGTGAAGGCTGAAACGCGCCCGGGCAGATTCGAACC
>JBILLU010000289.1:0-3458 GCA_044375915.1 Phycisphaerales bacterium
CGTCTCGGCCTTGTTGAGGACTTCGAGTTCCTCGCAGACGACCTCGATCTTGCCGGTGACGAGCTTGGGGTTCTCGCCGCCGGTGCGGATGCGGACCTTGCCCTTGACGGCGATGACGTCTTCGTGGCGGAGCTTGTCGGCGGCGTCGAGGATGGCCTTGCGGGAGTCCTCGCCATCGAAGACGACCTGGGTAAGGCCGAAGCGGTCGCGGAGGTCGACAAAGACCAGGCCGGTGCCGTGGCCGCGGTAGGAGTGGACCCAACCGTTGAGGGTGACGGTCTGGCCGACGGAAGAGTCGCGGAGTTCGCCGCAGGTGTGAGAGCGCCGGAGCATGGATTCCTTTCCCAGAACCAAGGCAGGAAACAGGGCAAAAACGGACAGGGAGTATAGGAATGGACGGGGCCGAGAACGCGCGGAAACGGCCTGTGTTGGGGTAGACCAAGGCCAAGGGAAAGCGGTTTCAGCGTCGCGGCGTTGGATGAATCCGACGACTCCGAGGATTGCCTTAACAATCACGGGATTTCCGTGGTAGACTGCCCGTGGGAGTTGATCGATGACCAGCGAGGCCATTTTCGCCACGCGGACAACCACGCGCTTACTGGACGCGTTGCGCGATGCCGCCAACGAGCCGGCGTGGCAGCACATGGATCAACGCTTCCGCCCGGTGATCGCGGGCCTGGCGAAGCGGCTGGGCCTCTCGCAATCCGACGCCGACGAGGTGGCCCAGCAGACGCTCGCCGAGTTCGTGCACGCCTATCGCGACGGCCGCTACGACCGGGGCAAGGGGCGGCTGAGTTCGTGGATCCTGGGCATCGCCCACCACCAGACCCTGCGGGTGCTGCGCACCCAAGCCCGCGGCCGCACCGAGCCGACGCCGCTGACGGAAGTCGCCGACGAGTCCTCGCTCCGCTCGATCTGGACCGACGAACGCGATCGAAGCATTCTCTCGCGAGCCATGTCGCTCATCCGCGATGAGTCGGCAATCGACGATCGCACGCTGACGGCGTTCGAACTCGTCGGCCTCCGCGGCGTGCCCGCGGCCCAGGTGGCCGAGCAGTGCAAGATGACCATCGAGCAGGTCTATGTCGCCAAGAGCCGGGTCGCGAAACGGCTGAAGGAACTGGTTGAAGAGATGACCCGCGCGTTCGAGGAGGACGTGTGAGCGGGACGTGGCTCATCACGGATTGTCCCCCGATGGAGCGCATCCAGCGGATGGCCGCGGGAAGCGACGTGGACTCGCGCCTGCGCAAGCACGTGGACAACTGCGAGCGCTGCCGCGAACTTCTGGCAGCGGTGCAGGAAGAGGACACGTTCCTGTCGCGGGTGCGCGACCTCGCCGCCGATTCGCTGGGGCCAGTAGGTTCGCCCCGCATCCCCGGGTACCGCACCATCGGCGTGCTGAGCGCCGGCGCCCAGGGCATTGTCTACAAGGCGGTACAGGAGAGCACGCAGCGCACGGTCGCGATCAAGACGCTCATGCCCGGCATCACCGCGTCCAACCGCCAGAAGATGCGGGCGGAGCGCGAGGCCGAGATCGCCGCACGCCTGCGCCACCCCAACATTGTCACGGTATTTGAGTCGCGGATGCTCGAGGACGAGCGGATCGCGGTGGTGATGGAGTTCATCGACGGCGTGCCGCTGGATATGTACCAGCCCGGCGCCGTCACGCCCGCGGACAAGCGAGCGGCACTGCTACGGGTGTTCATGAACGTCTGCGCCGCGGTGCACCACGCCCACCTCAACGGCGTGATCCACCGCGACCTCAAGCCCGACAACGTGCTCGTCACCGCCGACGGCCGCCCCGTCGTCCTGGACTTCGGCATCGCCAAGGCCGGCGGCGTGCAGGCAACCATCACCGGCGAGTTCGCGGGCACACCTGCGTACGCCTCACCCGAGCAGGTGTCGGGACATCCCGATCAGGTCGATGCGCTCACCGACGTCTACTCGCTGGGCGTGCTGCTCTATCGCCTTGTCTGCGGCAAGATGCCCTATGAGGTCTCGGGAACGATCTTCGACATCGCACGCCAGATCGGCGAGACAGCCCCCACGGCTCCGAAGCTGCACGACCCGACAGTGGACGCCGACCTCGAAGCGATCATGCTCCGGGCCCTGCAGAAGAGCAAGACGCAGCGCTATCAGTCGGCGGCCAGCCTTTCCCGCGATATCGAGCGCTACCTGACCGGCAGCCCGGTCGAGGCGCGCAGCTCTTCGGGCTGGTACGTGCTCCGCAAGGCGGTCATGCTCAACCGGCGGCGGCTGGCGTGGACCGGCGTCGCGGTGGTGGTGATGGCCGGGGCGATCACGTCGGTCGCGATGTCGCTCACCCGGGCGTCGGCTTCGGCGAAACTGGCCGAGGATCGCCAGCGGCAGGCTCACGCCGAGAGCGTGCGGGCCCAGGCGGTGACGGAACTGCTGCGCGAGACACTGCCGACCGAAGACCCCGCCAAGCCGGACATGTCGCGAATCATCGGCGACGGCTTGAACCGGTTGTACTTCCGGCTGGAAACCAACGCGTTCGCGGATCAGCCGGATCTCGATCAGTCGCTCCGCCGCCTGTGGGGCAGCGTGTACACAGAGATGGGTTCGGGCAAGGCGTCGTCGTACGTGGAGTACGCCGAAGTGTCACTGCGGCACGGCTTGGTCCGCCTGCGCGAGAAGCACGGTGCCGAACACGTCGAAGTCGCGGCGAACATGCACGAATTGGCCGCGGTGCTGCTGGTGCGCAGACGACTCGCGGAGTCGGAAGCCATTTGCCGCGACGCGATGGCGATGCGGTCCAAGTTGCTCGGTCCCGAAGCGATCGACACACTGGCAAGCCGCGGCCTGCTCGCCCGCATCCTGCTCGCCCGCGGGCAATCGCAGGATGCCGCCCGGGAAGCCGACGCGACGCTCGCGGCACTCGCCCGCCGCCCCGGCGGCGCGGGCGAAGCCAACGTGGCCTCGCTCAAGAGCCTCAAGACGCGGGTGCTGCTCAGCCAGCAGCGCTATGCCGAGGCCGAGCCGCTGGCCCGCGAGGCACTGCGGCTGAAACTGAGGTTGCTCGCCTCGTCGGACCCGGACCTGCACGGCTCGCTGCAGGACGCCGCGGACATTGCGTTCCAGGTACCGACCGGCGATCTGGCCAAGGACATCGAGGCCGCGGTCGGCCCGGGTCCGGACATCGAAGGCCGCGTGCGGAAGATGATCCAGACCCTCGCGACGCCCGAGCCCGCGGACTATCGCGTCCGCCTGGCGACCGGACGCACCGATGCGCTCCAGGCCCTGATCGGTTTGCAGCGAAGGCTTTTGGGCTCCTGGGATCTCGCCATCGTGCGCACCTGCATCGCCAGAGCCCGCGCCGCCGAGACCGAACGGCGCGACCCCGACCGTGTCGCCTCGCTGCTCGACGGCGCGGAGGTCCTCAAGCGACGCTTCGGTGAGAACGATTTCTCGGTGCTGGCCTGCGTCGATCGCGCCGC
>JBILLU010000291.1:0-3427 GCA_044375915.1 Phycisphaerales bacterium
AACGCGCGATACAGACCGGATTGTCGGCACAAACCCCCGAACAGGGTCCAATTTTCCGGACGTGCCACCGGATAAACCGGATTTTCTGTCAAAAAACCATAAAACCGCGCAGAAAGGTCTTGAAGACCCCCGGTGGCATCGTGTATCTTTCACCTGTCAGGAACGAACCGCCCGTTCCGTGGGATTTTTTTCTAGAGGAGAAGAGAGTTATGAAGAATGCTGTTCTCGCCGTCACGGCTATCGCCGGCATCGCTGCCTCCGCCAACGCGGCTTGGGGCTACAAGTACCAGTTCAACACCGGCTCGGGTTGGACGAACAACGCCTTGGTCGACGTGACCGGCGGTGCGGTGAACGTTCAGTTCCGCGTCGTCGCGTTCGCCGACGCCGGCACCCTGTCCTCGCTCGCCCTCCCGGCTGGCGCTGACGGCTCCAGCACGAACCAGGTCGTGGCGTTCGCTCGCTACACCGGTTCTGAGAAGTTCACCAACTTCGGTGCGGCCGCTGCGGGCGATATGCTCAACGCTGGCATGAACCGTGGCGACCTGACCTCGGGCGGCTCGACCTACCTCAGCAGCTCGCTCTCGGGCGGCTCGCTGATCGTCGGCGGCACCACCGCGACCTCGTTCGCCTCGCAGCTCCTGCTCGCCGGCGCTCTCGAGGACTTCGCGCCCTCGGCTGGCGGCACCCCGGACCTCGAGTGGGTCATCCGCAGCGGTTCGATCAAGGTCGGCGGCAACACCGTCGCTGCCCAGAACCGCGTCATCACCTTCACCAGCAACACCCGCACCGGTGGCGGCACCTGGTACCGTGACGCTCTCGTCAACGGCAACCTGGACGTGACCGCTGGCGCTCCCGCCGGCAGCGCCACCAACATCAATGGCATCCTGACCGTCGTCCCGACCCCGGGCTCGCTCGCCCTCGTCGGCCTCGGCGGCCTCGTCGCCGCCCGTCGTCGCCGCGCCTAATCGCGTGCTGACAACGGTGAGAGATCCTTAGAATCTCACGTGAACCTTGCCGCACCCATCGAGAGATGGGTGCGGTTCTTTTTGCACTCTTTTCGTGGCCGCGACTCGGCATCGACGTTGTGCAATTCGCCTCACTTGCACAGCGATTTGTGCCTCTGTTCCAACGGACACATCCGTGACACGCAACCGCGGTCTTGATCAGACCAAAGAAGATTCGCCCCACGGGAATCGAGCGAGCCTAGAAGCGGGGCGACGATTCGATGCAATTGGGACGCGCGCGGCTATCGCGCCGCCGCCGAGGGCTCCTGGCGATGTCGTGCGACATTAGTTTGGGCTGCAAACAAGGCGTCTACGCGTGTCGTGTGCCGGCCCATGCTCGCATTGATCGTGGCTCATTCGGTCGGCGTCGCGGGGTGTTTTCGAAGGATTCATCCACAATCCGGCTCGGACGATGGACAACTTGGTGTTATTTTGGTACTTTCCCGCGGTACTCGAAACCCCGTCGCATCCAAGGCGGAAAGATGGGTGTCGGTTGAGCCTCGGCGTTTCCGCCGCCGCGGCCCGCTCCTCAAATCGGTTGTGTTCGCTTGGAGCGATCGCGGCAGACGCGGGTTTGGCCGACAGAGTTCGTGTGGGGATTAGGAGAAGAGAGATGCAGAATCGTTTTGTGGCCGCATGTTTTGCGGCAAGTGTCGCTTCTATCGCGAGCGCCGGTGACTGGGGACTGCTGTACGAGTTCAGCACCGACGGCGGTTCCAGCTGGTCGCGCAACGTCATGGTCGATGTCACGTCCGTTCCTGCTACCGTTGCGTTCCGCATGAGCGCATACGTCCAAGCCGGTACGACTGTGACGACGGCGGCCGGCACGGGCCTGGCGCTCACCGTCGGTCGCTTCACGGGTTCGAACATTCTGACCAACTTCGGCAGCGCCGGAGCTGGCGATCAGGTCCTGACCTATGTTCGGAACCTGCCGCAGGGTAACGCGTCGCTGCTGCAGTCGTCGCTGCTCACCGGCGGCGCCGGTCGTGTCCTGGGTGTGGCCAACAGCCCCCTTTCTTTCGCGGGCCAGCTCCTGAACAGCCCGCCGAGTTCCCAGATTCTCTCGACCGTGATCCTTTCTGGAACGATCCGCGTGGGCAACAATGCCAACGGCTACTCGAACCCGATGCGGACCATCACCTTCCAGAATTACACCTACGGCATGGGCATCACCGCTCCGGGTAACACCCCCGGGCTGACGTTCTACAACGGCGCCGCTTCGAACGGCCAGACCGGTGTCGCCAACGGCGAACGCGAAGATCTGGCTGGCGCTATCACCGTCATCCCGACCCCCGCTTCCGCGGCCCTCATCGGCCTCGGCGGCCTCGTCGCTGCCCGTCGTCGTCGCGCTTAAGTCGCTCTCTTCTCGTCTGATTCCGCGTCGGAGTCGTCCGGACGGGTCAGACAAATCGGTTGCAACCACGCCGTGCCCGTTCCACAAGGACGGGCACGGCTTTTTTGTTTCCGCGGCTGAATTCTGAGGTGGAGATGGAGGTGGGGGTGGGGGGATGGGCGTGGGGGGCTTTCAGGCCCGCTGACTCCGGGGCCTAGAAGGCCCCGCCCCCCGCCTGCTACCACCCGGCCCCTTCGTGGTTGACCTGCGACTGTTCTCCGCCTTTCATTCCCTCCCGCTCGCGGCACGTGCCCGGGCGTTTCCCGGATCGCCGGTCCCGAAGTCTCGGTACCCCGGCCCCAAGATCGCTGGCGTCGCCTTTTTCGGCGCCGACCAGCACCACCCGCGTTCAACCGGGGCTCCCACGAGTCTCTGGCAGCGGGCAAGGACGGAGTTTCTCGTATGGCCCGTTACACCGGTCCCAAGCTCAAGTTGTCCCGTCGCGTCGGCGTGCCGATCGTCGACACCCCCAAGCACACCTCGAAGCGCCAGCTGCAGTCCAACGGCATGCACGGCTTCCGCGGCCGTCGCCTTCGCGACTACGGCGTGCGTCTGAACGAGAAGCAGAAGGTCAAGTACCACTACTGCGTGCAGGAAGCCCAGTTCCGCCGCATCCTCGAGAACGCTGGCGGCAAGCCGGGCAACACCGGCGACATCCTCATGCAGCTGCTTGAGCGTCGTCTCGACAACGCCGTCCGTCGCGCCGGCTTTGCCCGCACGATCTGGGCCGCGCGTCAGATGGTCGTCCACGGTCACATCCGTGTGAACGGCAAGAAGCTCAACCGCCCCAGCTACGAGGTCAAGGTCGGTGACGTGATCTCGATCCGCGAGAAGACCCAGAAGCTCGCCAAGGAGGCGATGGAGTCGCTCGCCGGTCTCGAAGTCGCGGGCTGGCTTGAGGTGAACCCCGCCGAGCTGACCGTGAAGGTTGTCGCGATCCCGACGACGGACCAGATTCCGTTCGACGTGAACGCGAACCTGATCGTCGAGTTCTACCGCTGATTTCTTCGCCGCGGCGTGCGGAAACGCC
>JBILLU010000080.1:0-13975 GCA_044375915.1 Phycisphaerales bacterium
GAAGCCGTCCCGCGGCGGGGCGGGCTTGCCTTCGTCGATCCACTCCTGCACGCTCAGGGGCGGGGCATCGTCGCCGATGCGGAGCGTGCGCTCGGGCTGCTTGTCGGGCACGCTGAGCGAGACGCCCTCCTCGGGTGCCAGAGCGCCGCGGATGATCGGGTTGCTCACCGGTCGCACCCCGCTCTGCAGCAGCGTCGCGGAGAGCAAGAGAGGGAGAAGCACGTTCGGCATGGTCGGTCTCGCGAAGGGTTTGGTGGAAAGTGTTCCCGCGAGTGGGCGAAAAGTTGCGTTTGTTTTCAGCAGCTCCCAAAGAACACGGCCCGCCGAAGTGGCGGGCCGTGCGGTGCGGTCTCGGGTTGTCGAAAGCTCACTTCGCGCTCTGATATTCCTTCAGCGACGATTCGAGCTCGGCCTTGTCTTTCTCGTTCTCGGCGAGCGCGACGGCCTTGGTCTGGATCTCGATCGCCTTGGCGGTGTCGCCCTTGACGAAGTGGACGCGAGCCAGCGTGTCGAGGATGCCCGGCTCCTTGCCGTCGGTCGCCTTGTTGGCCTTCTCGGCGGCGTCGAGCGCGATCTCGACGAGCTTGGGGTTGGACTTCACGTCGAGCTTGCGGCCCGGATCAACGATGCCCCAGGCGATGTAGTTGTAGATGCCGGGGTTCTGGCCCGCGAAGGCCATGAGCTTCGGTGCCGCGTCGATGATCTTCGCGGCGTCCTTGGACTTGAGCGCGCGTGAGAAGGTGATCTGGGCCATGTCCGACGCACGGTCGGCTTCGAACGCGCTGCGGGCTGCGTCGATATCCCACTTGCCGGCGACGATCTTCTCCAGCGGCTCGTCCATCACGAACGGCGAGCCGATCCAGGCGATCACGCCGTTCTGATCGACAATGAACGCGGTCGGGATGCCGCTCTGGGCGGCCGCGGTCATGTACGAGTCGCTGGTCGAGCGGCCGCTGTCCCACGCGACGGTGTATCCCATCGTGTCGCCCTTCTTGGCGACCATCGACTCCACGCCCTGCAGGTTGTTCCGCGGGTCCTCGCTCGTCACCCCGATGATCGTCACGCCTTTGTCGGTGTACTTCTTCTGCAGTTCCGAGAGATGCGGCATGCTCTTGATGCACGGGCCGCACCAGGTCGCCCAGAACTCGACAACATAGACCTTGCCCTTCTCGAAGGAGTTGACCGGGCTGTTCTTCACCCACTTGGCGATGGACAAGGCGGGCGCGGGATTGCCGACCGTCAGCGAGCCCGGCTCGATCGCCGCGGGCTTTGCCGCCGCGGGTGCGGGCTCGGCATGAACGGTGACCGCGAGACCGGCGACGATGGCGATGGCAGCGAGTCGGGCGATGGATTTCAAGCGTGGGCTCCGTGGAAGTGCCTGCGATCCGCGGAGGGCAACGCCTCGCGGAGGAAACACAGGATATTTGATGCCCCAGATTCAAGGGTGTTCCCGGGCCTTTGTCCGGATATCCGGCGGTTCGGGGTTGGGTTGGGTCGTTCTCGGGCGGTCATGTGGCGACATCTTCACGCCAGGGCAGAAAGCAGCTATCCGGCGGGCTCACGGAAAACGCACGGCGGTTTGGGAAAGCACAGCAGGGGAATCAGGTCGTGAAGTTCACATCTCGAATCGTTCGTACGGCTGTCGGTGGTGTGCTCGTCGCCGCGTGCGCATCGGCCGGTGGGGGGCCGCTCGTGCCCCCGGCAGGGCCGATCGCGCCGACGCAGAAACCGCTGGCCGAGATCGAGCCGCGGATCGCCATTAACAACACCAACACTCCCGGCGATTCTGACTCGCTCTTCAGGATTACCAACAGCGGGTCCTACTACCTGACCGGCAATATCGACGGCAAGTCCACCGTGAAGTGCATCGAGATCTTCGCGGCGGGCGGCGCTCAGATCACGATCGACCTGAACGGGTTCACCATCACGGGGCTCAGCGACGTCCGGTCGGAGTCAGCGATCTTCATCGACGGCGACAACGCCCATGTCGCGATCCGCAACGGGACAATCCGCAACTGGAAGAGCGCGGTCGAGCACTTCATCGGCGGCAGCGTCACGCTCGAGGACGTTCGCGCCTACCGCTCGTTGTTCAGCCAGTACGACGTGAAGAACGCGACGATGGTCCGGTGCCTTGCTGAGGACGGCGGCTCGACCGGGTTCAACGTCGGTGGCGGCTTGCTGGTGGACTGCTCATCGATCAACAACACGGGCGCGGGGTTCACGATTCTGAACGCCTCGACGACGCTTCGGGGCTGCGTCGCGACCAGCAACGACGGCGGCGGGTTTGACCTCGGGCAGGGCGTCGCGGAGTCCTGCCGCGCCGAGGGCAACTCGGGGAACGGCTTCACCCACCCGGGAGTCATGACCAACTGCATCGCCAACGGGAACACCAACGACGGGATCAGCGCCTCGTTCAGCGCCACCATCCGGGGCTGCACGGTGGTCGACAGCGGCGCGGCCGGTATCCGTGTTGCCGTGGCGGGGCGCATCGAGGGCAACACGATCTCGTTGGCGGGCGAGCACGGGATCGAAGTGGCGGGGAGCCGGATCACAGTCGTGAATAACACCATCTCGTCCGCGGGCCGCAACACCGGTAGCTTCGCGGGGGTCTTTGTTGCGGGCACCGACTGCTCGATCGACGGGAATCACGTCACCAACATGACGCTCGGCGGCGACGACTTCGGCATCCGCGTGACCGGCACGAGCAACCTGATTGTTCGCAACCAACTCTCCGGTCTGAGCACCTACTTCTCGATCGGCGCGAGCAACACCAGCGGCGGAGCCTCGACAACGCCCTCGACGGCGGGTCCTTGGGCGAACATTACCTACTGAATCAAATCTTGAAAATGCTACCGCCGCGACTCCTTTCTCGGGATGGGAGAAGAGACTGGCTCAAGTCCAAGCCACAGGTCCAGAGAGGAGACTTTTGGAACCGCGACGGGACGGTGTCCAGTGGACCACACCCCTTCCCGATTCGGGAGCGAGCGGGCCTTGCCGCAGTCTTCTGGCTGCCCGAGCTGCTTTCGACGCACTGGTGTGGTCGCTTGCACGCCCCGTCCGACGGAACCATTCATGCATCGGCTTGCCGCTGGGCGACCCGGGCGAGCTCGCCGCAGCCCGCGACCCCATAATCGCACCTTTCCCACGCCCGAGAACATGAGTCCAGCCTCCCGTTTTTCCTTGGAATGAACCGTGTCTTGCGGTATTCTCTTTACGATGTTCCATATGAGCCGCTCCATCACCATCGCTCTTCTAACGCTTGCCGCAGCTCCGTCGCTCGTGAGCGCTCAGTCCTTCCGCGTTGTCCCGCCCAATAATTACGCCTGGGCGGAGAACATCGGCTTCCTCAACTGGGCCGACGCTGGCTCGCCCGCCGGAACGCGCGGCGCCAAGTTCTTCACGCGACCCGCCGGTGGGTTTTTCCGCGGCTTTGTGTGGAGCGAGAACTGCGGCTGGATCAACCTCGGCAACGGCGACGGGCCCTATGCCAACACCAACAACACCAACTTTGGCGTCAACGCCAACGGCTCGGGCCAGTTGAGCGGCTTTGCTTGGGGTGAGAACATCGGCTGGATCAATTTCAGTGGCGGCGCCCTCGCCGTGCCCGCGCAGCCGGCCCGAATCGACTTCGTCTCCGGCCGCCTCCGCGGCTACGCCTGGGGCGAGAACATCGGCTGGATCAACCTCGACGACGCCGGCGTCTTCGTCGGTCTCGGCGCTGGTTGCCCGTGCGACCTCAACAACGACAGCGTCGTTGATGATCTCGACTTCCAGATCTTCGTGGTCGCGTACGACACCGTCGTCTGCGACGATCCGTCGATGCCGTCGGGCTGTCCCGCTGATTTCAACGGCGACAACGCTGTCGATGACTTGGATTTCCAGATCTTCGTCGTGGCCTATGACGCGGTGCTGTGCCCGTAAATCGTCGTGAGACGGCCTGCCAGGCGTCGCTCTCGGGTGTTGATCCGCGTGTCGGACAGCAAAGGGTGTCGCATTCGAATCAGAGTCAGAGCAACGGCATCGTCGTCAACGACGCGTCCGGCGTGCTGGTGGCCGGCGCCGCCGTCATGGTTCAGCGCAAACGGTCTGTCTGGGATCCAGATGACCTAGGCGATGGACGCGGTCTGCTGCGACAACCCGGCGCTTCGTTTCACCGTGCCGTGCGACGACGCCTCGGTGGTCAACGGCGGCGGAAGCATCTCCGCCTGACGGCGCCGCTGAACTTTCGTCTCCAGTCGATCTCGTGCCGATCGGGCGCAAGCCTTGTCGGCAACTCCAGATGTCCAGCGGCGGCGTCGTACGGCCGCGCTTGGAGTGCCCGGGGCGGGCGGCAGGCGTCCCCCCCCCCCAGGACGTGCAACCATGCCCGCGGCTTACCATATTAGTGAAACCGAAAGCGATTCTTCACCAATGAGGTAGCCATGAAGCACACATCCGCACGCCTTGTTTCGATCCACGCCTCTTGTCTCTTCGCCCGTACTTCCGCGCGGCTGCTGGTTGCGACGGCCGGTCTCGCGGTGCTTGGGTCGTCGCTCGCGCCGCAGGCGGACGCCGCCGAGCGTGCCACCGAAGTCGCCGCCGTGAAGCCCGAACTCAAGGGTAAATGGACCGGCGTAGTCAAGCTCCCCGGCACGGCGCTGGAGTTCGTGCTGAACTTTGCGTCCGACGCTGAGGGCACCATCTCGATCCCGGCCCAAAAGGTCGAGGGCTTCGTCCTCGAGAACATCGCCATCGACGCCGCCGCCAGCCCGGCCACCGCGACCTTCCGCATCAAGGAAGTCCCCGGCGCGATCGGCGGCAACCCGACCTTCAAGGGCACGTTCAACGCCGAGGGCACCGCCATCGCCGGCGAGTTCAGCCAGGGCGCGGCGAAGTTTCCGTTCGAGATCAAGCGTGGTGATGCGGCCGCGAGCGCTGCCGCCGCACTTGATGGGTTTGATGGTGAGGTGGACAAGATCCGCGAGGCGTGGCAGGTGCCTGGCATCGCCATCGCGATCGTCAAGGGCGGCGAGATCATCTACGCCAAGGGATTCGGCTTCCGCGACCTCGACAAGAAGCTCCCGGTCTCCGAGAACACGCTCTTCCCGATCGGATCTTCGACCAAGGCATTCACCACCTTCGTGCTCGCGTCGCTCGCCGAGGAAGGCAAGTTTGACTGGGATAAGCCGGTGACGACGTACCTGCCGTCGTTCCGTCTCTACGACCGCGTGCTGACCGAGCGGATGACGGGGCGAGATCTGGTGACGCACCGATCGGGTCTGCCGCGGCATGATCTTGTTTGGTACGGCGTGCCCAATCTGCCGCGTGCGGAGCTGGTGAAGCGACTGCCGTATCTCGAGAACAACAAGGACCTCCGCGAGAAGTGGCAGTACAACAACCTGATGTTCCTGACCGCGGGCGTGGTGGGGGAGACGCTGACGGGCAAAACCTGGGAGCAGAACGTCCGCGAGCGGATCCTGACGCCGCTGGGCATGAACCGGAGCAACTTCACGATCGCGGACATGACCAAGGACGCGGACTACTCGCTGGGCTACCGCGAAGCCGAGGACACCTTCAAGGTCGAGCGGATGGACTTCCGCGAGATGGTGAACATGGGCCCCGCGGGCTCGATCAACTCGTCGGTCAAGGAGATGGCCAACTGGGTCATGCTCCACCTCAGCAACGGTCAGCTCGCGAGATCCTTCCCCGGCCCCGCCGCCGGGAAGCGGCTGCTGCAGGCCGACGCGCTCAAGGACATGCACGCGCCGCACATGACCCGCGGCGACGGCAACCCCGAAACGCCCGAGATCGTGCCCGTCGGCTACGGCCTGGGCTGGTTCATCGATGTCTACCGCGGCCGCCGCGTCGTGCATCACGGCGGCAACATCGACGGCTTCTCGTCCCTGGTCGCGATGCTGCCTCAGGAAAACCTGGGTGTCGTCGTCCTCACCAACATGAACGGCACACCGACGCGCGACCTGCTCGTTCGCTACGCGGTCGATCGATTGCTCGGGCTGGAGCCCAGCGACTGGAGCGACAAGGCCATCGCCAAGCGAGACCTCGCCCGCTCTCAGGGCAAGGAGGCCAAGTCCAAGCTCGATGAAACCAAGAAGCCCAATGCGCCGCACACGCACCCGCTCGCCGAGTACGCGGGCGAGTATCACCACCCCGGCTACGGCACGCTCGTCGTGAACAGCACGAGCGACGGGGCACTGTCATTCACCTACAACAACATCACCACCGGGCTCGGGCACTGGCACTACGACGTCTTCAAGGGAACCAAGAACGCCGCCGATCAGACGTACGACTCCTTCACGCTGCAGTTCGGCACCGGCTTCGACGGCGAGATCGACAGCGTCCGCGGCACGTTCGAGCCCAGCGTCGGCCTCATCACGTTCCAGCGCCAGGGCGATGCGGAGCTGAAGGACAAGGCGTTCCTGGCCAAGCTTGCGGGCGAGTATCTCATCATGGGCACGCAGCCGTGCACCATCACGCTCACCGACGCGACGCTGACGGCGAGCATTCCCGGTCAGCCCACGTTTGAGCTGATCCCGGCCCGAGGCCGCACGTTTAAGTTGAAGGGCCTGGAAGGCTTCAGCGTGCAGTTTGTGCTCGAGGGGGATGCCGTCACCGAACTCAAGTTCCTGCAGCCCAACGGCGTGTTCTCGGGCAAGCCGGTGAAGAAGTAGCCCGAAGCGAAGTTGTTCACAATATTTGGGTGCCACGGCTTGGCTGCTTGGAGCCAAGCCGTGGCGTTTGCAGCCTCATGGCCCAGCGTCACTGCTTGACCGCAAAGCCGGTCAAGCAGTGGCACCCGTGCTGTCATCGTGTAGACTCCGCCCCATGCACGATCACGCCGTTCCCACCTTGGCCTGTCTCTCACTCGTCGCCACCGTCGCCGCGGCCCAGACGCCGCCCCGCGCCGAGAAGATCCCGAACACGACCACGATCCATGGCGTCACGCTCAGCGACGAGTATTTCTGGCTCCGCAAGCGAAGCGACCCGGTGATTGGCTCCAAGGTCATGGAGCACCTGAAGGCCGAGCGTGCGTACTGCGACGAGGCCATGGCCCACACGGGCGAGCGTCAGCAGACGCTGTACGACGAGATGGTGGCGCGTCTGCAGCAGACGGACATGAGCGTGCCGCACCGCAAGGGCAAATGGTCGTACTACACGCGCAACGTCGAAGGCAAGCCCTACAAGATCTACTGCCGCAAGCCGTTGCCCGACGGTGATGAGCAGGTCATACTCGATGCGAACAAGGCCGCCGAGGGGCAACGCAACTTCCGCGTCGGAGGCATGGAGATATCACCAGACGGCCGCGTCGCTGCGATCGCGATCGACCTCAACGGTGCCGAGAAGTACGAATTGCGCTTCCGCGATCTCGCCGCCAACGCGGATCTTCCTTACAAGATCCCCGAGACCGCTGGCGAGCTCGCCTGGGCCGGTGACAGCCGCACGGTCTTCTACACCACACTTGACCCGATGATGCGTCCGTACCGGGTGTACCGCCACAGCATCGGCAGCGACCCATCGACCGACACGCTCGTGTACGAGGAGAAGGACGACCAGTTCTTCGTGTCGATCGCGATGACGCGGAGCGAACGCTTCGTGCTGATCGAGCTGCAAAGCCGCGACACCAGCGAGTGGCGTTTCATCCCCGCCAACGCGCCCAAGACGCCGCCGATGGTGATCGAGCCGCGCGAGAAGGGACACGAGTACAAGGTCGAGCACCACGACAGCCGGTTCCTGATCCTCACCAACGACGGCGCGAAGAACTTCCGGCTGGTCGAGGCCCCGATCGAGGCGCCGGGCCGCGAGACCTGGCGAGAAATCCGCGCCGGGCGCTCCGATGTGCTGATGGAGCGGGTGCTCGCCTTCAAGAACCACTTCGTGCTTGCGTATCGCCAGAACGCCATGCCGCACCTCAGCATCACCGCGTTCAAGGGTGTGACCAAGGAGATCGAGACAGCCGAGCCTTCGTACGTGCTCTTCCCGGAAATGAACGAGGAGTACGACACGCCGACGTTCCGCTATTCCTACACCTCCCCGATCACGCCCTCGTCGGTCTACGACATCCACATGGATTCGGGAGAGAAGGAGCTGCTCAAGCGCCAGCCCGTGATCGGCTACGACCCCAGCCTGTACACGGTCGAGTTCGTGAAGGCCGTCGCCACAGATGGAACGCCCATCCCGCTCACCATCTGGTACAAGCGAGACGTCCCGCGCGACGGCACCGCGCCGGCGTTTCTCGAGGGCTATTCCGCCTACGGCTTCTCCGCCATGCCGACCTTCTCGAGCGCCGCGATCTCGCTGCTCGATCGTGGCGTCGTCCTCGCCGAAGCCCACAGTCGAGGCGGGAGTGACATGGGCCGCACTTGGTACGAAGACGGCAAGCTGATGAAGAAGCGAAACACGTTCACCGACTTCATCGCCTGCGCCGAGTATCTCATCGAGAAGAAGTACACCAACCCGTCCCGCCTCGCAATCCGTGGCGGATCCGCCGGCGGCCTGCTCATGGGCGCGGTCACAACCATGCGCCCCGATCTCTTCGGTGCCGTCGTCGCCCAGGTGCCGTTCGTCGACACGCTCAACACCATGCTCGACCCGACCCTGCCGCTCACGATCAACGAGTACGACGAGTGGGGCAATCCCACCGCGAGCAAGCAGGCCTTCGACTACATCCGCTCTTACTCGCCCTACGACAACACCCGCCCGGCCCGCTACCCGCATGTGCTGCTCACCAGCGGCATCAACGACCCGCGCGTCAGTTACTTCGAGCCCGCCAAGTGGGCCCAGCGACTCCGCGACAACAACCAGGCCGACACCCAGGTGCTCTTCAAGATCGAACTCGACGCCGGCCACGGTTCGTTCGCCGATCGCTACGCGGCCATGAAAGACGAGGCTTTCGTGCAGGCATTTGTGCTTGACAGGCTTGGAGTTGCAGAGCCGGAACCCAAGAAACGCAAGCAGAAATAGGAGATTCGCAGCCGCAGCATCTAGGATTTTGCGTGCCCGGAAAGACCCCGCCAAGGCGTGAGAAGTCCGTCCGGCGCGCTCTCCGCGCGTTGCTGCGTTCCATGCATGAAGCCGGCAAGGCTCGTCGCTCCGAGCTCCGCGGCATCGACGCCGTGCGCCGGGCCAGCGCCTCCAACCTGCTCGATTACCTCGCGCTGCGGCGTCACGATCTGCGGCATCTGCAGCTCGTTCTCGCCGATCTCGGGCTCAGCTCGCTCGGGCGGAGCGAGGCCGCCGCCCGCGCCAGCCTGCTCGCGGTGCTCCGCGTGATCGAGCGGGTCGAGCCCGCGTCGGCATCACACGCCGTGAACGAGGCCGCCGCAGTGCCCTCGCTCGCGGCCGGTCGCCTGCTGCTGCATCAGCGCGCGCAGGAACTGTTCGGACCCGCGACCCGCTCCGAGCGCCCGCGGATCATGGTCACCATGCCCACCGAGGCCGCCACCGACCCGGCGCTGGTGCGCCGCCTCGTGACCAGCGGCATGGAGATCATGCGGATCAACTGCGCGCACGACTCGCCGCGCGAGTGGGGCGCGATGATCCGGCACCTCCGCACCGCGACACGATCGGCCGGTCGATCCTGCCGCGTGATGATGGACATCGCCGGGCCGAAGGCACGCACCGGCCCCCTCGAGCCCGGAGCCCAGGTCGCTTCCTGGAACCCGCCTCGTGACGAAGTCGGCGGCCTGCAACGCCCGGCGAAGATCTTCCTCTTCCCGCGCGGCGTGCCCGTCCCGCTGAATCGCACGCTCCCGCCCGACATCGACGAGGCACTGCCCCTGGACGAGAAGTTCCTCGCCTCGCTGCGTCGGCGCGACCGCATCGACTTCCGCGACGCCCGCGGGCTGGCCCGCGAGATGACCGTCGTCGGGCGCGGTTCGTGCTCCTTCGGCCCGTTGCTCGATCCCGTCGCGGGCGTCGTCGCGGTCAGCCCGCACGCGGCGTACGTCGTGCCCGGCACTGCGCTGACCTCCCCGCGTGCGAGCGCGATCATCGGGCCGCTCCCCAGCGTGCCGCGTTCGATCCTGCTCTTCGAGGGCGACCTGCTCGTGCTCACGGCCGACCAGTCGCCCGGGCGCGACGCCGACCCGGCCGAGAAGGGAACTCACGCCGCGGCCTCCCGCGAGCACCGTGCGGCCCGCATCCCGTTCACTCTGCCGCAGGTGTTCCGAGACGCCCGGGTCGGGCACCGCGTGATGCTGGACGACGGCAAGATCGCCGGCGAAGCGATCGCTGTCTCGCCGCGCCGCATCCTCGTTCGAATCACCGTCGCGCGATCCGAGGGCGTGCGTCTCGCTGCGGACAAGGGTGTCAATCTACCCGACACGCCGATGACGCTGCGTGCCCTGTCGCCGCGCGACCGTCAGGACCTCGACTTCGTGGCCCGCCACGCCGACCTGGTCGGGTTCTCCTTCGCGCGGGAGCGCGACGATCTCCGCGATCTCCGCCGCGAGCTCAAGCGACGCGGCGCCACACGCGTCGGGATCATCCTGAAGGTCGAGACCGCACGATCGTTCGAGAACCTGCCTCACCTCTTGCTCGAAGGTCTGAAGGCACCTTCGTTCGGCGTCATGATCGCCCGCGGCGACCTTGCCGTCGAGATCGGCTGGGAGCGTCTCGCCGAGGTGCAGGAGGAGATTTTGTGCCTCTGCGAGGCCGCGCACACGCCCGTCGTGTGGGCGACGCAGGTGCTCGAGTCGCTGGCGAAGAAGGGGCTCCCGAGCCGCAGCGAGATCACCGACGCGGCGATGGGACACCGCGCCGAGTGCGTCATGCTCAACAAGGGGCCGTACGTCGTGCGGGCGGTTCGAGCGCTCCAGGACATCCTGCGGCGGATGGAAGGCCACCAGAGCAAGCGGCGTCAGTTGCTCCGCGCCCTGCATGTCGCCGAGCGATTCGCCACCGACGCCTGAGCGCTCCGCCCGCGTTCGTCAGGCCAGATCAAACACCAGCACATCGGCGTCCGTCGTGCCGGTGAGCACGATCGAGCCCTCGTTCTCGATCGCGGCTCCGTCGCCCTCGCCCAGGGCCTTGCCGTCGAGGTCGATCTGCCCGGTGACAACCTGCACGTACACGCCGCGGCCTTTGGTGATGGTGTGGCCCACCTTTGCACCCGGCGACAACAGTGTCGAGTAGATCGTCGCGTCCTGGTTGATCAGCAGCGGCGCCTCGCTCTTCTTCGAGCGCGGGCCCACGATCGGCACCAGCTTGTTGCGTCGCTCGGTATCCGTGAAATCCCGCTGGGCGTACATCGGGTCGTGGCCCTCGCGGTCGGGGATGATCCAGATCTGCAGGAACCGCGACGCCTCGGTGGGCGAGGGGTTGAACTCGCTGTGCGTCACGCCGCGGCCCGCGGACATGACCTGCACGCTGCCTGCGCCGCTCTCGTGGGCGTGCTGCGAGCCGTTCTCCATGCGGTCCTTGTGCGCCAGCCGCCCGCTCACGACGTAGGAGATGATCTCCATGTCCTCGTGCGGGTGCGGCTCGAAGCCCTTGCCCGCCGCCACAATGTCGTCGTTGATGACGCGGAGCGAACGGAACGAAACGTGGTTGCGGTCGATGTAGCGACCGAAGCTGAAGGTGTGCTTGCTATCGAGCCACGACCACTTGGACTGGCCGCGCGTGTGAGAGGGGCGAACGGTAATCATCAGAAACCTCCTGACGGGATGTGCTCGTTGGTCTGTGTCTTCGGTTCAGCAGCGGCAACTTCTTCGACGCGGCGTCGCTCCAAGGGGAGCGAATGCCCTTTCCATGAAGCCCGGCTGGCGTCGGTTCTTCGGTCCAGATAGACCTCGACGCCGTTGCCATCGGGGTCGTTGGTGTACAGCGCCCAACTGATGCCGTGATCGACGCCGACGACGCGTCCGCGAGCGTGCAGCGCGTCCCACCGCGACAGCAGCGTGGCCGCATCATGGACTTCGAACGCGACGTGATACAGCCCGACCGCGGCGGGAGCCGGCAACGCCGCCCGATCGCCCAGAGCCTGCAGCGCTACATCGTGGTGCGCCGCTCCGAACGAAAGGAACGCGAAGTCGTCGCCCACGCGCTCGACGAGCTTGAGCCCCAGCATTTCCTGGTAGAACTCAAGTGCGCGATCCAGCCGCCGCACCTTGAGGTGCACGTGGCCCAGTCGGATTGGTTCGGCGGCATTGGTCATGTCGAAGGGTCCGTGACGCGGTGCTTCGCCGCGTGTGTGGCTGTCCACGATGCGGTAGTTGTTTCAACAAGCATTCGATGCCAAAGAAGGGCCGAGGTTTCTCGTCCCACTCGGTTTCACTTGCCCTTCAGAAACCGCGCCGTGATCTCCGCCACACGCTTGCCGTAGGCCTCGGCTGTCGCCCGATCGCCCTTCGGCGGCGTCACCTCGGGCGACGCCTGATCGCTCTGCGTCATCACGCCCAACTGCGACGAGATCCGGTTCAGCGCGTCGGGCGCGCCGGTGGGCTGGCCGCCCACCATGCCCGTGCTCACCCAGATCATGCTGTGCTGCCCCGCGAAGATCGCGAGTTGGAAGAGCGCGTTGAGCTTGTCGCCCGACATGCTCCCCGAGTTGGTGAACCCACCCGCGACCTTGTCCTTCCACGCCTGCGTGAACCAAAGGCCCGCGGACGATTCCATGAACTTCTTGAATTCCGCCGACAGCGAGCCCATGTACGTGGGGGCCCCGAAGATGATCGCCTCGGCCTGCGCCAGTTCGTCCCAGCGACCGCCCAGCTTGCGGTCCTTGTCCGGCGGCGGGAGTTCCGCGACCGCGATGATCGACACCTCGCTGCCCGCGACGCTCTTCGCGCCCGCGGCGACGCACTCGGCGACGACCTTGGTGTGCCCGTACCCGCTGTGATACACAACCGCGATCTTCGTCATCGTGCGTCTCCTGTGCCCTTTGTTGCTCCGTCGTTTCGTCGCTTCAGGGCCGACAAGCGTGCCTTCTCCAGCAACGCGCTCAGCTGGTCCAGTTCCTGGTGTGACATGTGCCCGAGGTGCGCGTCGTGCGTTTCCAGTACCGCCTCGTCAAACTCACGCAGCACATCAAGGCCCGCGTCGGTGATGCAGGCATAGATCACCCGCCGGTCCTTCTCGCAGCGGCGCCGCGTCGCGAAGGTGAGTTGTTCCAGCCGATCGATCAGCCGCGTCACGTCGGGCACCGGCGCGATCATGCGCTCGCCGATCTCCGTCAGCGGCAGGCCCTGCCGTGTTGTGGGGTCGCCGTACTTGCTGGACGCCACGCCCTGCAGCGCCGCGACCCCCCGCAAGATCCGAAGGATGTTGTACGTGCTCTCCGACAAGCCGCGGGTCTTGAACAGCCGCTCGAGCTGGTTCGACAAGATCGCCGCCGTGCGAATGAGATTGAGATACGCCTCCTGCGTTGCCGACTGGAACGGCCCCTTCTTGCCGATCTCGGCGGCGAGGCCTTTCGACTTGGTGTTGGCAACGCGGTTCGGGCTCATGGTGCAAATAGCGGCCGGTCAGATGCGAGAGAGGTCGGGTGGGGGCGGGTGGATGCGGGCCAAGGCTCGCGGAACGCAGGGATCGAGAAAACAATAGTTGTGACAACGATAATCGGAGTTGCTGCCGTTGTCAAGGCGGTTCGCGAACCCCATCGGGTTTTCAGACCTTGGGGTTTGGCTCGACTGATGATGCAGAGCGATGCAGGTGATGATATTATAGGACGTTTTGATGGAATTTGTTTCTAATCACTAACATTTCCACGCATTCCGCAAACTCTTCCCAGTTTGCCGCGTATCTTGATGTGTACGCACGACCGCGCCGACTCCCCGGAGGGATCGATCGGCAGAGCGGTTTGTGAGTTGCATCCATGAGCAGGCAAGTCGGGTCGGAGGTGTCTCGCACCGGCGGTCGCACGCGCGCGCCACGCGAGACGGTTCCCAGTCGCGTGCTAATCCTCGGCGTCATCGCGGGTCTCGCCGCGTTCGCCGGCTCGGCGAGCGCGGGATCGCGATCGTCGTTCTCGTTTTCAGTC
>JBILLU010000081.1:0-13905 GCA_044375915.1 Phycisphaerales bacterium
GGGCCGGGGAACGAGAGGCCGTTGGCGTACAGCACCGGCGTGCCGCTGGGATAGGGCTTGAGCGTCACGAGCGAGGTGGCGGTGCTGCTGGCGGGCGAGCCGGTCTGCACGATGTTCATGAAGCCGTTGAAGGCGTACGAGAGATTCGGCACCAGCGGCGTGAAGCGCAGGCCGCCTCGGAGTCCGACCTGTACGCCCGGGCCGTACTGGTACCAGCCGACGCTCATCTCGACGACGTACGCCAGAAAACCGTTCTGGTTGATGTAGACGTTGTGCTTGGACGTGTTCACGAACTGCGAGGGACCGGTGATCGGCAGGTACGCAGCTCCGTACCACACGAATGGGTTGTTGGACCCGATCGCTTCGGCTTGGATCCACGAGCCCGCATCGACCGAGTAGGGCTGCACCGCGCTCGCGGCGGCACCGATCGCGCACGCCACCGTTCCGATCGTCAACTCCCGAACCTTCATGACTATCTCCATGTTCGCTTTCGTGCATTCACCACGCCGATCACCCAGTGACTTGCCCTCCGAGCCTGAGACCTTGCACCGCTCGAAAGCACCGCTACACGGAAAGAGTCGTGGTAATGGGGGGCGAGTGGGGTGGGGATCACGTATCAGAAGTCGTTTTCCGATAAGGGAATAGATATTTGACTTGAGGCGAGAAAAACACTTGATCGGTTTGTGTTTGGATAGTATCCTAACACGATGCGATCAAATAGACCATCCAGTCGAAACCGCGAGGAGTTGGCGGCAGCGATTGCCGCGTTGGAGCGGCCGGCGCACGTTGCGGCTCGTCTGGTGCGCACCGGATGGGACGCGATGGATCGGGTGTTGCTGCCTTTGGAGTCGGTGGGAGTTTGGAGCGGTGCGGGGGGCCTGCCGTGCGGGTGTGTGCACGAGTGGTTCGGCGACGCGGCGGAGCGCCCGAACTGGTTGCCGCCGTTGACGGTTCTCAGCCATCTGGCGCGGCGTGCTGCCCGGGTCGCGAGCGATGCAAGTCGCGGGGCCGAGATTGTCTGGATCGGGGCGCGATGCTGGCCGTACCCGGTTGCGCTCGCCCGCGGCGAGGCGCTGGAGCGGCATCTGTTCGTGGATGCGCCGACGTGCGATCAGCGGGTCTGGGCGACCGAACTCGCGCTTCGCAGCCGCGGCGTGGCGTGCGTGGTGGCCGATGCCTCGGGTCTGAAGATGAGCGACACGCGACGGCTGCAACTGGCGGCGGCGGAGTCGGGGGGGATCGCGTTTCTCGCGCGCCCGCCTTGGGAACGCCGCGAGCTCTCGGCCGCGGCGACGCGCTGGTTGGCGACACCGCAGCCCGGGGCAGATTCGGCGGTGTGTTTCCCGGATCCGCATTGGAGGCTCGAACTGTTGCGCTGCAAGGGACTGCGGCCTGTACCGGAGGACGCGCGATCGTGGATCGTGCGGTTGGACCATGCGACGGGTGATGTCCATCTGGTTGCCGATGCTGCCGGTCGACGCGCTGCGCCGACGCGACAGAGCGCCTGACCAGCGCCCCATCCTCATCCTGCGTACCGACGCACGCAAACGCGTCGTCGCGTGCTGCTGCGAGCGGGCGCGGGCGGCGGGGGTGCGCCCCGGCCTGCCGCTCAGCCAGGCTCGGGCCGTGCTCGATGTCGAGCCGCGCACCGCCGATCTCGACGATCTCCAGCCGCAGCGGATGCTGCGGGCGCTGGCGCTCTGGGCCGAGCGGCTGGCGCCCATCGTCGCGGTGGATGACGAGCCGGAGGAGTCGCACGACAAGCGCGGGCGCGATCTGTTCGATCACGACGCGGCGTTCTCGTACGGCCTGCAACTGGATGTCTCCGGCTGCGAGGTTGTGTTCCGTGGCGAGACGCGGCTGGCATCCCTGACGCTCGAGTCGCTCGCCGCGCTGGGGTTTCGTGCCCGCGTGGCGATCGCGCCCAGCGGGGGGAGCGCGTGGGCGTTGGCACGCTACGGGCCGCGCTCGCCGCTGCGGGTGGATGCCGCGGGCGTGCGGAGCGCAATCGAGCCGCTGCCGATCGAGGCGCTGCGTTTATCGAGAAGAGTGGTGGACGATCTCGCGCTCGTCGGCGTCCGTCGCATCGGGGAGCTGTTGAAGCTGCCACGGGCATCGCTCGCACCTCGCTACGGCGGCGCGGTGCTTATGCGAATCGATCAGGCGCTCGGGCAGGCCATCGAGCCTCTTCACGCGCTGCGCAAAGAGCCGCCCTTGTGCGTGCAGCGCACTTTCGACGGCCCGACTACGCATACCGAGTCGATCGAACTCTGCTGCCGCCGCCTTCTCGAAGAACTCCTAGAAAAGGTCCAGGCTCGCGAGAGCGGCGTGCGCCGGCTCGATGTCACCCTCGGCCGGATCGATCTGCCGGACGAGACGATCTCGCTCGTTGTCGCGCGGCCCACGCGGAACCATCGCCATCTCTGGCACATGCTGCGCCCGCGGCTCGAACGCGTCCAACTCGGCCACGGCGTCGAGTCGGTTGTGCTCACCGTGGTGTGGATCGGGCGTCTGATGCACGAGCAACTCGTCACCGATCCCACCCATGCCGACATGGCGCATCACGCGGACGCCGGCGAACTCATCGACGTGCTGGCGAACCGGCTCGGGCGCGAGCGGGTGCGGCGGGCGCATCTGGTTGCATCGCACATCCCCGAGCGGGCATCGTCGTCACGCCCCGCCATCGACGCGGAGGCTCCGGAGCCCGCCGCCCTTGCGCCGGTCGTGCGGCCCGCGTTGCTGCTGCCCCGACCGGTGCCGATCCGCGTGCTGGCGCTCACGCCCGACGGCCCGGTCTGCCGCGTCTTCTGGGACGAGGCCGGAGGCGAGGGCAAGTGCAAGAGCACGTGCGAGAACAAGGGCGAGACCGAACTGCGCGTGGACGCGTGCCTCGGGCCGGAACGCATCGCTGCTGAGTGGTGGGCCGACGCGAGCGGCGGCGCTCCGCACCGCGACTACTTCCACATCCGCGACAGCCGCGGGCGCTGGCTGTGGATCTTCCGTGAGTCTGCCCGTTGGTTCATCCACGGCGTGTCGGCCTGAGGTGCACAGATGCCCGAGAAAGTATTCCACAAGGTCAAGCCGCACCCGATCAACAGCCCGCCCGCGGCGGCGGCGGGAGACGCTGCGCTGGTTACGCATCCGTACGCAGAGCTCGCGGTGACGAGCAACTTCTCGTTCCTGCGCGGCGCGTCGCACCCGGAGGAACTGGTCGAGCAGGCCGCGGCGTTGGGCTACCGCGCCGTCGCGATCGCCGATCGCAACACGCTGGCCGGCATCGTCCGTGCTCATGTGGCGGCCAAGCAGCACAAGATGCAGATCGTGATCGGCTGCCGCCTTGTGCTGATGGACGCTGTCGGGACAGGAGCGGCTGTGGGGTCGGGAGGAGCCGCGAGCGTGGAGCTGTGCGTCTACCCGCAAGACCGCGACGCGTATGCACGGCTGTGCACGCTGCTGACACTTGGAAAACGCCGCGCACCCAAGGGAGAGTGCTATCTCTCAGTGGATGATGTTGCCGCGCACGCACGCGGGCTGCTGGCCTTGGCGATGCCGCCGGAGACGTTCGGCACACCGCACGGCGATCACGCGGCGTGGGAGCGTGCGGTGTTGCGGCTGAGAGACATCTTCGGTGACGATCGGCTGTCGCTCGCCGCGGTCGTGCGGTTCGGAGCTCACGATGCTGTGCACCTAGCCGCGCTGCGGTCGCTGAGTGCACGCGGCGACGTTCCTCTCGCGGCAACCAACGACGCGCACTACCACGTGCCGCAGCGACGGCCATTACAGGATGTGGTGACGTGCATCCGGCACGGCTGCACGATTCACGAGGCGGGGCTGCGTCTGGCGGCAAACGCGGAGCGGCACCTCAAGCCCGATGACGAGATGGCGAGGCTCTTTGCGAGTATGCCCGGCACGATCGAACGGTCGCTTGAGATCGCACGCCGCGCCGCCGGCTTTTCGCTCGATCAGATCAGATACCAGTACCCGCTGGAGACCTGTCCGCCGGAGATGACGCCGACGCAGTACCTGAGGAAGCTGGCGTACGAGGGGGCGGCGGAGCGGTATGGGGGGCGTGGAAGTGGCGGAGTGGCGGAGTGGCAGAGTGGCACAGTGGCGAAGGCACGCGAGTCCGGTTCCAGCGAGCCGTCGCTGCGTGAATCCGTCGCTGTGCCACTGCGTCACTCTGCCGCTCTGCCACTTTCTGTATCCCACGCTCTCGAGCACGAACTCGCCCTCATCGCCGAACTCGGCTACGAGACCTACTTCCTGACCTGTCACGACATCGTGCGGTTCGCACGGTCGCGGGGCATTCTGTGCCAGGGTCGGGGCGGCGCTGCGAACTCGGCGGTGTGCTACTGCCTTGGCATCACCGAGGTGGATCCGTCGCGGTTCAAACTGCTGTTCGAGCGGTTCATCAGCCGCGCCCGCAAGGAGCCGCCGGACATCGATATCGACTTCGAGCACGAACGCCGCGAGGAAGTGATCCAGTACATCTACGCCAAGTACGGGCGTGAGCGAGCGGCGTTGACGGCGGAGGTGATCTCCTACCGCGGGCGCAGCGCGGTGCGTGACATCGGCAAGGCGATGGGCTTGTCGGAGGATTGCATCGATGCCCTGGCGAAGAACCTGGACCGCTGGCACGAGCCACCGAGCGAGGAGCGGGTGCGAGAGGTCGGGCTCGACCCGCGGGAGCCGACGATCCGGCGCGTGATCGAGCTGGCGCACGAGCTGGCGGGCTTTCCTCGCCACCTGTCTCAGCACGTCGGCGGCTTCGTGATCACGCAGGCCCCGCTGAGCGAACTGGTGCCGATCGAGAACGCCGCGATGGAGGACCGCACCGTCATCGAGTGGGACAAGGACGACATCGACGCGATGGGGATGCTGAAGGTGGACGTGCTGGGGCTGGGGATGTTGACGTGTGTGGGGAAGTGTGTGCGGTTGATGCGAGCGACGGAGCGACGCAGCGACGGAGCGACGAAGGGAAGAGCGGATACGACTCGATACGGCAACGCTGGCGTGTGCCAGCAGCAAAGGGAGCGGAGCCATGGCCATCGTGCGGACATTCCGGGACTTGATCGCGTGGCAGCGGAGCATGGAATTGGCGAGGGCGATCTATCGAGAGACGCAGGCAATGCCCACGACGGAGCAGTACGGACTGACGATCCAGATGCGAAGGGCTGCGATCTCGATCCCGTCCAACATCGCCGAGGGGCACGGCAGGCAGAGCCGTGCGGACTTCTTGAAGTATCTGCGAATCAGCCGCGGCTCACTGATGGAACTCGATACGCAGTTGGAGTTGGCGACGACCATGAGCCTGATACCGACCAGCGACGCAACACTGGCGCTGCTTCGCGAGACCGACCGCATACTGCAGGCCCTGATCCGCAGCCTGGAGCAGAAGCAGCGAGAGACCTGAATGGTTCTCTCCCTTCGTCGCTCCGTCACTTCGTCGCTCCGTCGCTTCTCTCCCACATCCCCGATGCGCTCCGCGCCGATGATTCCGCCGTCTACGACATGATCTGCAAGGCCGATACCGTCGGCGTCTTCCAGATCGAGTCGCGGGCCCAGATGTCGATGCTGCCGCGGCTCAGGCCCCGGACTTTCTACGACCTCGTGATCGAGGTTGCGATCGTGCGGCCCGGGCCGATCCAGGGCGGGATGGTGCATCCGTATCTGCGTCGGCGCGAGGGCAAGGAACCGGTGACGTATCCGAGCCCCGAGGTCGAGGGCGTGCTGGGGCGGACGCTGGGTGTGCCGCTGTTCCAGGAGCAGGCGATGCAGCTGGCGATCGTGGCCGCGGGCTTCACGCCCGACGAGGCCGACGGGCTGCGCAAGTCGATGGCCGCGTGGAAGCGCAAGGGCTCGGGCATCTATCAGTACGGCCAGAAACTGATGGACGGCATGATCGCCAAGGGCTATCCGCGTGAGTTCGCGGAGCGATGCTTCGAACAGATCAAAGGCTTCAGTGAGTACGGCTTTCCGGAATCGCACGCCGCGAGTTTCGCGCTGATCGTGTACTACTCCGCGTGGCTGAAGCGGTACCACCCCGCGGCGTTCGCCGCCGCGCTCATCAACAGCCAGCCGATGGGGTTCTATCAGCCGGCCCAGATCGTCCGCGACGCGCAGGAGCACGGCGTGGAGGTGCGGGAGGTGGACGTGAACTGGAGCGGGTGGGATTGTTCGTTGGAAGAGAGCGACGGAGCGACTGATCGACAGGGCGACGAAGGGGAGCCCGATACCAGCAGATGTTCCGCGCACTCTTCTCCGTCGCTCCGTCGCTTCGTCGCTCCGTCGCTTCGTCTCGGCACCCGCCTCGTCAAAGGCCTCGCACAGGAGGACGCCGAACGCGTCGCCGCGGCGGTTCAGGAGCGTGGGCCGTTCCGCGATGTGGAATCGCTGTGGCGTGCCAGCGGCGTGTCGGTGCGCGGGCTGCGTTGCCTGGCGCAGGCCGACGCGTTCGGCTCGATGGGGCTGACGCGGCAGCAGGCCCTGTGGCAGATCAAACCGCTGCGGGACGAGCGGCTGCCGCTGTTTGAGACCGGCGTCGGGGCGGCCGCGATGGATCGCGAGGAGGCGCGACGGACGGCGCAGAGAGCACGGAGTGAAGAAGGGAAAGAGCGAGGCGCGAGCAGTGGCGCCGTGAGTTCTCCTCTTGGTGTTCTCCGTGATGTCTGCTGTGAACCTGCTTCTCTTTCGTCCGACGCACTCGCGTTCGCGGCTTTGCCTCCGATCGCTCCGAGCACGCTCGTGCACCAGGACTACGAGCATGTCGGGCTCTCGCTGAAGGCGCACCCGATGTCGTTTCTACGCGAAAGGCTTGCAAGCAGCGGGGTGATGCCCTGCGGCGAGCTTCGCGACCCGCGTGTGTGTCCCCAGGGGCGGCGGCTGCAGGTCGCGGGACTGGTGCTGGTGCGTCAACGCCCCAGCACGGCGTCAGGCGTGGTTTTCTTCACGCTCGAGGACGAGAGCGGCATTGCCAACCTCATCGTGTGGTCGGACACATTCGAAACCTATCGCCGCGTGGCGCGACAGAGCCACGTTCTACAAGTTCGCGGAAAGGTCGAGCGGCAGGGCGAGGTCGTCCATGTGCACGTTGATCACATGGAGAGCTTGGATCACGCGCTGCCCGATGTCGAGGTTGCGTCACGCGATTTCCATTGATCGAATGTGACATCGGACGCACGCGTGCGAGTCGGTGGCGCCAACGAAGCGTCTTGCGGTCGTGTCTTACTCGAACTTCCCGTGCGACTTGATGTCGAAGTCCATGAGCGTCGCCACCGCCTTCGCGTTCTTGCCGCCGACATCGCTGAGGCGCTTCACGAGCCCCTTGGGGTCGTCGCTGGCGATCTCGGCGAGCTTCTTGAACTTGTGGTCGAGGATCTCGTGGAGGTCGACCTTGTCGGGGCCGAGGTGGTTGCGGGCGTGGCCGCCGGGGTACATGACCAGGCCGCTATCGAACGCGGCGCCCTTGTCGTCGGTGATGATCATCGAGGTCGGGATGCCGTCGGGGTACTTGGCATCGTACTCGGCCCCGCCGTGCTCGAAGAACATCTTGTCCATCAGGCGGCGGGTGAGCGGGTCGTGCAGACTCTTGGCGTCGAAGTCGTGTGGCAGGAGCATCAAGTCCTTCCAGCCGAATTTGGCGCCCTTCTTCGCGATTGCCAGTTCCAGCGCCTTACGGAGCATGGTGTTGACGAGGTAGAGCATCGAGTGATCGGCCGACTGACGCGTCTTGGGGTCGCGCTTCGCCGGGTCGCCGATAATGCCGAACGCCGGCTCGTAAGCCCGGACGACGATCTTGTTGATGCAGTCGCCGGTCTGATCCTCGAGCAGGTGCGGGTTGCGGGTGATGAGGTTGATCAGGCCCTGCAGCGCGCCGGCCGACTGGTGCTCGTACAGCCCGAGCTTGAAGTGCATGCCCATCACCGCGAAGTCGTCGCCGGCCTTGCCCAGCACCAGATCAAACGGCGAGGCGTAGGTCTTGGTGCCCCAGCCTTCCTTGGCGTCGGGGATACCCGTGCCGCCGCTGTGGGTCTTCTTGAAGAGCTGGCCCGGGCCTTCAAACAAGCGGAAGATCGCCTCGGGGTTGCGGAAGATGTCGCGCGGCCCCATGAAGCCGGCCATGCTGCGCTTCACGCTCAGAATCGCCGCCTCGGTGCTGATCGCGGCCGACGCGCCCTTGCTGTCACTCAACTGCTTTCCGGCGCGAATCGCGCGGAAGGGGATGTAGTGGGCGATCACCATGCCGATGGCCGACTCGATCTGCTCCGCCGTCGCGCCCATCATCGCACCGAACGCCGCGGCAGAGCCGATGGCGCCGTGGACGACGTGGTCGATCTTGTAGGACTTGAGCGAGAAGACCTCGGCCAGGCGGCCTCGGATCTCGTCGATCAGCAGCATGCCCTTGAGCGCGAACGCGCCGTCCTTGCCACGCAATTGGGCCGCGGCCAGAGCGACGGCGTAGAAGTCGTTGTGCCCGAACTCGCCCGCGAGGTGGTTGAGTTCCGGGTTGTAGCCGAAGTTCGTGCCGTTGCTGTCCCATTCACGCACCGCGGCCGCGTTGGCGACGATGGCCTTCTCCACCTGCACGTCCACCTTCGAACCAAACGTCGGCACGCCGGAGCGCACCGCGCCCTTGGCCCACGGCACGCCCGCCATCGAGCCCACGCCGCTCAACGGCGTTGCGTACTGGTGCGCTTCGTCGCGGAGGAGATTGGGGGCGTTGGTGCCCAGCGCCAACGCCGACACGCCGCAGAGGCAGGCGTCGGTGTGGAAGAGGGCGGTGCGGTCAAGCACGCTCTGCGACGGGCGGCCGGTCTTCGCGGCATCGTCGCTCATGAAGTCGATCGCGTACTGCGCGATGCCCAGCGCCTGGTTGGTGTCGGCGGGAAGGTGAACGTGCGTCTCTTTGTTGATGCTGATGGCCATGGTGTCGCCTGATGAAAAGTGCCGTCGAATGCTGCCGAACGGGGTGCAACAGTACGCGTCGGACCGATCTGCGGTAGACTCGTGCGTTCCCCGAGGAGGTTGCACATGCGGCTTGCGAGAAACGCGGCTCGGATCGCGGCGGTGCTTGTTTTCGCGGTTCTTTGTCACTCGCCGGCGCTCGCCGACGACGAGTTGCCAGGGTCACTGCGGAGCGCCCGTGTCGCCAAGGCCGTCGCGCCGGGCGAGGCTCGGCCCGCGTTGACCTATCTCGCCGGAGCGCTCACCGATGCGCAGGTCGAAGAACTGAAGACGATCGCGCCAAACGTCCAGGTCGTCCGGGTCGCCAGTCGCGCCGAGGCAATGGACAAAGCAGGCGACGCCGACGGCGCCGAGGCAAGGTTCTTGTCGCCGGAGTTTCTTTCCAAGGCCACGAAACTCGCCTGGGCCCACGCGACAAGCGCCGGCGTGGACCGCTTTGTCGGCATGCCCGAGCTCAAGGAACGCACCGCGATCGTGGTCACAAACTCCCGCGGCGTGCACGGCCCGGCGATCGCCGATCACGCCATGGGCATGTTGTTGTCGCTCACCCGCCGCCTTCCGGAGTACCACGACGCCCAGCAGAAACAGCAGTGGGGGATCGGCGATGCAGGCGACAGCCCACGCGCCGTGGCGTTGCAGGGCCGCACCATGCTCGTGGTTGGGATCGGAGGCATCGGCACCGAGATCGCCCGCCGGGCTCACGGCTTTGGCATGCGCGTCATCGCCACCCGCCGCAGCGACGCGGCGACGGAGCCGTTCGTCGAACGCCTCGGCAAGCCCGACGAACTGCCCGCGATGCTGCCGCAGGCCGACGTGGTCGCGATCTGCGTGCCCTTGACCAAGGAGACCGAGAGGCTCTTCGACGCCGCGATGATCGCGACGATGAAGAAGGGCTCGTACCTCATCAATATCGCCCGGGGCAAGATTGTCGATACCGACGCCCTGATCGCCGCCCTGAAAGACGGCCGCCTCGCCGGTGCGGCCCTTGACGTCACCGACCCCGAGCCGCTGCCGTCCGGTCACGCATTGTGGACCACGCCGAACGTGCTGATCACGCCGCACGTCGCCGCGGACGGGGAACTGACCGAGGAGCGGTGGTGGGCCTTGTACAAAGAGAACATCCGCCGCTTCGGCGCGGGCGAGCCGCTCCTGAACTGTGTCGATGTCGCCGCGGGCTATTGACGCTGGCGGGGCCACGCGGCGGCGCAACGCGCTCTAGCCGCCCGCTGGATCACGGTGCCGCGTCGATGATGCCGTTGGCGGCAAGGAACGCGCGGAGCGATCGCTCGTATTCGCCCGACTTGCCGGGGAAGTCAAGGTGATCGCATTCGAGCGTGACCAGTGTGGCGTCGGGGCGGATCCTCTGCAACGCCAGAGCGTGCGAGTACGGAATCACCCGATCGGCCGTGCCGTGGGTAATGATGACCGCCGCCGCGAGCTTCGGCAGTTCGAGATCGGTGCGGAAGGGGTGCTTGACCAGAAACGACGGCACCAGGTACTTGCTCGACATCGCGGCCACGCTCGTGAACGTGCAATCGAGCACGAGCACGGCGGGCTGGACATTGGCCGTATCGCGCAGTTGCGCCGCAACGGCGACCGCCACGCCGCCGCCGAGCGATCGTCCGAGATGCACCAGTTTCGTCCGATCAACTTCGGGCCGCTTCAGCGCGTCGGATATGAATCGAGCCGTGTCGCTGACGATCGCTTGCTGTGAAGGCTTCCCGGTGGCGCGGCCGTATCCCCGGTATTCCGGAAGAAGCACGTTGCACCCCAATGAGGCGTATAGCTGTGCGAGGCGCGTGTAGTTGTCGATGATGTCGCCGTTGCCGTGGAAGAGCACGACAAGCGGACCCGGGTTCGATGCGCTGCGGCCCTTGCCTGTGAAGTACCACGCCTCGGTCTTCTCGGTGGCCGTGGGAGCATCGATGGACGCTGCTTCGAGCCACAATTGCTCTGCCTCGGGTGGCTTACCCATGCCCCGGTGCCGGCCAGCGAAATCCGTGGCGAAGATGATCTGATCTTGGACCTTGTACATGAGGCCGCAGTACGCGCTGTAACCCGTGAGCGCGGAAATCGCAATGGTCGACAGCGCGACCTTCGCGAAGAACCCGTGGCGGCGTTGTCTTTGAAGCCGGATCATCTCCCACAATGTAAGGGGTTCCGCGGTGCCCGTTTCCGCTAGCGTTTGCAGGAAGGCGCGGGGGCAACATGCCCCTCCGCCGCGTCGCGTGCCGCGGACCACGAATACACTGGCGTCCCTATGGCAATCATCGTCCTTCAGCACGCGGCGGATGTTGGTCCCGGTCGGCTCGGACTCACGCTCCGAGACCACGGCTTCAAGCTCTCGATCCGGCGGCTCGACCTGCCGCTCGAGCATCCGTTGAATCAGCACGCGCTCGAAGGCTTCGACAAGTCATCGCTGATTCCCAAGGACTTCGACAACATTCACGGCGTCGTCTCGCTCGGCGGGCCTCAGAACGTTGGCGAGGATCACGCGTGGATGAAGCCGCAGCTGGAGTTCCTGAAGGCGACCCACGAACGGCAGCTCCCGTTGATCGGGCTGTGTCTTGGCAGCCAGATGATCGCCGCGGCCCTCGGCGGGCAGGTCGGCCCGATGGACCGCCCCGAGCTCGGTTTCCACAATCTGGTGCTGAACGTGGCGGGTCAGACCGACACGATCCTCGGTGGCGTCCCATGGACAAGCCCGATGTATCAGACGCATGGTTACGAGGTGAAGCAGGTGCCCGCCGGTGCGACTGTTCTTGGTTCAAGCAAGGACTGCAAGGTGCAGGTGTATCGCGCCGGTATTCGCACGTACGGCTTCCAGTTCCACCCGGAGTTCGATCGCGCGATGATCGAGACGATCTTGTCGCGAGAGGGCGACTTCCTGGCCCGCACCGGGCAGAGCGAGTCCGAGATTCGTGCCCAGCTCGAGAAGCACTACCAGCGTTTCAGCGTCGTGTCCGATCGCTTGTGCGTCAATCTTGCGACGTTCCTGTTCCCGTTGCAGCGCAAGCTGACGGCGTGAGACCGCCCCGTCTTGTGCCCGCTGCCGAAAGCGTTGATCTCTTGCTCACCGCGTGAAAGGCGCTTCGCATATGACGATGCTCCGGTTGACGCCGCCACGCGACTACCGCCTCGCACGCGATGTGTGCAGCTACGGCTATTTCCTGCTCGCACCGAACCGCTGGAGCATCCACGAGCACACGCTGACCAGAGCGATTTTGCTCGCCGGCAAGCCCGCCGGTGTCGTCATCTCACAACCGGGAGCGAAGCCGATGAGCGGCGGCGGAGCCGCGTTGCTCTGCCGGTTTGACCGCGCTCTGACGAAGCAGGAGATCGCCGACGCCCGCAGTCAGATCACCCGCATGCTGCGGCTCGACGAGGATGCGGCTCACATCCGCGGGTTTCATCGTGTTGACCCGCGATGGAAAAGGCTCGGTCGAGGGCGCCTTTTCCGTTCCCCGACGCTCTTTGAGGACGTTCTCAAGACCGTCACGAGCTGCAACGTGACCTGGCCCGGAACGGTGCACATGAATCGGCGGCTGGTCGAGGTGCTCGGCAAGCAGTCTCCGGGCGGCTTGCAGACCTTCCCGGATCCGTCGGCCATTGCCGCTGCGTCGCCGTTGCTGCTCCGTGAGCGCTGTCGCGTCGGTTACCGCGACAGACGCATCGTCGAACTGGGCGCGATCTTCGCGAGTGGTGATCCCGCGATCGCGAAGATCGAAGACCCGGCGACGAGCGACGATGAGCTGCACGAGATCCTGCTCGAGCTTCCCGGTGTTGGCCCCTACGCCGCGGCGAACATCATGCAGCTGCTGGGCCGCTACTCGCGTCTGCCATTGGACACAGAGAGTGTCCGTCACGGGCGCACCATCCTCGGTTTCCGGGGCGGGTCGAAGCAGATCATGCTGCGGGTGAAACGTCATTTCGAGCCCTTCGGCGATCAGGCGTTTCGGTCCTACTGGTTCGAGATGTGGCACCACTACGAGTCGATCCATGGGCCGGCTCACACTTGGGATCGCGACGCGACTGGCACGGCTTTCACCGCAGCGAAGCTCAACGCTGCGATCAAGAACCTCGCCAAGAAGACGAAGGCAAAGCAGGCTTCCCAAGCTCCCAAGCTCCCAAACGCGCAAAGACCGCCAGAGCCAACCGTGCGTCAACGGGCAGTTCTGCGTAGCTCGCTTTGATAACCGGCGAGGGCGACGGGGTTTGGGAAAGCTCGGCTGTCGCGGGGACTCGCTGGGGCCGATATTTCCGATCATGGCGTCACCGTGGCGACATCTCATTCGCGTCAGCAGCCCGGACGAAACCGTGCGCTGGCTCGAACGCCGCAGCAAGCTCGACGTGCTTGCGTTGTCGCTCTTGGCTCTGATCCCGATCGTGTCGGCCGACCTCAAGCTCGGGCCGTATGTGTCGCTCAGCGTGCTCTCGCTTGCGCCGGTCTTTCTGGTCGCGTGCTTCGGTGGGCGGCTTGTGGCGTACACCTACGCCGTGATTGCCGGCGTCTGCTGGTTCGCTGCCGACTATCAGATCTTTCCGCGTGATACCGGTCACGGCGTATTCATCTGGGCTGCGTGCTCGCGCATCGGCGCGTTTGTGCTGATGGCTGAGGTGTCCACGTTCGTCCGGCAGTTGCTGAAGGGGCAGGCGGCCCTTGCCCGGACCGACGGGCTGACCGGTCTTGCCAATCACCGGGCCCTGCGCGAGCAGGCGGCTCGACTCCTCGCGAGCGCACAGCGCTACGCCTCGCCGATTTCGGCCGCGTACATCGATTGCGACAACTTCAAGCAGATCAACGACACCGACGGCCACGCCGCGGGCGATCAGGTGCTCAAGGCGGTTGCGGGCGTGCTGACCAACGGCACCCGTCCGACCGATCTTGCTGCCCGTGTCGGCGGGGACGAGTTTGTGCTGCTCATGCCAGGGACCGATCGC
>JBILLU010000292.1:0-3360 GCA_044375915.1 Phycisphaerales bacterium
GCGGGTCGCGAACTCTTCGACGTCTTCGGCCCAGTTGATCTTGACGTCGACTTCTTCGGGTTCGGGGAGCGTGGCGACGGTGGCGGTCGAGGTGTGCACGCGGCCCGCGGCTTCGGTGGCGGGGACTCGCTTGACGCTGTGGACGCCGGCCTCGAAGGCGAGTTCGTTCCAGACGCCCTGGCCCTTGACGTTGGCGACGGCGCTCTTGATGCCGCCGGCGTCGGATTCGGGGACGAAGTCGAGCAGCTCGAACTTCCAGCCTTTTTTGCCGGCGTACTTGGTGTACATCTCGAGCAGGTCGCGGCACCAGAGGGCGGCCTCGTCGCCGCCGGTGCCGGCGCGGAGCTCGAGGATGACCGAGCCGATGCGGTTGTCCTCGCCTTGTACGAGCGCGGCCTTGATGCGAGCGAGGGTGTCGGCGGCGTTGGCGGAGAGGGTCGGGAGTTCCTCGCGGGCGAGCTCGGCCATGTCGGCGCTGCCGCCGGGTTTCAGCGCGGCCTCGAGCTCGTGGATGTCCGCGATCATGGTGCGGAGGCGCTTCACATCGGCGACGGCCTCGTCGATGGCGGCCTTGCGGATCGAACGCTCACGGACGGCCTTGTGGTCCGTCAGGATCGCCGGGTCTTCGAGATCGCTGCACAAACGCGCGTGCTCGTCGACCAGGTCGTCGAGGCGTTTGCGGATGGCGGGCTCGATCACGGGCGCGGGCATGGGAGGCAAATGTAGCGACAACTCCCGCGACTCGAATCGACGCTACTTCTTGGCGCCGCGAAGGCGGTAAAGGCGGCCGGGGTCGTCGGCGCTGAAGATGATCGAGCCGTCGGGCATCTGGACGCAATCGACGGGACGGACGGCGGCGGAGTTCTTGGCTTCGTTGAGACCGTCGATGATGGTGAGCATGCCGTAGGGGCGGTTGGTGGCGGGGTCGAAGAGGATGCGGACGACCTTGTAACCGGCTTTTCGGGTGCGGTTCCAACTGCCGCGGGCGGCAACGAAGGCGTCGGCGTTGTGGTCCTTCGGGAAGGCGCCGGTCTTGTCGTTGATGGCGGGGTCGATGAAGGTGAACGAGTTGGCGGCGAAGTGGGCGGGGAAGCACCAATCGGGGATGGCCGTGCGGTCGGCGAGCTCGATGATGTCGCTCTTGTTGTGGAACTCGATGCGGGGGAGCTTGTTGCCGGTGACGAAGGGATGGCCGTAGAAGCTGCCCTCGACGTAGCGGTTGAACTCGTCGGGCGGGTTGAAGTCGGTGACGGGCTGGCGCCCGGCCTTATCGCCGATGGGGCCGCCGAACCAGTCGGAGCCGTGGTCGACGCCGTAGATGTCGGCGGTGCCGGGGCGGATGCGGAGCTTCTCGGTGTTGCGGAGGCCGGAGGCAAAGGCGGACTTGTTGGAGCCGTCGAGGTTGAAGCGGAAGATCTTCTGACGCTCGGTGGCGGACTCGTCGTTGATGTTGCCGCTGTCACCGATGGCGGTGTAGATGGCGTCGTCGGTGACGAGGAGCGCCCTCCACCAGTGGCCGCCGCCCTTGGGAAGGCGGCCTTCGGGGATCACGGTCTCGATGGTCTTTGCGGCGACGGGCGGCGACTTGGGGTCGGCCGGATGCTCGATCTTGGCCTTGTGAATCGCGCCGGTTTGCGAGAACCAGAGCCAGGCGTCCTTGCCGTCGTGGTGGTAGCAGAGGCCGTGGACGGTGCGATAGCCGGTGACGAAGACGACGGGTTCGTCGAGCTTGCCGTCGGCGTTGGCGTCGCGGAAGGCGAGGATCTCGCCGCGGTTGGGGCGGGAGACGTAGAGCGTGCCGCTCGGGTCGCACTCGAGGAAGCGGGCTTCTTTGAGTTCGGGATAAGCGACGGAGAGTTCGTAGCCGTCACGGACACGGATGTCCTTGAGGAGCGGATCGGGCTCGACGTGGAAGCCGGACTGGCCCGCGGCGGCGAACGCGAGGGTGGTGGCGGCGATGGCGGAGTGGAGTTGGGTTCGCATGGTTCTCACGATTCGATTATGGCGCGTGTTTGGATTGGGTGCACCGGCGACCTGGGAACGGCCGTTGATCGTACAGTGACTGCATGCGTCGCGCGTTCACGCTCATCGAATTGCTGGTGGTCATCGCCGTGGTGGCGGTGCTGATCGGCTTGCTGTTCCCGGCGCTGTCGGCGGCGAGCGAGGCAGGGCGGCTGGCGGCGTGCTCGTCGAACCTTCGGCAGACGTACGTCGCGATCCGGGCGTACGCGGATTCGGCGAAGGGGCTGACGCCCGCGCTGGGCCAGCCGTATGCAAGGCTGCCCAACTGGGGCGTTGCGGTGCAACAGGCCGCGGGGCAGATCGGGACGACGACCGATACGGCGTTGACGCCCAACTCGGTGCTGGTGTGCCCGACGACGCGGGCACGGTTCGGGCGCGAGGTGACGCGGACCTACGCGATCAACGTGACCGGGCACGCGGGGCTGCCGGTTGATCCGGACAACTACGACGCGGCGACGGTGCACGTAAACATGGACAAGGTGGCGAGGCCCGGCGATGCACCGCTGGTGCTGGACGCGGCGATGCCGAGGACGACGTCGGCTGGCAGCCCCCCACCGACGCGGAGCGTGAGCGTGATCGACTTCCGGCAGGCGACGCACGTGGCGGATCGCATCGGGCGGGTGCACGGAAAGGACCGGCGGTTCTCGGTCACGTTCTTTGATGGATCGGTGCGAACGACCAAGGACGTGGAAAGCGCTTGGGCGGCGGCATTGCCGTAGGGGTCGGTGGCCGGGACTTGAGCGCGTGCATCCGTGAACGCGGTGTTGGCGAAGGTGGCGTGGAGGTGAGCTATCGCCGCACGTTCCAAGACATTGAACGACGAGACATGGCCGATCGCGGCTCTCAAGAAGGGCACGCGGACGCGGCGGCTTGTGGTCGTGCTGGGCGACCAGTTGGATCACGCCTCGGCGGCGTTGCGTGAGGTGGATGCGGCCCGTGATGTTGTGCTGATGATGGAGGTTGCGGCGGAATCACGGCATGTGCCAAGCCATGTGCAGCGGACGGTGGTGTTTCTGAGTGCGATGCGACACTTCGCGTGCGAACTGGCGGCCAAGGGGCTACGGGTGCGGTATGTCTCGCTGGCTGATGCGGCGAACACGCAGACCTTCGAGGGTGAACTTTCGCGAGCGGTTCAGGAGTTGAAGCCGGAAGCGGTCGTGGTGCTGGAGCCGGGCGAGCATCGGGTGCGAGCGATGCTGCGGAAGGCAGCAGATGCGTTGGGCGTGCCGCTGGAGATCCTTCCGGACGAGCACTTTCTGACGCCGCGGGAGGTGTTCGAGGAGCACGCGTCGGGGCGGAAGAGCGTGATCATGGAGTTCTTCTACCGCGAGCAACGCA
>JBILLU010000293.1:0-3341 GCA_044375915.1 Phycisphaerales bacterium
AACAACCCCGAGGTGGACACCCGTGAGTCGGTCGATCGTTACTGCGTCGACCTGATGCGCGACCCGGTGTACAAGTCCATGGAAGACAACCGGCTCTGGTTGCTGCTCTACCCGCTGCATGCCATCGTCATCATGGCGATGGGCTACGGCCTGGGCTACTGGATGACCGGCACCACCGAGGGCGCGTGGCAGCTCTCGGTCTCCTGGCTCTTCTGGGGCGTCTTCCTCCGCACCGTCGTCGTCTGGCACGTCACCTGGAGCGTCAACTCCGTCACCCACATGTTCGGCTATCGCAATTACAACACCGACGAGGACAGCCGCAACAACTGGGTCGTCGCGATCCTCTCCGGCGGCGAGGGCTGGCACAACAACCACCACGCCGACCAGCGGGCCGCCGCCCACGGCCACAAGTGGTGGGAAGTCGATCCGACCTACCTGACCATCCTCTTCCTTCGCAAGGTCGGGATCGCCAAAGAACTCGTCCGCCCCAAGGCCTGGGTCGAGGCCGACGGCATCCGCAAGGCCTGAAGACCACACATCACGCAGTTCAACAAAGCACGCCGCGGAAACGCGGCGTGTTCTCTTTCACCACCAACGATCGCGCCATCACTTCCGTGCCGTGATGTTCGCCGACACGATGTATCGCTCGAGGCTCGCCCCCGGAGCCCACGTCCTGATCAGCTCGCGGCTCGCGTCCTTGGGCTCGACACGCACATCTGTCAAGCCCGCCGAACGCATCCACACCGTCAGCTCCGTGATCGACGCCGCACCCGACGCGCACGCCGAGTACAACGCCAGGTTCCCCTTCACGTGCGGCGGAAGCTCCGCCGTCAGCACCACATCGCTGATCGCCACCCGCCCGCCCGGCTTCAGCACCCGCGCCACCTCACGGAAGACAGCCGCCTTGTCCGGGCTCAGGTTCACCACGCAATTCGAGATCACCACATCGACCGTCGCATCACCCAGCGGCAGTGCCTCGATCTGACCCAGCCGGAACTCAACGTTCGCATAACCGCCCTCCGCGGCGTTCTGCCGTGCCTTGGCCAGCATCTCGTGCGTCATGTCCACACCGATGACGCGACCCGTCGTGCCCACGCGCTTTGCAGCGAGGAAGCAGTCGATCCCCGCGCCCGAGCCCAGATCGAGCACGGTCTCGCCGGGCTGCAACGCCGCCACCTCGAGCGGCACGCCGCAGCCCAGACCGAGGTTCGCACCCGACGGAATGTCCTTCAAGTCCGAAGACAGATAACCCATCGCCGCCGACGCCACGTCCATCGACGGCGCACAGCACGAATCACCCCCCGCCACCGCCGGCCCGCAGCCGCAACCCGAGCCGCCCTGCACCGCGGCCTTGCGATAGTGCTCCCGCACCGCGTCGAGAATCTGTTGAGTGTTTTCCATGATGCGTTCCTTTCCTTTCCGCGCTTGCGGGCCTCGCCCGCCGCTTGGTCCTTGCGCCTGATCACACGCGTCGTATGGCCTTGGAGCCCGAACGCGACGCCTTGCGTCCCGTCGAAGATGTGCTTCCCGCCGAAGACGTGCGTCGACCAGCACGCGTGCTCCCGGCCCCCGGCGACCGCGAAGCCCCGCTCCCTTGCCTCTGCGATCCAACCAGACGCACCGCAGGCCTCGGCTCGCTCACGGCGTGCAACCGCTCCACCACCTCCCGAACCGCCGCGAGCATCTCCGCATCGATGCCGCAGCACACCCGACGCCCCTGCTTCAAACACCAGATCACGCCCGCGTCCCGCAGTTCCTTGATGTGGTGCGACACCGTCGACGGCGCGACATGCACCGACTCGGCGATCCGACCCACGCACGACTCCTCGCCGTCCGTCGGCGCGCAGCAGGCTCGGTCATCGCTACCGCAGCCCCCACCATCACCCGGCCCGCAGCACGAGGCCAGTTCCAGCAGAAGCCGCAGACGGACCGGGCTGCCGATGGCAGCCAAGGCACGGGCAACGCTCTCGGTCTCAATGCTTTGATACTTCGACATACATCGAAGTATAGTCACGCATCGACGCCCGGCCCAACCGTCGATGTTCCGCACCGCCCCCCCACCCCCCGGGGAGAACAAACAACGCCCCTGACGGGGCGTTGGCATCAGAACACACGATGAAGAGACGAACTCAGGCCCCGACCGTGCGGTGCATCTTCTCGATGCCCTTGTCGGTCTCGACCAAGAGCTCCTGGCACTCGGTCAGGAACAGGCCGTGGTCGGCGACGCCCGGAATCCGATCCAGCTCGCTCGCCAACTCCTCGACGTCATGGTTCTCGATGGTGACGTCAATCAAGAGATGGCCGTTGTCGGTCAGGAAGAACTGTCCGTCGAGCGTGCGGCGGATGACGCCGTTGAGCCCCATGTCCCGCAGCCGCGTCCGCACCGACGTCAGCCCGAACGCCATCACCGCCACCGGCAGCGTGCACGACTGACCCAGACGATCGACCAGCTTGTTCTGTCCCACCATGTACACCGCTCGGGCGGCGGCGTGGGCGACGATGCGTTCACGGACGATTGCGCCGCCCTTGCCCTTGAGCATCCGCAGCGACGGATCGACCTCGTCCGCACCGTCAAACAGGTAATCCACCTTCTCCACCATCGCGAAATCGATGATCGGGAGCTGGTAGCTGCGGGCGACGGTCTCGGTCGCGTGGCTTGTCGGCACGCACTGGATGTTCAGCCGCTCCTCGCGGATCCGCTCGGCGAGGGCCAGAACGCCACGGGACGCCGTGCGACCGGTGCCCAGCCCG
This sequence comes from Phycisphaerales bacterium, assembly GCA_044375915.1. GTDB lineage: Bacteria > Planctomycetota > Phycisphaerae > Phycisphaerales > UBA1924 > JAFEBO01. The sequence goes on from JBILLU010000293.1 coordinate 2,752, forward strand.
ACGATCATGCCCGACTGGATTTCAGCGACCGCAGCGCGTGCAAGAGCGTCCACTGAGAGAACCTCCGTGCCATCCCCAGCCACTTTTTCCCCGGAAGACGTGAAACACATCGAAAGACTGTAGGCGTGGGGCGTGCGTTGTCGAACGCCGCGACTGGATCGGAGGGAATTCACCACAAGAGACGCAGAGGCACAGAGAAAGACAGTTCAACTCAATGGGCTCCAAGGGCTCCAAGGGCTCCAAGGGCTCCATGCGGGAGCGGCAGATAGCGGGAGAGACGGAAAATGCATCAGCCGTGTCGGCACTGGACTTTCGGCGAGGCCTGGCGTCGCACGAACCTCCATCGAGCGGACCCGCAACCAATTGCAGTTCTTCGAGCCCTTTGAGCTCTTTGGGTTGAAGGGGCCTTTCCAGTTCCCCTCTCTGTGCCTCTGTGTCTCTCGTAGTGAACCTTCTACTGCGGCGAGGGCATCGCCCGCAGCATCGCCGCCAGCCGCGCCTGATCCGGGCTTTGCGCATCCCTGACATACGCCCCGCTCGTTGCGCACGCGAGCGCCAGGCACTCATCCAGCTCCATGCCGCAGAGCTGC
>JBILLU010000082.1:0-13652 GCA_044375915.1 Phycisphaerales bacterium
TCGGCTGGTCTGTCGCGCGGCGACGGACGGCCGGGCTCGGCCGCGCTCTCGCGAGCCGGGAGGGGATTACAGGTTCCTCGCGCCGACCGTTGAGTCACGGATCGAGCGGGGTCGAGCAAGTTGGGGCAATTGCCCCGCACGCAAGGAGTCACCATGAAGCGCACCGTTCGCAAGGCTTTCACGCTCGTCGAAATTCTCATCGTCGTCGTCATCCTCGGCATCTTGGCCGCCATCGTCGTCCCGCAGTTCACGAATGCGACGCAGGACGCCCAGGCCGGCAACATCAAGGCCCAGCTCGACACGCTGAACAACCAGATCGAGCTGTTCCGCGCCCGGACCAACGAGTACCCGGACCTCACCGGCGACACGCCTTGGCAGGCCATGATCGACGGCGGCTACATCAAGGCCGCTCCGAAGAATCCTTTCAACAACCTGAGCACGGTGGGTACTGCCCACGGTGATGTTGGCTGGGTCTGGGCCAACAACACGCTGTATGCCGCGTTCTTCAACAACGATCCCAACGACAACACCAATGACGACGACAAGGTGTTCGGCTCGATCATGACCGGCGGCACCAAGCTGCCTTCCTAATCGAAGGTCCGCACGAATTGCACCTGGCGAGTCCCTACCGGGACTCGCCGGTTTCGAGACCCACAGAGGCCCGGCTGATCGCCGGGCTTCTTTTCCAATCGAGAACGCAAGGGAAGCCCCATGCGACGCCTCCGCAACAAAGCATTTACGCTCGTCGAAATCCTGATCGTCGTCGTGATCCTCGGCATCCTCGCCGCGATCGTCGTGCCGCAGTACTCGCGGGCGACGACCGATGCGAAGACGCAGGCGACGATCGATCAGCTCGTGAAGCTCCGCCAGGCCCTGGGCGTGTACTACGTCCGCAACGGCGCCCGATTCCCGACCGTGAGCGCGGGCGACGGCAGTTGGGGCGAGATCATCGGCGAGGGCTACTTCAAGTACGCGCCGGTCAACATGCACGTCGGCGGCGACAACGCGACGATCATCAGCATCGGCAACGCCCCGGACTCGTCGCCCACCACGTCCTACGGCTGGATCTACAACCCGAACACCGGCGACGTCTGGGCCGCGTCTTTCGACGCCGAGGACAAGCCCCTACCGACGCCCTGAGTGGATGGACACGCACGAAGGAGCTTCCCGACATGTCGAATCGCCGCCGCGGGTACACGCTGGTTGAAGTGCTGATCGTCGTCACGGTGCTGGGCATCGCCGGCGCAGTGGCGGCTCCGGCGTTCAGCCAGACCGGCGTGCTCCGCGTGCAAGCCGCGTTGCGCTCGATCGTCGCGGACATCAGCGAGGCCCAATCCGACGCCTTGGCCATGCAGCAGAGCCGCGCTGTGGTCTTTGACGCATCCTCGACTTCGTACACCATCGTCCGCGTCCCGGGAACGACGGTTGATCCGTCGGTGGACGCGATCTTCACAACTCACGTGGGCGGCAGCCGCTACGGCGACGCCCGGTTCGAGAACGTGTCGTTCAACGACGGCACGGCGCTGATCTTCGACGAGATGGGCTCGCCCGTGGCCGCCGCGGGCAGCAGCACCCCGGCGAACGAGGGTTCGCTGGAGGTGACGGGCTCGAGCCAGCGCTTCCGGATCGCGGTGCAGCCGTACACCGGGCGAGTGGTCGTGAGCAGGGTCGAGACCGAGGAGCAGCAAGGCGGCGTGACGCCGCTGGCACAGGGCGGTCAGTGAATGTCTTTCGGGAGGCGCGTATGGGGCAGGAATCGCAACTCGATTCTCAATCGCGGCCAGGCTATCCGGCGGCGCGGAAAGCCAACGGGATCACTGCTCGACAGTTGATGTCCGCCTGCACGTTGGTGCTCGCGCTGGGCATGCTGATCTGGCTCAAGCTGCGGCTCGTCGCCAATGTGCCCCGCACGGCGTACGCCCAGCCGACCCAGCAGATCGATCAGGACAAGCCAGAGCTGCCGAAGCCCGCGACCGATCAGCCCTGACCACGCGGGCGCCTCTGCCAACGGCTCGGCGTCGGCAGTGCCGCCGCCAGTTCCATGATGATCGTGCGCCCGCACGCCCGGGCACGGCCCAGCGAAGCGCTGGGCAGTGGTACCCGCGCGCTCAGGGTTTCGGCGCGTCGTCGGGCTTGGTGTTCATCTCCGGCACAACCGTGGGCGGCGGCGTCGGTTCCTCGGGGGGCTGCTCGGGTGCGGCCACGTCCTGATCCTTGCCGAGGATCTTCGGGCGCGACTTGATCACCATCAGTTCACCCGCACGCTCCATCAGCAGCGCCATGCGCTTGGCGCGGCTGACGTCCTTGGGAACCTTCAGCCCGCTCTCGAACTCGGCGGCACCGAGGCGATCGACAAAGCCCGGCGTGCGCGCGGTGAGCCGCATCGACGCGTCCTTGAGCGTCCCGCCGAAGGACGAGTCGCCCGCCGTGCCCTTGGGCAGGAGGAACCCGCCGCCGGAGTACTGGCCGAGTTGGCCCTCGGCGATGATCAGGTGACGCACCGTCACGGAGTTGGCGGAGTACGCGATCGGAGTCGCGCCGGCCTTGGGCGCGAGGAACATGTGCACATGCACGAGCGACCCGGAGAAGCGGCTCAGATCGGCGTCGTCGGCGAAGGCCTCGGCGGGGAGGTCGGAGAGATAGAAATCGGCGGTGTTGGGATCGGCGGCGTAGTACGCCTGGAACTTGGGCTCGATCGTCAGAACGGTGCCGGCATCAAAGGACGTCAGCGTGGCGTCGCGCGTGACCGAAGAACCAAAGACGCCGCAGCCGGTGAGGCCGAGGCCGGTGAGCGCCAACGCCAGAACACCAATGCGAACGGAATCCGACCTGAGAAACGCAGGGAAAGCGGCATCGCTGCGGCGCGCGAGGTGTCGCGGCATCGTCGTGGGGCTGGAAGCGGGAATCAGGGAACTCCCGGTCGATAGGTGTGGTACGCTCATACTCAGAGAAGGGGTGGGCAAAGCTACGGCGACGTCGGGTGGGGAAATGTCGCTCTGGGGGACGTTCAAAGGCTCGTGCGGGACGGGGTGGGGATCGGAGCCATGGACATGCGAGCGGGCGAACAGAACGGACGAAAGACAATGAACAGGGTACAGCCTTTCGGCACGCGGCGAGCAAACGCCGACGCGGCAGCGGTGTGGATTGTTGTCGTCGCTGGTCTGGCCGGGTTGGTCGCGTCGGGGCATGCGGCATCTGCGCAGCAGTTCCCGGGCGAGAATCAGCCAAATCAGTGGGATACCCGCGGCAACCCGGGTGCCAACCCCCTGATGACGCCGAGCAATCCAAGCTCGGTGCCGACGCGTCCGATGGCGGTCAGCCCCGCGCCCGCGCCATCTGCTCCGCAACCGGCCCTGAGCCCGAACGCGGCGCCGCCTGCGGCAACACCCGCAAACAACCAGTGGGACGTGCGGGGCAACCCCGGCGCGAATCCCATGATCTCGCCCAACCCGACGTTTCCGGTGACCATGCCGGGCTCGACCCCCAGTGTCCCGCCGACGCAGTGGCATCCGTCTTCCCCGCTGCCGCACGGTTGGGGCTACTACCCCTGGGGCGGCTACACGGTGCTGTGGAACGGCACGAACCGCATCGTCTATTGGAACGGATATCAGATCCCCGCGTTCATCCCGCGCCCGTTCGGCGGCGTGGTGTACCTGTACGACCCGAACCTGATCCCCGGCGCGACGCGTCCGAGCGCGGAGGCCCAGAAGCCGCCGCCGGCGCCGGAGCCGACCCCGTTCGAACGGGGCCTGATTGCGTTCCGCAACGGCCGCAGTGCCGACGCGACCAAGATCTGGCGCGAGCTGGTGAAGAAGGATCACGAGGACTTCACCACGATGCGGCTGCTGGCGCTCGCGCTGCTCGAGAACCGCGAAGCCGACAACGCCGCCGCGATGATGCGACAGGCGTATCGCGCCGATCCGACGCTCGCATCGCGAGAGTTGGACACCGATCTCCTGAACCTCACCTCGTCGCGACGCGCTTCGCTGGTGAACCGCGCAGTCGAGTACGCCAACCGCGTCGGCAGCGCGTCGAGCTGGCTGAGTGTGACCGTTCTGATGCAGGCCGACGGCCGCTACGAACTGGCCCGCAAGCAGCTCAAGAAGGCCGCCGACGAGGGGCTGGAACCGGATGTGCGTTCCGCGCTGGACGCGGCGCTGGCCTCGAAGATCCGGCAGCCGGCAGTGAAGCCCGTGATCAAGCCTTCAAGCCCCGGTACGACCCCCACCCCCACGCCCACCCCCACCACTCCGACGCCCGCCAACGGCACGCAGCCGAAGTGAGGAGTCGGCGTACTGCGGATGCCCCTGCCGACGGCTCGGCGTCGGCACTGCGATCACTTCAAGAACAGACAACCCTGCACTGCCCAGCGAAGCGCTTGGCAGTTGCACCCGCGGTGCGCTGGTGGGCCCGGCTGGAAGCCGCTCCTACTGACCCGCAATACGGAAGCCGTGATCTTCCTTCTCGCGGATCATGCGGCGATCCTCATCGCTGCGAGCGATGATGGCCTGCAGATCCGGCTCGGTCATCCACGGCAACGACCGGATCTTCTCCTGCAGAGCCGCCGGGAACTCGCGGTCCTTTCGCTCGTGCGGCGGGCGGCTGCGCCAGATGCGGTGCATCCACAGGTACTGCTCCGGTGAGCGTCGCACCATCTTCTCAATCGAGCGCCGGTAGCGAGCGGTGATGTAGTAGAGCCGATCGGGCTGGCTCTCCCAGTCGGCGGGGCCGAACTGATCGACGAGCTCGATGACGTAGTTCATGCCATCGCGCGATTCGTCATCACCGCCGAGTGTCGCAATAGTGTCAGGGCCGTCGGCGCGTTCGCCGGGCTTAAGCCGCCGCGCCATGCCGCAGATCACGGTGGCGTTGAACTGCATGGCGAGGATGCCGATGGACTTGTACGTGCTGGTGAGGCGGCCGAAGAAGGGAACGAAGACGCCGTAGTCTCCGCCGTTCTGATCGGCAACGAGCCCGGCGGGCACGCCGCGTTGCAGGCCCTCGGGTAGCTCACGGACCGCGCCGAACTTCGAGACCAGCGTGAGCCCGCGCTTCTGGCGGCTCTCCCGCACCCAGTTATCGAGCGGCTTGAGGTCGAGGGGGCGATAGACGGCCTGCATCGGGAAGCCGAGCATGCTCACGGTGTAGCCGACGAGCTCCCAGTTGCCGCAGTGCCCGGTGACGAGGATGCAGGGCTCGCCGCGGAGAAGGGACGTGAGCGCACCGGAGACATCGCTAAGGCGGACCTGGCGCGACCAGCCGTCGTGGTTGACCAGGCGTGGCGTGTACGCGAGCTCGACGCCGAGCTGCATCAGGTGCTCGTAACTGGCGATCGCCATCTCGCGCTTGCGCTCGGCGGGCCAGTCGGGATAGGCGATGTCGAGGTTCTGCACCGCTCGGCGAATATGCCGCTTGTTGAACGGCAGTGTCGCGAAGAGGCGGCCCGCCCCGCGGCCCACGCCGACCGCCGGGCGCAAGCCCATCGACAGCGGCAGCGTGATCGTCGAACGCAGCGCGCCCGAGATCCCGTCCTGCAGCCACATGGGCAGCGTGGAGTGCTTGAAGGCCATCGAGAGAGAATAGCGCGGACTGCTGGATGACGAACCCTCCGCGCGAGCGGAGGGCCGCGGGTACGTGGTGGGCGGGTGAGAGTCACATCGCCGTGGCCCCACGCTTGCGCGTGGGGTTCGTCGTGCGTGCCAACCATTCCGCGTGCTGCGCACCGCTGATCTCGACTACGACCTGCCCGAATCCGCCATCGCCAAGGAGCCCGCGAGCCCCCGCGACGCGGCGCGGCTCATGGTCATCGACCGGTCCAGCGGCGACGCCCGCGAGCACACGATCGTGCGAGAACTACCGCGACTGCTCCGCAAGGGCGACGTCATGGTCTTCAACGCCACCCGCGTGCTGCAGGCGCGGCTGGTCGGGCGTCGCGAGGACAGCGGCGGCCGCGTCGAGGGGCTATTCCTCTCCGCCAGCGCCGACGGCCGCGAGTGGACAGCACTTTTGCGGGCCAAGAAGGTGCGGGAGAACACCAGCATCCGGCTGATCGACGAGCGCGGCGTGGACACGAACGTGTCGCTCGTGCCGATGCGGCGCGACACCAGCGAGCTCGGCGCGTGGGTGGTTGGCGTGCGCGTTGAAGGCGAGCCGGGCGAAGGTGCTGCGGCAGCGGGCGCGGCGCTCGATGCCGCGACGATTCTCGATCGCGTGGGGCATACGCCGCTGCCGCCGTACATCTTGAAGGCCCGCGAACACACCCACGAGCCCGTCGAACGCGCGAGCGATCGCGACCGCTACCAGACGGTGTACGCCAAGGAGCAGGGCTCCGTCGCGGCCCCCACCGCCGGACTGCACTTCACGCCCGAATTGCTCGCGGCGCTCGATCGCCTCGGCGTCGAACGCGTCGAGGTCACGCTGCACGTCGGCACGGGGACGTTCAAGCCGGTCGAGGTCGATATCGTCGAAGAGCACCCGATGCACAGCGAGTGGTGCTCGATGTCGCCGATCGCGATCGAACGCGTTCGACGGGCCAAGGCCGAGGGACGGCGCGTCATCGGCGTGGGCACGACCAGCGTGCGGACGCTGGAGAGCTACGCGCTGGCGCTTGAGAACCTGACGGCCGGAACGACGGCTAGCCCCGTCTCCTCCCCCGCATCGCTCGATACGAAACTCCTCATCACGCCGGGGTACCACTACCGCTGGGCCGACGGCATGCTCACCAATTTCCATCTGCCCCGCAGCACGCTACTCGCGATGGTCGGTGCGCTCTTGTCGGACCAGGGCACGCTCGGCGTCCAACGCCTCATCGCTCGCTACCGCGAAGCGATCGAACGTGGGTATCGGTTCTACTCGTTCGGGGATGCGATGCTGATCGTCTGAGCAATACGAACCCTCCGCGCAAGCGGAGGGTCGGCTGCGTGTCCGTTCTGTATCCCGCGTCGCTCCCACCCCACGCTTGCGCGTGGGGTTCTTTCACAGAATCTCATCCAACGCCTCGCACACAAACTCCAACTCCTCCGGCGAGTTGTAGTGCTGAATGCTCAGCCGCGCCACGCCCACGGCCGGGTCGATATGCAGGGCCGGGTCGGTGGCGAGCTGCTCGACGAGGCGCTTCGAGTACGCGTGTCCCTGTCGCATCGCGATGTTGCGTTCGCCCAGATGGCGCGAGATATGCACCGGCGTCGTCTTCGTGCTGGTGAACGACATCGTGCCGACGCGACGGGCGTCGGCGTGCCGCGGGCCGACGATCTGTACACCGGGCTTACTCAGCAGGTACTGGATCAGCTGCGCGGTGTGTCTGTCTTCGAGATCGCGCACCACGCCGAAGGCGCGATCAACGATGTCTCGCGTCGGCGGCGTCGACCAATCGCGAGGCTTGCTCATCCCTGGCGACGCGACGCCGCCGTCAAACGCCGCGAGCTGACACATGAAATCCCACAGCGCCGCCACCCCCGCCGCGGCCTCGTGACTCGCGTTGCCCAGTTCCCACTTGTACGGCACCTTGCTGTCGAGGAAGTAATGGTTCGGCCCAACCAGTTCGCCCATCGCCTCGTGCGTGCCGAACATGGCGGCCAAATGCGGGCCGAAGACCTTGTACGTCGAGTAGACGTACCAGTCGCAGCCCAATTCGCTCATCCGTGGCGCGCGGTGCGGGGCGTAGGCGACGCCGTCGACCACGATGCGAGCCCCCGCAGCATGGGCGATCTCCGCCGCCCCGCGCACGTCCCAGACCTCGCCCAGAATGTTCGACACCTGCGGCATCAGCACCAACAGCGTGCGGCTGTTCACGAGATTCTTCAGCGTGTCGAGCGAGGGTCGCCAGTTGGTCTCCGCCCCGTGCGGCCCGCCGGTGTCTCGCGCCGGTTCAACATGCCACGGCACGATGGTGTAGCCGCGAAGCGCGAGCCGCATCCACGGCCCGACGTTGGCTTCGTGACCGGCGGTGCAGACGACGATCTGATCGCGGGAGAGAAGCCGATCGCGAAGCGTGCCGTGCGTGCCGCCCAGGTTGGAGCCTGTGCCGCCACTTCGGCCATCACCGCCGCTCATCTTCGACAAGTGCTCCCGCAGATCGGCCGGAGCCGCATCCAGATTGCGACACGCATCCCGCGCATCGGCGTACGCCGCGGCGAGTTCGTAGCAGAGCACGGTGGACGACGAACCGAAGAACACATCGCCCAGCCCGGCCCCGATCGCCGAACCCGCGGCACGCCCACCCGCCGCTTCGTGCCCGCCAAGGAACACCTTCACCACCTCGCGCGCCCGCGGGATGACGGCCGTCGCACACTTGGAGAGCGGATAGTCGCCGTGCAGTTGCACGAACGACTTCTCCATGTACTCCCGCATCGCGTCGATGACGCACCGCGGCAGCTGCGACCCGCCGGCGTTGTCGAGCATGATGGTGCCGCTGGAGAGGTTGGGCGACAGGCCGGGGAAGAGGGAGCGGATGGCGGGGAGGTGGTGGAGCATGGAGACTGATGTTTGGCCCAGACATTGAGTCGCATCGGTTTCCCGTGTGGATAATGAGGCGAAACGGTTATCGACGCGGTTTGATGGCGTCGGCCTGGTATCCTTCAGAGTCGACAAATCGGTGAACATCCGAGGTGCTCATGGCAAGAGGGCGGCTCTGGTCTTCTGACGAACTCATTCTGGCTCTGGATCTGTATTGCCGGACGCCGTTTGGGAGGCTCCACCGAACGAATCCTGAGATTGTGATCCTCGCGAACGCGCTCGGACGCTCGCCAAGCTCCGTCGCGATGAAATGCTGCAACTACGCCTCGTTGGATCCAGATGAGCGAGCCCGCGGGATTCGCGGCCTCAAAGGCACTTCTGAGGCGGACCGAGAGGTCTTTGCGCGATTTGCGAACGACCTCGCTCGGCTGGATCTTGCGAAGCAAGAGGCTTTCGCCGCGCTCAAGATTCCGCCGTCAGCCGCCGCTCCAGACAGTTTCGACAAGACTCACGACGATGTGGCTACTCGGCTGCTCGCAACACAGTCCGCGACGGAGGGGAAGCGCCTGCAGCGTGTACGAAGATTGCAGTCGCTCTTCCGGCAGGTCGTGCTGGTCAGCTATGAGCACGCGTGTGCCGTTTGCAATCTCGCTCGAACGGAGCTTCTTGACGCAGCCCACATTACTCCGTGGAGCGACGACCAGTCTGCCCGCCTCAATCCGGCAAACGGCGTCGCCTTCTGCGTGCTCCATCATCGCGCATTTGATCAAGGGCTGATGACCGTCGACGATGACCAACGGGTTGTTTTCGCGAAATCGTTGCTGCGGCCTGTGCCTTGCGACGTTCACCGCGCGGCCCTAATTGAGCCCCACGGCCGCACACTGCGACTGCCGCGGCGATTCCGCCCGCCCGGGTCTGCGTTCACTGTTCATCGAACAACCGTCTTTCGAGACTCGTGACCCGCCTTACCGCGCCCCCGCCCCCACCGTCATCTTCACCGGCACGAACGTCGGCTTCACCCGCGCTTCAAACTCTTCCCGATACTTGTTCATGATCGTCCGCACGGCCCAGTTGTTGCCGTCGGCGAGGCCGCAGATCGTGGTGCCCGGCATGCTGCCCATGCTGGTCGCAATCTCGAGCGCGAGGTCGAGGTCCTTGGTCTTGCCCTGGCCCTCTTCGATGCGGCTGAGGAGTTGGTACAGCCAGCCCGAGCCCTCGCGGCAGGGGGTGCACTGGCCGCAGGATTCGTGCTTGAAGAAGCGGGCGATGTTGCGGGCGACGGCGACCATGTCGGTGTCTTCGTCGAAGACCGTCGGGCAGGCGGTGCCCAGACCCAGCACGTTGTACTTGCGGCCGATATCGAAATCCATCTCGGCGTCGAACTGGTCGGGGCCGAGGATGCCCATGCTGATGCCGCCGGCGATGGCGCCCTTGAACTTCTTCCCGCCGCGCATGCCGCCGCAGAGCTTGGGGTCTTCGACGAGCTGACGCAGCGTGATGCCGAGCTCGAGCTCGAAGACGCCGGGGCGGTTGACGTGGCCGCTGACGCCCATGAGCTTGGTGCCGTGGCTGGGGGGCGAGTTGGGGATCTTGCTGACGACGCCCTGCTTCATGAACCACTCGGCCCCACGGGTGATGATGCTGGGCAGGTGGGCGAGGGTCTCGACGTTGTTGATGATGGTCGGGCGGCCGAACAGACCCTTGATCGCCGGGAACGGCGGCTTGATGCGGGGCCAGCCGCGCTTGCCCTCGATGCCTTCGAGGAGCGCGGTCTCTTCGCCGCAGATGTACGCGCCCGCGCCGCGGTGGACGTAGCAATCGACCTTGAACGCGCCGCCGCGGCCGGTGGAGGCGCCGTTGAGCAGGCCATTGCCGCCGAAGATGCCTTTGGCGTAGGCCTCCTTGAGGGCGTTCTCGAGGACCTTGGCCTGGTGGTGGTACTCGCCGCGGATGAAGATGTACGCGGTCTTGATGCGGCAGGCGTAGCAGCAGATGGCGATGCCCTCGAGCATCAGGTGCGGATCGAAATCCATCAGCAGCCGGTCCTTGAAGGTGCCGGGCTCGGACTCGTCGGCGTTGATGGCGAGGTAGCGCTGGCCCGGGTCTTCTTCCTGGCCACCCTCATCGGTCTTGAGCTTGGGGAGGAAGGTCCACTTGAGGCCGGTCGGGAACCCCGCGCCGCCGCGGCCGCGGAGGACCGACTTCTTCACCTCGTCGGTGACCTGATCGGGCTTGAGGCTGATGGCCTTTTTGAGGCCCTCGTAGCCGCCGGTCTGGACGTACTCGTCGTAGGAGACGATGTGGCGACCCTTGGGGTCGGCGTAGGGCCAGCACGGGATGCGCTGGGTAAGGACAGGGCCGTCGAGATTCGGGTTGATGGGGGGGAAGGAAGTGGGGGACATGCGGGGTGAGTGTATGAGAGGCTGAAGAGATCGCGACGCCTGACGTCGCCCTGACGAGGCAAGAAGTGTGGCTTGGCGGGGGAGGCCCCAGCTTGACACTATTATTGATAATGCATTATCATTATCAAATGAGCCACCCTCTTCCCGTGACAGTCCTTTCGGGGTTCCTTGGTGCCGGCAAGACCACTCTGCTCAATCACGTGCTCGCCAATCGCGAGGGGCGGCGTGTCGCCGTCATCGTCAACGACATGTCGGAGGTGAACATCGATGCCGAGTTGGTCAAGAGCGGCGGGCGCTTGGGCGAGGTGGTGTTGGATCGCACGCAGGAGCAACTCGTCGAGCTCTCCAACGGGTGCATCTGCTGCACGCTGCGAGAGGACCTTCTGGTCGAGGTTGCGAGGCTCGCCCGGGACGGGCGATTTGACTACCTGCTGATCGAGAGCACCGGTATCGGTGAGCCGCTGCCGGTCGCCCAGACGTTCACGTTCGAGTGTGAAGACGGGACCTCGCTCACGGAACTGACCCGATTGGACACGATGGTGACGGTCGTGGATGCCTTCACCTTTCTCGACCACTTCGAGAGCGAGGATGATCTTGGCGAACGGGGGTTGGGAGCAGGACCGGACGACACACGCTCGATCGCGGACCTGCTGACCGATCAGGTCGAGTTCGCCAATGTGATCGTTGTCAACAAGTGCGATCTGGTGAACGAGGACAGGCTCCGCCTTGTTCTTGGGACGATTCGCTCTCTCAACGCCAGCGCGAAGATCGTCCAGACCTCACAGGGGCGAGTGCCATTGGGTGAGGTGCTGAGCACCGGGCTCTTCGACATGGAGCAGGCAAGGAACTCCGCGAAGTGGATCCGCGAGCTGAACAACGAGCACACCCCGGAGACCGAGGAGTATGGCGTGTCGTCGTTCGTCTATGAGGCCCGGCGCCCGTTTCACCCGCAACGCCTGCACGACTTCGTGGTCGGCGGGTTCTTGAAGACTGTTCGGAGCAAGGGCTTCATATGGCTGGCCAATCGGAACGACACCGCGGGCGTCTGGTCGCAGGCGGGCGGATCGTTTCGGCTTGAGCCCGCCGGCGTTTGGTGGGCCGCCCGCCCGATGGAACACCGGCCGACCGATCCCGATGCTCGGGAGTGGCTCAAGCAATGCTGGCGCGAGCCCTTCGGCGATCGCCGTCAGCTGCTCGTGCTCATCGGCGTCAACTTCAATCACGACGCCCAGCGTCGGCTGCTTGACGCCTGCCTGTTGACCGACGACGAGATGCAAGCCGGTCCCGGCGCGTGGTCGCGGCTTCGCGATCCGTTTCCTGATTGGCATGTTCAGGGTTCGCAGCACCTGCTCGCGGAGCAGGTTTCGTAACTCATCCCTTTGTTTGGAGGAGACTCATGAGACTCATCGTTTCGATCTCGCTTGCGTTCTGCCTTTCTGCGGGCCACGCCCGTGCCGCCACCATCTACGCGACCGGTCAGAACAACGGCGATCCCAGCCACACGTCGGGCAACTACTACTACGCGATCGACACCACGACCGGGAAGGCCACCGCGATCTCGCCGCTCATCAACGGCTCCACGCCGGCGGGCCTCGCCAGCTCCGGCGACGGGCGACTGCTTGGTTTCAAGGACGGCCAGGTCGGCGAAGTGAACCCGGTCGCCGGTACGTTCACGCCCTCGACACCCAGCAACGGGCTTTCGATCACGGGATTTGATGTCGTCAACGGCTTTGGCTACGGCATCCCGACCACCGGCTCGGACCGTCGCCTGCAACGCATCGACCTTACGACCGGTGCGGCCAGTCCGCTTGGCACCGGCAACCCCATCGGGTCCGCGCTCGACACCTACTTCGGCGACGCTCCGGGCACCAACAGCCCGTTTGTCATCAGCCTTGGCTCGGTCGGCGGGAGCCTCTACGGCGTTCATCTGGGTTCGGGCAAGAACAACCTGATCCAATTCGACACTTCAACCGGAAACGCCATCGTGATCGGTGCCCCCAACGCCGTCGCGACCAGCGGCAATCCGGGCGCGGGAAGCTACTCCGGTTTCGCGGCCCTCACGGGTGTCGACGAGAATGGCGACGGCACATACGACGCGCTCTTTGGCAACGTCAACTTTTATGATCCCGACGCCGGTGGGCCGCTGGCTTCCCAGCGCCTCGGTGGACTCGTTCGTTACAACCTCGCCGACGGGACGTGGACACTGGTGGGCACCAACCCGGGTCTGATCTTCTTCGGATTCGGCTCGATCGTCCCAGCACCGTCTGCGACAGCGTTGGCCGCGGTCGGCGCGCTGGCGTTCGCCCGTCGTCGCCGGACCTGAACCCGTCTCGCTTTTTGGCACGCGAGAGTCAGACCGACTGCGGCCCGCGATGATCACGCGATCGTCGCGGGCCTTTCTGCTTTCCCGGACAACATCCCCCGAGCCAACTGGCTTTGCACGGGGTGGCGAGATCGGGCACGGCTCAGGGCTTGAGGCGAGCTTCCAGCCGTTGTAGCCGCGCCTTCAAGTCCGCATTCTCCATTGCCAGAGCTTCTATACGTGCGTTCTGTTGCTTGATCGCCTGTACCGCGACGGCGCTCATGCGGGCGTAATCAACGCCGATCACCTGGCCCGCGGCGTCGCGGGCGATGATTTCGGGGAACTCTTTGGCGACCGACTCGGCGATGAAACCCAGGTCGTGGGTCTTGCCGCCGCGTTTGGCGGCTTCTTCTTCGATCCAATCGAACCGCACGCCCTCAAGCCGCAGCAGGCGTTCGAGCGCGTCGTCGATCGGGGTGACGTGCTCCTTCAGC
>JBILLU010000003.1:0-46159 GCA_044375915.1 Phycisphaerales bacterium
CATCCGCACCGATCGCCACCAATTCCACATCCCCGCCGTCGGATTGCACCGCCGGTCGAATCAGCGAAATCACCTTCTCCACACGACTCCGAAGGGCGGCAGGATCAGCGGTTCCAGTGGTACTCACTCTGGATCATATGAACGCCTTCGCCCCAAGTCCTGAAGTCTTGAGACCTCAACCCACCCCCGCCAACTCATACCACGCGTCCTTCCGCTTCACCTTCTGCACCGGGTTCCCCGGCTCGTGGTCCAGCACCAGCGTCCACCCATTCGCCGCCACCGCCTCCAAAAACCACCGCCGCGACACCATGCTCGTGTACGGCTCCACGTCGTACGCCAGGCTGTACGCCTGCCCCAAGTGATTCACCGTCGGCATCACGTCCGGCGTGAACACCACCGTCTCGCCGTTCTCCCCCGTAAACACCATCGCCTGCTGCCCCCACGTGTGACCCGGCACCAGCATCACGCCCACTCCCGGCACGCCCGTCACGCCCTTGAGCCCTCCCAGCCACGTGATCCGCTGCAGCGCCGGAACCGCCGGCATCTCATCCCGCCCCGGCGTGTACCCACTCACAAACGGCCTCTGCGAATCGATCAACTTCATCTGATCCGCCACCGGCAACAAATGATCCTTGAAGTACGTCCGCGTCATCACGCTGTTGTTCGCGATCGCGTCCTGCCACTCCCGCGCCTGCGCATAGATCTCCGCATTCGCAAACGTCGGCACCGCGTTGAACTCCCCCACTCCCTTCTCGCCATTCCGCGGCAACCTCGTCAACCCGCCCGCGTGATCAAAGTGCAAGTGCGTCACCACCACCGCACCCACATCCTCGCACCGACAATCCACCTCGTGCAACGCATCAATGATCGACCGCTCTTCAAGCGCAAAGATGTCGCGGCTCTTCGCATCGAGCTTGTTCCCCGACCCCGCCTCCAGTAACACCAACTTCGGTCCCGGCGGATCACCCGGATCCTCGTGACACCGCTCCAAGAGCAAGCAGTTGTGCTGCACCTCGATCCGCCCCCGCTCGTCCGTCGCCACCGACTTCCCCCACACCACCCGCGGCACCAACCCAAACATCGAGCCGCCATCCAAACGGAACTTCCCCGCACGCAGCAGTTTCCACCGATATCGCACCATGCCCGAGGGTAGAAGCAAAGGGCCACATGGCCAAAGCGCCAAAGAGCCAAATTCGATGGCAATTCGAATGTCTTGATTTGGCCCTTTGGCTCTTTGGACCTTTGGCCCTTTCTCTCCCGTACACTCGCGCCCCAAGTGTCCAATCCTCCGACCAACCTCCTCCGCGCCACTAGCTTCGCCCTCTACCTCGGCGTCTCATGGACCTGGTGCATCGGGATGTTCCTCCCCATCCTCCTCGTCCGCGACTACGGCATTTCAGCCTTCTTCGTCTTCGCCATCCCCAACGTCCTCGGCGCCGCCGCCATGGGCTTCGTCCTCCGCGCCTCCGACTCCGCCCACCGCATCCTCACCCGCGACGCACTCGCCGTCCGCCTCTTCTCCGCCATCACCGTCCTCTTCCACCTCTATCTCATCTGGTGGCTTTCTCAATCCGGCTACGTCGGCGGCACGCTCTGGCCCTGGGTCGTCACCGCCGTCGTCGCCTTCGCCATCTTCTCCGGCGTGCGCTCCCGCTCGCCCGCGGACGCCGGCACCATCTACTTCATCAGCCTCGCCATCGCCGCCTTCTCACTCTTCACCGGCCTCGAGTTCAAACTTCCCGACGCACCCACCCGCACCTTGCTCGGCATCCCCGCCCTCATCTACCTCGCTCCCATCTGCGTCTTCGGCTTCCTGCTCTGCCCCTACCTCGACGCCACCTTCCTCCGTGCCCGCCTCTCCACCTCGCCGCGCGAATCCAAGCTCGCCTTCGCCCTCGGCTTCGGCGTCGTCTTCTTCTCCATGATCCTCTTCACGCTCGCCTACGCCGGGCTCTTCCTGGGCACCGCCGCCGCCGGCCCCCGCGTCGCTGCCGCCATCGTCCTCCACATCCTCATCCAGTCCGGCTACACCATCGGCCTCCACATCCGCGAAGCCGTGCTGCTCGGCACCGACGAAACACCAACTTCATCGCGCCGCGCAACCACCATCACCCTCGCCACCATCGCCGCCCTCGCACTCACCGCCGGCCTGCAACTCCCGAGAATCTCCGACGGCCCCGGCATCTCCCCCACCTTCGAGTTCGGCTACCGCCTCTTCATGTCCGCCTACGGCCTCCTGCTGCCCGCCTACGTCTGGCTCGTCGTGATCCCCCGCCGCCACACCACCATCACACCACCGCTCGCAAGCTACATCCTGTGGCTCGCCGCCTGCGCCCTTGCAGCACCCGCGTTCTACATGGGCTTCATGCACCAACAAGAGTGGTGGCTCCCCCTCGGCCTCGCCGTCGTGCTCGCCGCCGCAGTTGTTCGCATCCGCTCATAAGAGCGGCGCAGCCGCCCGCGCCTCCCCGCCCCGCGCAGCGGGGAGGGGTGGTCGAGGCTTTGCGAGACGGGGAGGGGCCCGAAGGCGTCATCCAACGCAACAACCCAAGCACCACCCCACGACTCACGTCATCCGCGCCAACACCCCACGCGCCAACGCCACCAACTCCGCGCTCGCACCCGAATCCCCCACAACCTCTTCCACCGCCGCACGTACCGCGGCCTTCAGCCCCGCATCTACCACCGCATTCCCTACCACAATCAACGCATTGCGCTTCAGCATCTCCAGCTTCGCCCGCGTCATCGCCGTCCCCGCCAGCTCCCGCCGCCGATCCTCCTCCGTCCACCGCAGCACCGCGATCGCATCCAGCGTCTCCCGCGCGGGCGCATACGCCTCGTGCGCAGCCCCCACTCCCACCCCCACCACCCCAACATCACTCCCCGCCGGTCGCACCGAGTTGTGCGGGCACACCTCCTGGCACACATCGCACCCGAAGATCCACTCCCCCATCTTCGCCTGCAACGACTCGTCAATCTCTCCACGCCGCTCGATCGTCAGGTACGAGATGCAACGCCGCGCATCCACGCTGTACGCCGTGATCGCCTCTGTCGGACACGCATCAATACACCGCGTGCACGTCCCGCAGTGATCCGGCTCCACCTTCGCCGCCGCGTCCGAAATCTCCAGCGTCGTCATCACGCCGCCCAAGAGCATGTACGACCCCAGCCGCGGATGAATCAGCAGCGTGTGCTTCCCGATCCACCCCAGCCCCGCCTTGAGCGCCAGCTCCCGCTCCATCACCGGCGCGGTATCCACAAACGCCCGAAACCCCGCACCCGGATGCTCCGCCGCCAGCGCATCGCACAACTCGTGCAATCGCTTCTTCATCACTTTGTGATAGTCCCGCCCCTGCGCATACCGCGCGATGCGGCCGAGCACTTGCACCCCGTCGCGTGCATCCGACTCCCCCTCCCCGAGGGAGGGGGCCGGGGGGTGGTTTCGTCTTTCCTCTTCCGTCGCCGCGCTCGCAACACCAGCTCGACCCACAACCTCCCGCGCCCGATACAAATCCCCCACCACAATCACCGACTTCGCCCCCGGCAACAACAACTCCGGCCTCTTCCGCACCTCCGCGTTCCGCGCCAGGTACTCCATCGACCCGTGCTTCCCCGCCGCGATCCACGCGTCGTACTCCGCCGCCCGCGCACTCTCCCCAACGCCGCACACCCCGCACAGCGCAAACCCCAACCGCTCGCACCGCCCCGCAATCACGCTGGCCGCGACGACTCCCACGCGAGTTTCCTTTCATCGCTGCGTCGAGAAACGCTCACCGCACCGCCATCGGCCCCCGCGCCACGCCCCGCGCCGACATCACGCCCCAACCCGCCACCGCCTTCGCCGATCGCATCAGCACCGAGCGCACATCCTCGCGCCCATCCCCCAGCCATGCCGCGTCGTGCTCATGCACGATCCAGCCGCGATAGCCCGACTTCACCAACGCCTCGACAAACTTCCGCGTCGGCAACGTCCCCTCACCCAGCGCCACCGGCTTGGCGTTCAACATATCGCGCAGCTTCACCGACAGCAGCCGATCGCCCAGCACATTGATCGCGCTCGCCGGGTCCTCGCCATCAAGCGCCGCGATCGCCGGGTTGTACGCCACACCAAGAAGCGGGCTGTTCACCCGATCAAGCAACTCGCTCAGCGCCACCGCCGTCGTGAACGACCCCGAGTTCTCAATCGCCAACTGCACGCCCGTGTTCCGCGCCGTCGCCACCGCCAGCTCCAGTCGCTCCACAATCCTGTTCGTCCCCGTCCACCGCGTGTCCATCCCCGGGATCGTCCCCGGGAACACCCGCACCAGCGGCGCTTCGACGCGGGCCGCCAGATCAACCGCCCAACCCGTCAACTTCACACCCGCAGGCGTCCCACCCAGAATGTGCCCAATGACCGGCGGCGTCACCGGCGCCTCATAGCTCGCGCTCGTCGCCACACACGCCACACCCACACCCGTCGGCGCGAGAATCTTGCGGATCTTCTCTGGCGACGTCAGCGCCGGATCGCACGCAAACTGCGACGACCCACTGCCGAACGTCCGCAGCTCCACCCCGTCGTACCCCACCTCTTCCGCGAACGCGGCCACCTGCTCAAGAGTCCACTCCGGGGTCGCAACGGTGCTGAACGCGAGCTTCATCGTGAGGAGTCCAAGAAAATCCAGTGACGCGGCACACAGAACACGACGCACATCCCCACTATTCTCGGCCCCTGACAGCCTACGACCAGAAAGGCCGTTGTCGCCGTCCCAACCCGGTTCCGGCCGGTAAGCAGTCGGTAACTTGACCCGAAAGGTCCATGCCCGACCGCCCAACCGCCGATGCGCATCGTACAGGAACGGAGCATAGCGACTCCGTGGAGGGCTGGGCAGTGGGATTGCCGGAGACCCCTACGTGATCGACGCACTGCATCGCACCACGCACCACGCCGCGCTGCAACCCCACTCCATGTCCACCGAACAAGCAGCGACCGCAATCGCACCACCATCCCGCGGCAGCCCACCCTCCGGCGCGGTAGCATTCTCTCCTCGGATTATGCGGTCTCGCCGAACCCTTCATCTTCTCCACGGACTCGCCTGGCTCCTCGCCGGCTTCGTGCTGCCTCTCGCCCTCGGAGGCTGCAACTGCTCACCGCGTCAGGAGTACCTCCAGACCCGCGCCGTCGAGATCGCACCGTCCGGCACCGGCGACGGCACACTCCTCGCCAATCGCGACAAGATCATGACCGGCGATAAGGGCCCCTCCGCCCCACTCGCCTCTGTCGAGTCGCCCACGCCCGACAAGCAGTAACCCGCACCCCGTCGCATCACCCACGACAACGCACCCCACGCGCCGCGGCGGACACGCGCCCATCGGGTCCCCACGCCTGCTGAGTTCCCACCCCGCCTCCGCATAAACTCACCCATGTCCTCCCGCCTCGTCTACCTCGAAACCTTCGGCTGCCAAATGAACGAGCTCGATTCCGAGCTCGTCGCCGGCCAGCTCCACGCCCTGGGCTACCGCTTCACCACCTCCGCCGACGACGCCCACGTCGTCCTCTACAACACCTGCTCCGTCCGCGAGCACGCCGAACAGAAAGTCTGGTCCCGCCTCGGCGAACTGGCCCAGCGCAAAGCCTCCGAGCCCAACCTCGTCGTCGGCGTCCTCGGCTGCCTCGCCGAACGCGACGGCGTCGATCTCGTCAAACGCATGCCCGTCGTCGATGTCCTCGTCGGCCCCGGCGAACTCGACAAACTCCCCAACCTCCTCGACAACGCCCTCCGCACCCGCGAATCCCTCAGCGCCGACCCCGCGCCCGAAGACCCCAACGCGCGAAAAGGCCTGACTTCCGCGAGAGAGATCGCCCTGCAGGGCGGTTCATCCCGCCGCAGCACCACCCTCGCCGCCGCCGCCGACTCGCTCGAGCTGCTCGACCTTTCCCGCTCCGTCTCGCCCCTCGACCCCTCCGACCAACCCTCCAAATCCGCCTACGTCCGCATCACCCGCGGCTGCAACAAGTTCTGTACCTACTGCGTCGTCCCCTTCACCCGCGGCGCCGAGATCCACCGCCCCCCGCAACACATCATCGATGAATGCAAAATGCTCGCCGACCGCGGCGTCATCGAGATCACCCTCCTCGGCCAGACCGTCAACCACTACCGCTTCGAACACGCCGCCGCCGTCACCGTCGGCGGCATCACGCAGCCGCAGAAGGGCCGCTCCTTCACCGGAGGCCACCGCCGCGATCCCTTCGCCGGCGAACAGACGACAACGTTCGCGGATCTGCTGGCCCGCATCCACGACGAAGTCCCTGCCATCCAGCGTCTCCGCTTCGTGACGTCCTATCCCCGCGACTTCGGCGACGACGTGCTCGAAGTCATCCGCGATCACCCCCGCATCTGCCGCTATCTGCACGTCCCCGCACAGTCCGGCTCCGATCGCATCCTCAAACTCATGAACCGCGGCTACACGGTCAGCGAGTACCTCGAGTTCGTCGATCGCGTCCGCCACTTCCTGCATCAACCCGAGATCGCCCGCCCCGTCGGCATTTCCAGCGATTTCATCATCGGATTCCCTACCGAAACCGACGAGGACTTCGAAGCCACCGCCAGCCTCATCCGCCGCGCCCGCTTCAAGAACTCCTTCATCTTCAAATACTCCCCCCGCCCCGGCACCGTCGCCTTCGACAAGCTCGAAGACGACGTGCCCGACAACGTGAAGCGCGACCGCAACACCAAGCTCCTCGCCCTGCAGAACGAAGTCTCCGACCAGGTCGCCCGCGAGTACGTCGGCCACACCCTCCGCGTCTTCGTCGAAGGCCCGAGCAAGAAGCACCAATCCCAGACCCGAGCCCGCGAGCAGCAGACGCACCACCACAACCACAGTCACCACGGCACCGTCTCCCTCACCGTCAGCGCCCGCCCCACTCCCGCCGACGACGCCGCGTGCCAGTCCGCCTGCTCCACCGCCTCGATCAGCCCCGAGCCCACGCAAGATCACGCCGAACCCAGCACGATCCAGTACTGCGCCCGCAGCGACACCGACATGATCGTCTTCTTCGACGCGCCTTCGCCGCAGGCTGGCGCGCCCGATCTCACCCACACCTTCGCCGAAGTCCACATCGACCGCGTCCGCGCCCTCTCCCTCTTCGGCACCCGCAACCCATAAAGAACCCCACGCGCAAGCGTGGGGTCGCCGCGACGCCCGACTTCCCGTCGCGTGATCCGCCCCCCATGTCTTGACGAGCCCCGAGCGTCAGCGAGTGGGTCTATTCGCCCACAAATTGGCCCTTCGTCTACGAGTGCGCCGCCGCGCACTCTCCCCGAGCGCAGAGACATCCGCTTCACCGCGGCCGATCCCACAGAAGCAAGCGACCAAGAGGAAGAGCAAGAGCAAGAGCCAAAGCAAGAGCGCCGCACAACTCCGTCGTTGTGCGCACACCCACGCGACACTTTTCTCCCCCGCTCCCAAGTTTCCCAACCAATCGCACCGCCGCCCGCCGCGGCCCGCACTTACGCGTCGCCGACCCGCCGTAAGTCCAGCTTTTCCGCGCGCACAACGACGACGCTGCGCGCACAAACCCGTCCCTCCACCCCTCCATAGAGAGCTCACCAAAACACGACGCCAAGGCTCGCCGGAGACGCCCCATGCCAAACCCTCTCCAACCTCAGCCCTCCCACCTTCCATCTCCGGAAGACCTCATCCTCACCCGCTACCTCGACGACGCCCTCACCATCCAACAAATCGCGGGCGAACTCAAGCTCGCCATCCCCGACGTGCTCGACGTCCTCCGCAGCCCGCGCACGCAAGAGATCATCCAGCAACTCCACGACGCCGAACGGCATCGCCAACAACTTCTCCGCGCCGTCGCCGTCACCCGCGCGCTGCACACACTGACCACACTCACCGACCCCGAAGTCGGCGGCATCGATCGCTTCCTCGAACTCCAACGCAAAGCCGCCGCCGCTCTCCTCCGTGATGCCGCCAGCGCCGCCCGCACGCAAGTCCACACGCAAGCCCACACGCAAGCGCGTACGCAAGAACGCACGCATCGCACCACCCGTCCGCCGCACAGCGTTGACCAGACCCCGACTGACACAACATCTCCGCACCCGGCTTCCACACCCAGCGCGCCATCGAAGCCGACCACCGTGTCACTGAACCATCCGCAGCGCGATCACACACGCGATCGAACCCATGCCGTGTCCGCGCGCCCACGTCCTGCATGCTGCGCTGCTCGCCGCGCCGCTCGCTCCGCACGTCCAACGCACCCGCACGGTCAACGCTGCGCCGCAGCGCCACCATCGCACCAACTTCTCCTTTGCCGCCGCCCATCAGCACGTGTGCGCAGGAACCGCACACTCCGCTCCGCACCCCGCGCCCGATCTCCTCCCGAACACCCCGGAAAAGGCCGCAAAACCAGCATGTTCGAGATATCCCATTTTTTCCTTCCACTTTGCTGGCATCGCGCCGTTCTTGAGGCATGTTCTGTCTGGAGCGACCGCATCGCGCGGTCGTGGGGTTTTGGGTCATGCTGCGCGGCTCCGCGTACATGGTCCGCCTTTTCTAAGGGAAGAGAGGTTCGTTGTGAAGAATGTTCTCCAGATCTCGGCCGCGGCCGCAATGCTCGCCATCGCTGGCGCAGCTCAGGCTGACTTGGCCTTCTCGTTCGCTGACCCCGGTGCCGGTATTCGTCCGGTGACCTGCGTCAAGAACGGCGGCGGCCCCGGCATCGGCCGCATCACGTACAACATGGCTGTGCCGATCTCGTTCATCGTTGACGGCAGCAATGAGCCGGGCTTCCTCGGCGGCGCGCCCCAGGTGTTCAACGCCAGCCTCGAGCTCCAGCTCGACATCGGCGCCGCCACCACGGTCGCCGGCGTGACCACCGCTTCGGTCAGCGGCTACTTCATCGTCAAGGACAACGTGTCCAACCAGATGATCCTCCGCGGCGACACCGCGACCGGTCCTGGCGCGTTCGTCCGCGTCGGTGGCACGAACTCCATCCTGTTCTCCAACGACACCGGCTTCGCCTACACCTTCGGCGCGGCCCTGAACAGCCTCCTCGCCCCCGGCCGCAGCCCGGCCAACCCGCAGGAAGCCGTGTTCACGCTGACGAACATCCTGGTCGCCCAGGGTCTGTCGCTCATCGACGCCCAGACCAAGGAATTCAACAGCTTCTCCGCGAACAGCTCCTTCACGGGCAACACCGCGGTCGTCCCGTCCGCTGGCTCGCTCGCCCTCATGGGCCTCGGCGGCCTGATCGCCGCCCGCCGCCGTCGCGCCTAATCGGCTCCGACTGCTGCTGGTCTGGTGTAGACACAGCGTTCCGAATCTTCCGACGGGCGGCCTCTCCAAGGCCGCCCGTTTTTACTTTTGCTCTTCCCCAAACCGCTCCCGCGCCCGCCGCTTCGCCGCCAGAAGAGAACTCCCCGATTCCTCGTCTCGGTGCTCCGCAACCGGCGTCCGCGAAACCTCCGACGTCTCCTCTTTCGCCGCCCGCAACCGCTCCGCCCGCCGCCGATCCCGAGCCGCGTCCGCCAGCCGCGCCGCATCATCCATCGACAACTGCACGCCCTGATACGAAACCGACGCAGGCTCCACCGTCGCCTCCACCCGCTGAACGACGCGCTCCAACACCGCCGCCGTCGGCTGCGCCGCCATCTCCACGCGCTCGAACCACCGATCCCACGCGATCCGCCGCACCGCAACATCAAAAAGAAAAGCCACCGGGATCCACATCAGCAGCCACGGCCACACCGGCGACTGCGACCGCACAGGCCTCAGACCGTCACGCTCGAACATCTTCGCTTTCGCCG
The DNA here is from genome assembly GCA_044375915.1 of Phycisphaerales bacterium. Lineage (GTDB taxonomy): Bacteria > Planctomycetota > Phycisphaerae > Phycisphaerales > UBA1924 > JAFEBO01. Next base: position 9,795 of record JBILLU010000003.1, read on the forward strand.
CGTCCGCCGACGCAAACACGCGGCCGCCGGTCTGCTTCGCCAGTGCTTCCATCCACGCGTTGTTCGACGCCACCGCCCGCGACTCGCCGCTCGCAAATGCCGAAGCCCCCGTCACCACCGGCGTCGCACGGGTCACCGTTCCGTCCGCCGCTGTCTCGCTGGGTCGGATGATCGCGACGTACGCACCGTCGCTCGGCGAAGGGATGCTCCCTTCATACGTCCGCGGCCCGACCTGCGCGAGCGTGAGCGGCGTCGACTTGCCGTCCGGACCGAACACCGTCGCGGCAAATCCAAACGTTCGATCGGCGCGGATCGATTCCCCGGAATCAATCCGCACCGTCATGCGACCATCAGTGATCGATGAGCGCGCCAGGAAGTCCGAGGCCGCGCTGCTGCGACCGATCGTCCGAGCGAGCTGGGTCCACAAGCGCCGGTAGCCCGGCCACTCGATCCAGTTCGCGGCCCAGCGCGACGCGTCGGAGGTAAACGCCGCGACCTGACCGAGCTCGACGCGCCAGTAGCTGAGCACCGGCTCGCCCTGCGGCGTGATCATCGCGTTGATCACCGTCGGCTCGGGCCGCGGCTGCGTCAGCGACAGGCCGAGAAGTTGCGGCACATCGCCCAAGCCGCTGGTGAGGGCCGAACCGATGGGTTCCACGATCGGCGTGAACGGTTCTTCACGCACCAGCGGCGTGCGGAGCACGCGGACGGCGCGCAGGAAGACCTGTGGCAGGACGGCGGGGTTCGTGACCTGGTGGAACTGGCCTTTGCCGATCTTGGCCCAGTCTTCCATACCGCCGGCGTCGGCCGCGTCGCCGATGGCGATGGTCGAGAGTCGGATGTCGTCGGCCGCCATGCGCTCGGCAATCGCGGGGATGGTTTCTTTGTCTTGCGACACGCCGTCGGAGAGAACGATGACGTGCTTGTGCTTGGCCTCGACCGTGCGGAGCTGTTGCGAAGCCTCGACGAGCGCGGGGGCGAGATTGGTGCCGCCGCCGGAGTTGATGGAGAGAATCGCCGAAGCGGTGGAGCCAGGGTCCTTGTTGGGGCCGAGCGGCTTGATGATGTCGTGATCGCTGTTGAAGGCGATGATGCCGACAAGGTCGCGTCGGTCGAGGGCGCCGAGGGCCATGGCGGCGGCCTGATTGGCGATCTCCTGCTGGCTGCGCGACGAGCCCATGACGCCGCGGCGCATGGAGCCGGAGTTGTCGAGCACGAAGACGACGGCGGCTTCGGGAACGATGAGGCGTTCGGGCAGGTCGAGCAGCACGGGCAGCACTGGCTCGAGCGCGGTGGTGCGCCACCCGCCGGCACCGAACGAGTTGAGGCCCCCCACCATCACCAACCCCAGACCCATGTCGCGAACGGCATCAGCGAGCAGCGTCTGGGCCCGCTCGTCGATCTCCTCAGCACCGACGTTCTCAAGGATCACCATGTCATAGGACTGCAGCCAAAGCGGGTCGATGAGCATCTGGCGCGCGGGGATCGCCTCGACCTGCAGGCCCTCTTCGCGGAGCGTGCGGGCGAGTTGTGATTCGGGTGGCTGGTCCTGGCCTTCGAGGATGAGAACCGAGCCAGCGCCGGGGGTGAGCGTAAAGGCGGAGGCCGCGTTGTTCTCGGTGAGCGTGTCCCCAACGGGGCGGCCGTCGATGCCGATGCGCGGCTCAAAGACGGCGCGGAAGCGATGGACGCGGCCGGGGCCGAGCGGAACGTCGATGATCTTGACGCTCTCGCCGGGTTCGAGTTCTGTGGGAACGGAGGCGAGGGCGCGGTCGGAGCCTTCGGCGAAGACGCGGAGCGTGCCGCTGCTTGCGGCGGTGGAGACGAGTGACACGCGGAGGCGGACAGTGGACCCAGAGGGCGCGGAGCCGGGGGCGTCGACGCCGGCGATGTAGACCTCTTCCTTGAGTGCGTAGGTGAGGGGGATGACGTCGATCGGGACGGGGCGTGTGCCGCTGGAGAGATCGCGGGCAGCGCGGTCGGCATCGCCAGCGGTCTGGTTGCCGTCGCTGAGCAGGACGATGCGTCCCATCGCGTCGGAGGGAACGAGCGCACGAGCAAGGCGGAGGGCGGACTCGATGTTGGTGCCGTCGGCACCGGGTGGTTCGGCGTCGAACGTTGGAGTCCGCGCGGTGGTGGGCGCGAAGACGGCGGTGGCGCGGCCATCGAAGGCGACGACGGCGAAGGCGTCGTCGGCGCGGCGGGTGACGCCGGCGCGGAGCGATTCGAGCGGGGCGTTGAGGAGGGATGTGCCGCCGAGGGAGCCGAAGCGACGGACGGAATCGGAGAGATCGAGGACGGCGACGGTGGTGACGCGGTCGGCGGTGCGGACGGTGCTGACGCCGCAGACGCAGAGGAGGATGAGTGCGAGGAGCGCGAAGCGTGCGACGGCGCTGAGCACGCGGCGGAGGCGGCTCATGACTTCGAAGCGGGTCGCGGTGATGGCGAGCAGCGCGGCGGCGGCGAGGCCAAGAGCAAGGGTGACAGGGCGTTCGACGGAGACGAATGCGTTGAGGCCGTCGAGCCACTGCGTGACGGCGTTCATCGGCGTTCCTCGCTTCGAGGCGGCGTGGCGGGAGCGGGTTGGGGAGTGGGCTGGGGAGCGGGCTGGCCAGGCGGTTGGGCAGCGGCCGCGTCGTTGTAGCGGCGGAAGACGCGGCGGACGAGATCGGCGTGTTGGGGCGAGATCTCCTGGCGTTCGATGGCGTTGTTGGCGCTTTCCTGGGCGCGTCGGATGGGCTCGGCGATGGCGCCGGAAGTGGAAGTGCCTCCGGGCTTGGGTGCGCTGAGCCACTCGGCGATGGTGCGCTGAGTGGGCGGCGTGGCGCGCTCGGAAGGCGACAGATCGCGGGGTCGGGTGTCGAAGGTCTGAGTTGGGCCGCGCCATTCTTCGACGGGGCGCTGGGACTGCTGCAAGCGCTTGGCGAGTTCTTCGAGCTTGGCGCGTTCTTCGGGCGAGGCGTTGCGGAGGAGTTCCTCGGCGCGGTCCTTCATGCCCTTGGCGGTCTCGAGTTGCTGGGCGGCGTCTTTGGAGCGATCGTCCAGTTCGCGGAGGGCTTCGGAGAGTCGGCGCGGCCCGGAGGAGGGTTGATCGGGTCGCGTGCCGTCGGAGCCGGGCGCGGATGCGGGGCGTTCGCCGGTTGATTGCTGAGTGGCGTCACCGGGCTGGGATTGGGGTTGGGGTTGGGATTGGGGGCGCGGCGCCCCGGGCGCGGCCTGCGGCGATGGTTGGCCGGGTTGGTTCTGTTGGTTTGGTTGTGGGTTGCTTGATTGCGGAGTGGACTGCGGAGTCGGCTGCTGGGTCGGCTGCGTACCCGGCGTTTGTTGCGGTGATGGCTGCGGTGTTGGCTGCGGTGTTGGCTGCGGACCAGCGCCGTCGCGCGGCTGTTGATTGCCGGGCTGCTGAGACGGCTGCGGCGACGGCTGCGGTGATGGACTTGGTTGCGTGCCGGGCTGCGGGGTTGGTTGGTTGGGCTGGCCGGTGGGTTGGGGTTGTTGCGAGTTCTGCTGAGGACTGGATTGCTGGCCTTGCGGTTGGCCCGGTTGTTGACCCTGTGGTTGGCCCTGCTGTTGGCCCTGCTGTTGGCCTTGTTGTTGGCCCTGCTGGCCGGGCTGCTGCTGCGGCTGGCCTTGCGGGTTCTGCGGCGGATTTTGCTGCGGGCTTTGTTGCGGGCTTTGCGGACTGGGTTGCTGCTGACCTTGCGGCTGCGTCGGAGGATTCGGCTGTTGATTCTGCGGCGAACTCGACGACGGCGGCGGGTTTTGGTTCTGGTTCTGGTTCTGGTTCTGGTTCTGGTTCTGGTTCTGCCGCTGGTCTTGCGGCTGGGATTGCGGTTGATTGCCAGATGGCGGTTGCGGTTGCGGCTGTTGATTGGGATTGGATGGTGGAGTCTGAGGCTGCGACTGGGGCGGTTGCTGCGGCTGTGGCGCGGTCGGCGCGGGAGGCTGCGCGGGAGTCGGCTGGTTGTCGCGCGGGCGCTCGGGGTTGGTGGGCTGCGGTTGACCCGCTCGTTCACGCTCGCGGTTCGTTGAGGGCGGCGGACTGGCTTGCTCGCGCTCGGGGCTTGTGGGAGGTTGCTGGGTCGGGGGCTCGCGGAGGTCGCGGGCGGCGTTGCGGGCGGCTTCGAGGAGGCGGCGATCGGCGTCGGTGGGTTCGGCTTGCTGATCGAGCGTGTTTGCGATGGATTCGAGTTCTTGTGCCGCGGCTTCGCGGTCTTCAGGACTGGCGGCGTCGAGGGATTTGGCGAGCTCATCGAGGGCACGGGCGGCGGCCTCGAGATCGGGGCGGGAGAGGGCTTCGCGGACGGAGCGCGAATCGGGATTCTGGCGATTCTCGCGGGAGAGCCGCGTGGCGCGGGCGAGGGCGCGGCGGGCGTCATCGATGGTGCGCTGCTCGACGCGGGCCTTGTTTTCGAGTGCGGCGGAGTTCTGGGTGAGGGTCTCGGCGGCCTTGGTGCGGGCGTCGTGGGCGTCGATCTTGCCGCTGGCGAGCTCGGCTTCGATCTCGCGGATGGCGGCGGAGGCGGCCTGTTCTTCGGAAGTCGGCTCGGGCTTGGCGTCGGCTGGTTGAGCGGCGGCTTGCGTGGGAGCGGGTTGGGTCAGGCCCGCGAGCTCGCGGCGGGCTTCTTCGTTGGCGACGGCGGCGCGCTGAGCCTTTAGTCGGGCGGCGTCGGGACGCTGCGGGATGAAATGGTGCGCGAGCACGATCGCGATCAGCGTGATCGGAGCGGCGGTCCAAGCCCAGCCGAAGCGGGGCTGGACGATGCGGGCGGCTTCGACGCTTGCGGACAACGACTCGGCTCGGCGGATGGTGGCGGCGACGAAGTCGCGCTCGTCGGCGCGGTGGGTGACGGACAGTTCGATGGCGGCGGCGAGCGTGTCCTTCGTGGCGAGCACGCGGTCGGCCTCGCGGGCGGCGCGGGCGGGTGACCAGTCGCGGTGGGCGGCGGCGAACGCGGCGGGGATGCTGGCGAGGGCGAGCGCGATGGCGGCTGAGGCGAGCGCGACGAGCCACCAGTCAAGCGCGAGGAGCCCGGGGAACTCGACGAGGCGGAACTTGGCGAGGATGACGGCGGCGAACGGGACGAGCAGAAGCGCGAAGAACCAGAGGCCGAGATCATGCACGAAGACCGCGGCGCGGTGGCGGGCGGCGATGCGGCGTGCAGCGGACGTCGTGAGACGTGGAAGCGGCGCGGTGTCACGCGGCTCGACGGCGTCGAGGGTGTTGTCTTCTGCTCCCATGCGAGATGGTACGAATCGAGAGCGGGAAAGGATCGGATGCAGGTGGGAGATGGGGAAGGGTGCGAGAATCGGGTGCTTCGAGAGAAGGCCAACCCACCCCCCAGCCCCCTCCCGTCCCCCCACCATCCGAGGGGGAGTGGCGTGCGGTGATTTTGGTGTCGGTGGCGGGGTTGGTCGCTACGGTTTGGTGTGACTGAGACGATTCCGGACATTCTCGCGCAGTTGGTGGTGCCGCGGCATTTGAGTGCGGAGCAGGCGGAGTTCTGCCTGGAGGAGTTGCTGAACGGGCGGATGGACGCGGCACAGGTCGGGGCGTTTTTGGCGCTCTTGCAGGCGAAGGGTGTGACCACGGCGGAGTTGGTGGGTGCGGCGACGGCGATGCGGCGGCACGTGACGCGTGTTCCGTTGGATGAGAAGACGGCGGCGCGGGCGATTGATACGTGCGGGACGGGCGGGGCACCGAAGTTGTTCAATGTGTCGACGGCGGCGGCGCTGGTGGCGGCGGGCGCCGGCGCGAAGGTGGTGAAGCACGGCAATCGCAGCCGCACCGGGCGCGGGTCGGCGGAGATTCTGCAATCGCTCGGTGTGAACGTGGAGGCTTCGCCGTTGGTGCAGGCGAAGTGCGTCGAGGAAGCGGGTGTGTGTTTTTGCTTTGCGATTCACCATCATCCTGCGGCGAAGCACGCGGCGGGGCCGCGGCGGTCGCTGGGGCTGCCGACGATTTTCAATCTGCTTGGGCCGTTGACGAACCCGGGCGGCGCGAAGCGGCAGCTCTTGGGCGTGGCGAAGCGGCAGCATGTGGAGACGGTGGCGCACGCATTGTCGCGGCTGGGATGCGAGCGGGCGATGGTCGTGCACTCGCTGGATGGGTTCGATGAGTTGTCGACGACGTCATCCAACACGATCGCGCATGTGCGGGGCGGCACGGTGAGCTTGGAGACGATGGACGCTCAGAGCCTGGGGCTTGCGACGGCGAAGGCGAGCGAACTGCAGGCGGAGACGCTCGAGGAAGCGACGCGGGTGATCCGCGGCGTGCTCGATGGGGAGCGTGGGGCGAAGCTGGACATCGTGCTCTTGAACGCGGCGGCGGCGCTGGTGGTGGCGGGCGTGGCGGGGTCGATGAGCGATGGATTGGTGAAGGCGCGGGCGAGCGTGGAGAGCGGAGCGGCGCGGCGGGGGTTGGAGACGTTGGTGGCGGTGTCGAAGGGGTGAGTGTGGGTGGGACGCTCGCCCGCTTCATGAGCGAGTTGCGCGCGTTGAAGTGCGAGAAGAGCGCTTGAAGCTGTTGCGTTGGGGTACGCGTTCACACTGCCGAACCTCCCAGCAGGTTCGGCAGTGGCACCCGGCAATCGTGTTTACTTCAGACGACTTGGGGGACGCCGACGATGGAGACGCCGAGGTCGTCGGCGAGGTCGATGACGCGTTCTTTTTCGAGCATGATGACGTCGCCCGCGGCGAGGGCGATGCATCCGCCGCCGGCGGCGGCGAGTTTCTCGATGGTCGTCGAGCCAATGGTCGGGACGTCGCTGCGGCGGTCGTGACCGACGCGGGCGCCCTTGCAGAGGGTCCAGCCGCGGGCGCGGCAGAGGCGTGCGACGCGCTCGATCATCTTGTCGGTGCCTTCGACGGCTTCGACGGCGATGACGTCGCGTTCGCGGATGGCAAGTGACTGGCCGATGTCGAGGCGGAGCAGATCGTTCATCATGCTCCAGGCGAACTCGATGTCGGCCTTCTGCTCGGCGGTGGGCTGGGTGCGGGTCATGACGCCGACGTGGGCCATCTCGTCGGGGATGGGGATCGTGGAGTCGAGGAGAGCCACACCGAACTGGTGGAGTTCGTCGGCGACGGCGCGGAGGACCCGGTGGGAGCGTTTGTCGTGGCGGAGGTTCTGGAACCACATCCGCGCGGTGCGGAGGTCGGGCAGGTTGCGCACGAGCCGCCAGGGGTCGTGCATCAACTTGGCTTTGTCAACGCGGCCGACCATGATGGCGTGGCGGACGCCCCAGCCTTGGAGGGTGCGGCCCCAGGAGCCGAGGCGGAGGACGCCGACTTCGGCGAAGGATTCGCAGAGCTTGGGAAGCTGGGGGTCGTACTGGTTGGCGAGGCCCAGGCCGTGGACCTTGTGGCCCATGTCACGGAGGCCCTTGGCGACCATGATGGGGAGCAGGCCGCCGCCGGCGATGAGACCAATGCCCGCGGGCGGGGCCGGCGGGTCGGGGAGGATGGTCAGGGTGCTGGGGCTGAGGGCGAGGGACATGGGGATCGGTGGAGAGTAGTTACTTCGACGCGGAGTCCGACGCCGCGTGAAAGCGGGTGCGGAAGTCGGTTTCGTTGAAGTTAGTCGGAGTTTACATCGCCCGAACGGATAGGTCAACTTCGCGCGAAGGTGGGATTGGGATGTGAGGGTAGTGTTTGGATGCCGGAGGCGGGGTTGAGGCGAGCCCGGTGGTGGGTCGATAGTTGCGGCATGGCGGATTGGCCGGATGCAGGAGACATCGTGGATGTGGGTGGGATGGGCCCGGAGGAGGCTCCGGCGGCGGCACGGCCGTTCCTGCAGGTGTTCTTCCGCTGCGCGAATCACTATCAGCGGGTGTATCGCAACGCGGCGGGGACGCAGTACAACGCGCGGTGCCCGAAGTGCGGGAAGCCGCTGCGGTTTCGGGTGGGAGACGGCGGGAGCGACTCGCGGCGGTTTGAGGTGGATTGTCGGGGGTGATGATTCGGGATGAACCACAGAGGCGCAGAGACACAGAGAGAGGCCGGCACGGTGGCGGACGCCAGGGTCGTTGTTGGCGGGTGATGGGTGTCGGAGCGGGCGCGATCGCTTCGCGGCGTCGGAGACTCGTGCGATCAGTGCTTCGGAGTCAGACTTTCTCACGTCGGTTGAAACGGTGCGGGGCGGGTACGCCCCGGTTCGCTGCGATGTTGGGCTGGCGCTCTTTGGCGATGTCGCCGCACCCGTTGCTTGATGTGAATCAACAATCGGGCGTGACGAACGCTGATGAATGTCCGTACGTGAGCCGCGGTGGGTTGAAGCTGGCGCATGCGCTGGCGACGTTCGGACTGGACGTGACGGGGATGCGGTGCGCGGATCTTGGGTGTTCGACGGGTGGGTTTACCGACTGCCTGCTCAAGCACGGCGCGGCGGGTGTGGTGTCGATCGACACGGCTTACGGGCAGTTGGCGTGGACACTGCGGAAGGATGCGCGGGTGGTTGTCAAGGAGCGGACGAACGCGGTGCACGCGCGGCCGGGGAGTGACGCGGAGCGGGTGGACCTTGTCGTTGTGGATCTTGGTTGGACGAAGCAGAAGGTGCTGATTCCGGCGGCGTTGGCGTGGGCGAAGGAGGCGGGGCGGATCGTGACGCTGATCAAGCCGCACTATGAGCGGGAGGAGCGGGCGCGGCATGGGGAGGCGGTGCTGTCGCGGGAGGAGAGTGAGGCGATCGTGCGGCGGGTGGTGGGCGAGATCGAAGCGATGGGCGCGAAGGTGCGGGGGTTGGTGGAGTCGCCGATCCTCGGTGGTGCGAAGGCGGGGGCGAAGACGACGGGCACTGGGAATATGGAGTGGCTGGCGCTGGTGGAGCGAGGGTGAGCGTGGCGTTGATGGACGCGTTCACACTGCCGAACCCTCCGAGCAGGTTCGGCAGTGGCACCCGTGTGGTGGACGTGTGGTGGAAGCCGGCGCCGCTGGGTTAGAGAGAAGGATCGGCTTTCTTCTTCTCGCACCACTGGCGCCAGGACTGGCGAAAGTGGGCTTCGAGGCGGCGGGTGAAGCCGGCGTGGTCGCAGAGGACGCTCTTGTCGACCATGGTGCGGAGGTTGTCGCGGAGCGTGAGGCGCTTGGGCTGGTCGGCGGCGAGGCGGACGGCGATGTCGATGTAATCGGCTTCGTCCTTGGCGATGAGTTCGGGCGTGCCGAGATTGTTGAGCAGGCTGACGCCGACGCGGGAGACGTGGCTGTTGCCGGCGATGGAGATGACGGGAACGCCCATGTACATGGCTTCGACGGTGGTGGTTGTGCCGTTGTAGGGCCAGGGGTCGAGGGCGATGTCGATCTTGGAATAGGTGTCGAGGTGTTCGGCTTTGCCCTTGGTTTCGGCGAGGAGCGTGATGCGATCACGCGTGATCCCGAGGGATTCGAGGTTCTTGGTGAAGCGCTCGCGGGTGCCGGGGCTGGAGAAGGCGAGGGCCTTGAGCAGGAGGCGCGAGTCGGGGACGGCGTGGAGGATCTTGGCCCAGACGTCGACGACGTGGCGGCTGACCTTGGTCAGGGTGTTGAACGAGCCGAAGGTGATGTGTTTGTTGGCGAGTTGCGGGGCGGGCTTCACGGGGCCGGCGTGGTGCGGCGGGGTGTAGCAGAGGAAGCAGCCGTCCATGCGGACGAGGGTTTCGGTGGCGAGGTGTTCAGAGCCGGCGGGGTCGGTGAACCAATCGACGACGCGATAGTCGATCTGGGGCATGCCGGTGGTGTTGGGGTAGCCCATGTAGGTGTACTGGATGGGCGCGGGCTTGACGACGAAAGGGACGATGCGGCCCGAGCCGGTGTGGCCGCTGAGATCGACGAGGATGTCGATGCCGTCCTTCTTGATCTGCTCGACCATCTGCTTGTCGTCGAGCTTGTTGACGGGGCGGTAGACCTGGGCGTGGGAGCGGAGGCGGGCGGTGAGTTCGTCCTCGCTGATGATGTTGTGGTAGAGGGTGACGTGGAAGTTGGACTTGTCGTGGTGCTCGATGATCGGCTCGATGAAGTGGCCGGCGGAGCGGTTGCGGAAGTCCTGGGAGCAGTAGGCGACGCGGAGCGGGCGGTCGGGATCGGGGACGTTGGCGTGAGGCTCGCGCTTGTCCTCGATCATGGAGGAGAGGACGTTGGAAACGCGGAGGTGCTGGTTGAAGACCTCGCGTGGGTCCATGCCGTGGACGCGGGCGAGGGGGATGAGCAGGCCCTGGAGACAGGTGAGGTCGCTGGGCTTGCGGCGGAGTTCTTCCTTGAGGATGCGGATCATCTCGTCGAGGTCGCCGGTGAGATCGCAGAGGCTGGCGTAGAGGGCGAGGAGTTCATCGTCGGGCGGGCGGGTGGCGAAGAGGTTGCGTGCGTAGGCGATGGCTTCGTCGGCGCGATCATCGCGGTACATGGCGATGCAGACGCACCGGCCGTGGGTGGGGTTGACGGGGTCGATCTCGAACGCTTTGCGGAAGTGCTTCTCGGCGATGGCGAAGCGATCGCGGCGGAGTTCGATCTCGCCCTTGAGCATGTGGATGCGGGCGTTCCAGGGCATGGCGCGACCGGCCTGTTCGAGGGCGAAGAGGGCGATGTCGTGCTTGCCGGCCTGCATCGCGATCTGCGTGTAGGCGTCGAGGAGCTTGAGGTTGTTGGTGTCCTTCTCGAGGCCGCGGCGCACGAGCGCGAGCGCCTGGTCGTAGCGCTTGGCGCGGAGATGTTCGTAAGCCTGGGCGACGATGATGTCGGACATGGGGGTGTTGTAGCCGATCGCTCGCGCCGCCGCGAATCAGTTGGCGTACGCGCTCATCGGCGGGCAGGTGCAGACGAGGTTGCGGTCGCCGTAGGGGTTGTCGACGCGGCCCACGAAGGGCCAGAACTTGTTCTCGCGGACGTAGGGCAGCGGGAAGGCGGCCTGCTCGCGGCTGTAGGGGTGCTTCCACTCGGCGCCCGTCACCATGGCGACGGTGTGCGGGGCGTTCTTGAGCGGGTTGTCGAGCTTGTCGGACTTGCCTTCCTCGATCGCCTTGATCTCGTTGCGGATGCCGATCATGGCGTCGCAGAAGCGGTCGAGTTCGGCCTTGGGCTCGCTCTCGGTGGGCTCGATCATGAGCGTGCCGGGGACGGGCCAGGACATGGTCGGGCCGTGGAAGCCGTAGTCCTGGAGACGCTTGGCGATGTCCTCGACCTTGACGCCCGCGGACTTCTCGAAGGGGCGGCAGTCGAGGATGAACTCGTGGGCGCAGCGGCCGTTGGAGCCCTTGAACAGCACGTTGAAGTGAGCCTCGAGGCGCTTGGCCATGTAATTGGCGTTGAGGATGGCGACCTCGGTGGCGCGGGTGAGGCCGGCGGCGCCCATGAGGGCGATGTAGACGTAGGAGATGGGGAGGATTGACGCGCTGCCGTAGGGAGCGGCGGCGACCGCGCCGACGGACTTGTCGGTGGCGACGGATGGCTTGGTGACGGGGTGCGAGGGGAGGAACGGTGCGAGGTGCTTGGCGACGCCGATGGGGCCCATGCCCGGGCCGCCGCCGCCGTGGGGGATGCAGAAGGTCTTGTGGAGGTTGAGGTGGCAGACGTCGGCGCCGATGAAGCCCGGGCTGGTGAGGCCGACCTGGGCGTTCATGTTGGCGCCGTCCATGTAGACCTGGCCGCCGGCGTCGTGGACCATCTTGATGACGTCCTTGATGCCGGTCTCGAACTTGCCGTAGGTGGACGGATAGGTGACCATCAGCGCGCCGACGCGGTCCTTGTGCTCGGCGATCTTGGCGGCGAGGTCGGCGTGGTCGATGTCGCCGTTGTCCTTGTTGGCGACGGCAACGACATCGAAGCCGGCGCAGACGGCGGAGGCCGGGTTGGTGCCGTGGGCGCTGTCGGGGATCAGGCAGACGTTGCGGTGGCCCTGGCCGATGGAGCGGAGGTACTGGCGGATGACGATGAGGCCGGCGTACTCGCCGGCGGCGCCGGAGTTGGGCTGGAGCGAGACGGCGGCGAAGCCGGTGATTTCGGCGAGCCAGGTCTCGAGATCGCGGAACATCTTCTGATAGCCCTTGGTCTGCTCGGCGGGGGCGAAGGGGTGCATCTTGCCGAACTCGGGCCAGGTGACGGGGATCATCTCGCTGGTCGCGTTGAGCTTCATCGTGCACGAGCCCAGCGAGATCATCGAATGGGCGAGGCTGAGGTCGCGGCCCTGGAGTTTGAAGATGTAACGGAGCATCTCGTGCTCGCTGTGGTGGCTGCTGAAGACGGGGTGGGTGAGATAGCCGCTCTGGCGGGCGAACGCGGCGGGGAGCGTCGTGGTGGTCGAGGCGAGGAGTGCGTCGATGTCCTCGTTGCCGCCGCCGAAGGCGGCGAGGAGGTCCTTGACGAGGGTGCGGTCGGTGGTCTCGTCGAAGGTGATGCCGAGCGTGCCGTCGGCGAAGTCGCGGAGGTTGATCTTCTTGGCGCGGGCGGCGTTCACGATGTCCATTGCGGTGCGGCCGACGGGCTTGACGCGGAGCGTGTCGAAGACGAGATCGGCGTCGTTGATCTGGTGGCCGAGCTTCTGGAGGCCGGCGCGGAGGGCCTGGGTGTAGGAGTGGACGCGGAGAGCGATGCGGCGGAGGCCTTCGGGGCCGTGGTAGACGGCGTACATGCCGGCCATGATGGCGAGGAGCGCCTGCGCGGTGCAGATGTTGCTCGTGGCCTTGTCGCGCTTGATGTGCTGCTCGCGGGTTTGGATGGCCATGCGCAGCGCGGGCTTGCCCTGCGAGTCGCGGCTGACGCCGATGATGCGGCCGGGCATCTTGCGGACGTGCTCTTCCTTGGTGGCGATGAACGCGGCGTGCGGGCCGCCGAAGCCCATGGGGACGCCGAAGCGCTGGGCGCTGCCCACGGCGATCTCCGCGCCCCACTCGCCCGGGGGCTTGAGCAGCGTGAGCGCGAGCAGGTCGGTGGCGGCGATGACGGTGATGGACTTGGCGCGAGCGTCGGCGGCGAGCTTCTCGTAGCACTCGACGCGGCCGTCGGTAGTCGGGTACTGGACGATCAGGCCGAAGTCGTCGTCGGTGAACGCGGGAGCGACCTTGGGATCGAAGGTGCGGACCTTAATGCCCAGGCCGTCGGCGCGGGTGTGGATGACGGCGAGGGTCTGCGGGTGGACGTCGGTCGCGACGAGGAAGGAGCGCTTGGTGCCCTCGTGGCCACCGGCGATGGAGAAGGCCATCGCCATCGCCTCGGCGGCGGCGGTGGCTTCGTCGAGCAGCGACGCGCCGGCGAGCGGCAGGCCGGTGAGGTCGCTCACCATGGTCTGGAAGTTCAGCAGGGCTTCGAGGCGGCCCTGAGCGATCTCGGCCTGATAGGGCGTGTACTGCGTGTACCAGCCCGGGTTCTCGAGGATGTTGCGGAGGATCACACCGGGGGTGATGCAGTCGAAGTAGCCCATGCCCAGGCAGGAGCGGAAGACCTGGTTCTGGCTGGCCATCGCCTTGAACTCGGCGAGGAGTTCGGCTTCGCCTTTGGCATGTTTCGCTTCGCCGGTGAGGGTGAGCGGCTTGGTGTTGCGGATCTCGGCGGGGACGGTGGCGTCGATGAGGGCGTCGAGGGACTTGTAGCCGAGGGTGTCGAGCATCTCGCTGATGTCGGCCTCGCTGGGGCCGAGGTGGCGGTGCTCGAAGGTGTCGGAGGGATTGAGGATCGAGCCGTGCTTGGCGGCGACCTTGGTAGTGTTGGCGGCGGCGTGGCCCTGGGCGAACGTCGTCATGCGTGGGGCTCCGAGAAACGGCGCGAAGGGGGTTCGCGCGGGTGTGGCTGAAGGACCCGGACCCGGCGGGATCGGGGGTGCTGGTCATCGGTCGCGGAAGCCGGAAAAGGCTTCCGAGGCGACTTCGCGGACCGGGTCCCGTCGGATGAGCGATAGTAGGTTCTCGGCAGGGGGTTTTTCGCCGGGGCGGGGTCGGAAGGAATCGTGGGATCGGTCGCGGCGCGGGTGGCGGCGTCCGGTATCCTGTGGCGGGCCGTGCCGGTTTTGGTGCGGCGAGAGTGACCTTGCGCGAAGGAGATTTGATGTCGAGCCCTGCACTGGTGCGTGTGTCGGTGATCGCGGTGATGGTGGCGATGGCGGGCGGTGCCCTGGGCTGGGCGGATGGCGGGGCGGGCGATACGCCGTCGGCGCCGGCGGTGGCGACGAATCGCGCGGTGACCCCGGCGGCGAGTGCGGAGCAACTGGCCGCGGATCAGGAGGTGCTGAAGAAGCACATCGGGATTCTGGCGAGCGAGGAGTTTGGCGGGCGGTTCCCAGGGACGAAGGGGAGCCAACTCGCGGCGGAGTACGTGCAGAAGCAGTTTGAGGCGCTGGCAACGTACGGCGTGATTCCGGCGTTTGCTGCGGAAGGTGAGGCGGGTGGGAAGAGCTATCGCCAGACGTTCCAGGCGCCGCCGAAGAACATCGCGGAGAAGCAGGAGCTGGCGTACACGATTGACGGCGCGGCGAAGGCGCTGGAGGCGGGCAAGGACTTCAACATCTTGGGGATGTCGGGAAGCACGGACGTGACCGCGCCGCTGGCGTTCGCGGGGTACGCGATCACGATGGGCGAGGAGGGATACACGAGTTACCCCGACGGCGGCGAGAACGGGCCGAGCGTGGATGGGAAGATCGCGATCGTGCTGCGGTTTGAGCCCATGAACGAGGAGGGCTCATCAAAGTGGGCGAAGGAGGGGTGGTCGTTCTACGCGGGGCTGGAGGCGAAGGTCGGCTCGGCGGTGCGGCGCGGAGCCAAGGGCGTGATCATCGTCAACGCGCCGGGCGCGAAGGACGATCGGGTGAACAAACTGGAGGACGTCAACAGCATCACGATGCGGGAGCCGTATGAGGTTCCGGTGGTGATGATGACGATCGAGGCGGCGGAGGCGCTTGTGAAGGCGGCGGACCCGCAGGGTCGCTCGCTGCTGGAACTGCGTCAGATGGTGGACAAGGAAGGCGCGATCGTCGAAATGCCCAAGGCGTCGGTGACGCTGGGGGCGAAGGTGACGAAGTACCGCCCGCAAACGGACAACGTGGGCGCAGTGCTGCCGGGCGTGGGCGAGTTGAAGGATCGGTACATCGTGCTGGGGGCGCACTACGACCACCTGGGAACGGGGATGGTGGGCGTGCGGTTCCCCAGTGACCGCGGGCAGATCTTCTATGGCGCGGACGACAACGCGAGCGGAACATCGGGGCTGATCATGAACGCGGCGAAGATCGCCGAGGAGTACGCGAAGATGCCGGCCGACAAGCCGCGGCGGAGCGTGCTGTTCCTGGCGTTCTCGGCGGAAGAGAGCGGGCTGAACGGCTCGCGGTACTACACGCAGCACCCGATCGTGCCGATCGACCAGCACGATTACATGATCAACACCGACATGATCGGGCGGCTGAGCGACAAGCCGCTGGAAGCGGGCGGCGTGGGAACGGCGGAGGGGCTGGCGGAGTGGCTGAGCCCGTACTTTGAATCGTCGGGATTGAAGATCGCCGCCAAGCAGAGCGGGAGCGGGCCGAGCGATCACGCGAGTTTCTACGCGGCGAATGTGCCGGTGTTGTTCCTGTTCTCGGGGATGCACCCGGACTATCACCGCCCGACGGACACGCCGGAGAAGATCAACTACGAGGGTGCGGCAAAGATCGCGGACATGGCGAAGCGGATCGGCATCGACGCGGCGCTTCGGCCCGAGCCGTTCAAGTTCACGTCGAGCGGCGGGACGGGTGCGATGAGCAACGACCAGCCGGCGGCGGGTCGCGGGCGGGTGCGCTTTGGCATCGCGCCGGGCGATTACGCGGGCGACGAGAAGGGCGTCCTGGTGGGCGAGGTGCTGCCGGACACGCCGGCGGCGAAGGCGGGGCTGAAGAAGGGGGACTTGATGGTTCGGTGGAACGACAGCCGAGTCGCGAGCGTGGAGGAGTGGATGCCGTACTTCAGCGCGGGCAAGCCTGGGGATGTGGTGAAGGTAACGGTGATGCGGGATGGGAAGGAAATGGACATCAGCGTGACGCTGGAGGCACGGGGCGGGGCGCGGTGATGCACGATGTGGCGTGATCGGATTTTGGTTGCGTCCGCTCACTGCCGAGCCCAAAGCGGCTCGGCAGTGGCACCCGGAGAAAAGAAAAACGCCAGCCGTGCGGCTGGCGTTTTTTGTTTGGAATTCTGGGTGTCGGTCAGGCCGGGGTCGGCATGGTGCCGGGCGGGAGGTCGGTGCCGGGGGCGGCCGTGCCGTTGGGTGCGGGGGGGTTGGCCTCGGCGTTCTTGCGGGCTTCGGCGCGGAGGAGGTCGGCGACGGTGGGTTTGGCGAGGGCTTCGCCGCGCATGAGGCGGTGGACGTCGTCGGCGGCGAGGGTTTCGTACTTGAGCAAGGCGTCGGCGACAGCGGCGACTTTCTCCCAGTTGTCGTCGAGGATCTTCTGGGCGTCGGCGTAGGCCTCGTCGACCATGCGTCGGACCTCTTCGTCGATCAACTTGGCGGTCTCTTCGGAGTACATGCGTTCGGGCATGTACATCTCGCGGGTGTCCATGCCGGTGTAGCGGATGAAGCCAAGGCGGCGGCTCATGCCCCACTCGACGACCATGGTGCGGGCGAGGCTGGTGACCTGAGAGATGTCCATGGACGCGCCGCTGGAGGCGTCGTTCATGGCCTTGGCTTCGGCGATGCGTCCGCCGCAGAGGACGCGCATGGTGGCGTTGAGCCACTTGACGCTGTAGCCCATGCGGTCCTTCTCGGGAAGGCTGAAGGTCGCGCCGCCCGCGCCGCCGCGGGGGATGATCGTCACCTTATGGAGCGGGTCGGCGTCGGGGAGGAGAGCTTGGAGGACGGCGTGACCGGCTTCATGGAAGGCGACGAGTTTGTTCTCGTCCTTCTCGCGGACGCGGCTCTTCTTGGCGCGGCCGAACTTGACCTTGTCGCGGGCTTCTTCGAGGTCTTCGTGCTCGATGAAGTCCTTGTTCTGCATGGTGGCGGCGATGGCGGCCTCGTTGATGATGGCCGCGAGATCGGCGCCGCTGAACATGGGTGTGCCGCGGGCGATGCGTTCGAGGTTGATGTTGGGCCCGAGCTTGACCTTCTTGGAGTGAACCTTGAGGATCTCGAGGCGGCCCTTCACATCGGGCAGCGGCACGGTGATCTGGCGGTCGAAACGGCCCGGGCGAGTGAGTGCGGGGTCGAGAACGTCGTTGCGGTTGGTGGCGGCAATGACGATGACGCCGTCGGTGGTGTTGAAGCCGTCCATCTCGACGAGGATGGCGTTGAGGGTCTGCTCGCGCTCGTCGTGGCCGCCGGTGGTGAAACCGCCGCCGCGGCGACGCCCGACGGCGTCGATCTCATCGAGGAAGATGATGCAGGGCGCCGAGTCCTTGGCCTGCTTGAACAGGTCGCGGACGCGGGACGCGCCGACGCCGACGAACATCTCGACGAAGTCCGAGCCGCTGATGGAGAAGAACGGCACGTCGGCCTCACCGGCGATGGCCTTGGCGAGAAGGGTCTTGCCGCAGCCGGGCTCGCCAACGAGCAGGACGCCACGGGGGATGCGGCCGCCGAGCTTGGTGAACTTCTTGGGGTTCTTGAGGAACTCGATGATCTCGGTGCACTCGTCCTTGGCCTCGTCGATGCCGGCGACATCGGCGAAGGAGACGCCGGTCATTTCCTTGGTGAGGGTGCGGTGGCGGCTCTTGCCGAAGTTGCCGAGCATGCCGCCGCCGCCGGTGGCGGCGCGGAGGCCCCTGCTGATGATGTACCAGCCGATGATGAGAATGAAGACGAGGGGAGCGAAGAAGAGGACCAGCGTCATCCAGGGGCTGGTGTTTCGGAACTGAACCTTGCCGTCGGTGATCTTGTTGACTTCGGCGGCGACGAGGTCCTTGTTGGCGAGGTTGATGGGGATACGGACGTAGGTTTCGGTGGCGTTGGCTTCATCGGCCTTGCGCTTGGCGACGACGGCTTCGTCGGAGAGGGTGACTTCGCTGAGTTTGCCGGCCTCGTAGGCGGACTTGAACTCGGCGAGGGTGATGCGTTCGCCGCGGTCGGGGCTGCTGAACATCATGAACAGCAGGACCATGAGGACGATGACAGCGACCATGGTGAAGAGGCCGCGGGATTGCGGAGGCTGCGGCGCGCCAGGCCCCCCGTTGCCTCCCCCACCACCGCCCCCACCGCCCCCATTCGGCCCACCCGCTGGCGGCCGCTTGGAGCGGGGCTTGTTCTCGCGCGAGTCGTCGGCCCGGAAGCGGTCGCTGAACCGCGCGAAGTCAAAGAGCAATGCGCACCGCGACACGACGCCGCGAGCGGCGCGGCGGGCGAACGAGGCGCTCGATTCGATCGACGTCGGGCTTGAAGAATTCGTTGAATGCAGACTCATCGGTCCCCTAGAGCAAAGCTTCGAACAGACGCGGGGTACGAATCACGCGGCGTCGATCGCCACGCGACCGAACCGGATGGTACAACCCTTCATCGGCCGTCCGGGATTGGTACCCGGACGTCCATTGAACTGTTCGTATTCTGATGGCGGAAGATGCAGCCGGATACCCGAACGGCGGCCGATTCTAGCGGACGTGGCATCCGGAGAGTCCGGACTTCAACGACCGATCCACACCGTGAAGCGAATCGACGATCCTCGGTGAGGGTTTGCCCCTCCGGCTTTCGCTCGTGCAATAGGTCTTTCTTTGGAGCCAACCCATGAACCGTTGCGTGATCGCGTTGCTCGCCTGCTTCGTTGCCTCGCTGGCGCCCGCCCCCACGGCGTTCGCCGCCAGTCCATTCGCGACCGGCTTCACGTACCAGGGTCGGCTGGCGCTCAATGGCCAGCCATTGAGCGGCCTCGTCACGCTTCAGGTCGGGCTCTTTGACGCACCGAGCGGCGGCTCGGCGATCGGCGGCACGATCCAGCTCACCAACGTCTCTGTCGACGCGGGCGTCTTCACCGTCCTGCTGAACGACGCCGGACAGTTCGGCACGGCCGCCGTCGCGGGCGGACCCCGCTACTTGGAGATCCAGGTCAAATCGATCAGCGACGCAGACTTCACGCTGATCCCCGGGCGCGTGCCGCTGAACCCGACGCCGCACGCCGCGACCGCCGGCGCGATCGGCTCCCGCCTCACGACGTCGCCCCTTCTCTTCGTCGACGCTCAGGACCGCATCGGCATTGCGACGACCAACCCCAAGGCTGATCTCGACCTCAAGGGGAACCTCTACGTCGACCCCCGCCTCGTCGGCGGCACGCCCACCGTCACCCTCGCCGTCGGCGACAACGACACCGGCATCAACACCCCCAGCGACGGCGTGCTCTCCCTCTTCTCCAACAACTTCGAAGCGATCAAAGTCGTTCCGGGCAGCGGGATCACGATCACCGGCAGGCCGGCTCGTCTGGACTTCATCAACGGCTCGGCGCCCGGCGAATCGATCACCCTCGCCGCAGGAAACGCGGCAAGAGATCCTTTTACATCGGCCGCCGCAGGCAACATCGTGCTCCGCCACGGCGCGGGCGTCCCTTCGACCCCGATCAGCGGCGCCATCCCCCCCGGTGCGGTCTTCGTGACCGCGACCAGCGGCCCCGCCCTGCTCAACATCGACGCCACGGCAGACAACTACACCAGCATCAATTTCTTCGACGCCGGCGTTGCCAAATGGGGCATGGGTCGCGACCCGGACAACAGCTTCTACATCGACGAAACCGGTGTCGCTCGCCGCCTCACCATGGTCGCCGGCGGCAACGTCGCCATCGGCGGAGGCAACCCGACATTCGGCTTCCGCCTTGACGTGCAGGGTGCGCTCCGCTGCGTCGGCTTTGTCAACGCCTCCAGCGCCCGCTACAAGCACGACATCCAGCCGCTCGACTCCGCCCTCGACCGCGTCGCCGCCCTCCGCCCCGTCCGCTTCACCTGGAACGAGGGCCTGGACAACGCCCTGGGCGAGATGGCCGGCAAGCACGACGTCGGCATGATCGCCGAAGAGGTCGCCGAGATCTTCCCCGACGCCGTCTCGAAGTCTGATGGCAAGATCGAGGGCATCAACTACACCAGCATCACCGCCTACGCCGTGCAGGCGATCAAGGAGCAGCGCGAACTGCTCCGCCAGAAGGACCGGCAGATCGAAGAACTGAACGCGCGGCTCGAACGGCTCGAACGCGCGATGAACGCGCAGGCGAAGTAGCCGAGCACGACGATCATCGCGGGCTCGAAGGCGATGATTGTTCTTGTTGGTGCGAACACACGCCCGGCACGATCATCCGCTCAAGCAGCAGTTGTTCGCGTCACATCACGGCGTGATCGGGCCGCCTGATAAAGCAGCCATGCAGCCATGACTGCTATCGAACCAGGGTTTGGGATCACGGAAGCGATTCTTACGCCGATGTTGGTCTGATAGAACGCCGCGGCGCTCTGCGAACCGGCGTCATCGGCTGTCGTTGTGCCGTCATTGTCACCTGAGCCGCAGGTCAAGCGTCCGAAGCCCGCGAACGCGACTTGCTCGGTCCATTCCGAGGCCGACCCTGAGGCGTCCAGCAATCCCCAAGGAGTTCGGACATCCGGATAGGAGCCGACCGGAATCCACTCACTCGCCCCGAGCGTCGCGCTCGTCTGGCCTTGTCCCGGAAAGCCCGGAACCAGTTGGGTGTTTGATCCATTCGGTTGATCCCACCACACTCCGCCGCTTCTCGGGTCGAAGTAGACGGCCTTCATCCACTCGTCGAGGCTCGGAATCCAGAATCGTGCGCCGGCTGACCGCGTCAGTTGATCCGTAAACGTGCCGTCGGGGTTCTGGCCGAAGGTTCGTGCGTCGTACGCCCCGGTCTGGATCGTGTTCCAGTCGTTCGATTTTTCATGGTGGAGCCAGTTGCAGTACAGCGCGGCGATACGCCAACTCATTCCCTTGACCGCAACACGGCCGGCATCTGGAATGGTTGGATTCAGCACATCGCGACCGCCCGGAGCAGAAAATGGGTAGGTCGGGTCAGCCGCCGTCGGCCATGTCCCGGTACTGTCACGCATGACGTCTTCGAGGGCGTCCGACTGCGTCGAAAAGGTATTGTAAAACTCAAGCCACTGCCCGGTGGTCACCTCGTGCTTGGCCATGCGGTACGAGTACGAGACCGAGCCGCGACCGGCGTTGACCCCGAATCGATTGCCCGAATACGCCGCGTTGCCGGGGGCGGTGATGTCGCACCACTCGAACCCGCTGGCGTCCGCGGCGTGCGCGGGTTGCAGCCCCGCGGCCGCCGCCCAGAACGCCCCCAGAAGAACAGCCCATGACATCGCCCGCATCTGTTTCATGCTATGGAAAGGATGCCACAGGTTTCCTTCCGCACCATGAATCGTGCGCGAATCATGCGAACTCGTTGGTGGGCCAAGAGATTGGAGCAGGCTCGGTCGCCGCGACGGCGGAGGTCGCGTCCGAGCGGGCGACTCATGGCACGCAGCGTGACAATCTCCGCGGCTCCCGGTGCCCGAACCCCGCCCCACGCCGCCCACCCCGCCCTTCCACTCCCCGGTCTCGCCAAGCCTCGACCACCCCTCCCCGCGGCGCAGGGCGGGGAGGCGCTTCAGGCGCCCGTCACCTGGCGGTGACGGCGGAGGAGCATCCAGTCTGCGAAACCCGGGGCGAGGGTGCCGAGGGCGAGCATGGCGCGCATCGGGAAGCTGGTCCAGACTTCGCCCTTGGGCTTGCAGAGGCAGCGGACGATGGCGTTGGCGACGGTTTCGGCGGGCTGCTTGAAGCGCTCGGGGGTCTGGATGCTGATGCGCTTCCCGCCGGAGAGGCGTTTGGCGGTGTCGAAGAACTCGGTCTTGGTGCCGATGGGGTGGACGCTGGAGACGGCGATGTTGTGGTCGGCGAGTTCGATGCGCATGGCGCGGGCGAAGTGGTCCTGGAGCGACTTGCTGGCGGAGTAGGCGGCGTAGTTGGGGAGGCCGATCTTGCTGACGCAGCTGGAGCAGACGAGGATGTGGCCGCGTTTGCCGGCGTTGACGGGTTCCTGCTTCAGGAAGCGGTCGGCGGCGAGGCGGGAGAGTTCGAGGCTGGCCCAGAAGTTCACGCGGAAGATGTCATCGAGTTCGGCTTGGGTGTAGGAGAGGACGGAGCGTTCGAGGCCGTAGCCGGCGTTGGCGAAGACGCTGTAGATGGAGCCGAAGTGGTCGAGGGCGGCTTCGATGAGGCGGGCGTTGTCGTGCGGATTGGAGACGTCCATGACGACGTAGGCCGCGCGGCCGCCGGTGGCGTGGATGTCTTCAACCACGCGATTGAGTTCATCCTCGCGGCGTGCGGCGACGACGACGTTCATGCCGGCATTGGCACAGGCGACGGCGGTGGCGCGGCCGATGCCGGAACTGGCGCCGGTGATTGCGATCGTGCGACCGGAAAGGTTGATGGCCATGCGGGGGATGGAAAGAGATTCACCACGGAGATCACAGAGAGCACGGAGGAAAACCGGAGAGGTTTGCTCGTGCGATGCGCGATCTACGTGGTGAACGAAAAACCTGAGTCGGTGGATTTATCGGCTGGCCGTGGTGTCGTTGCTGGTGGAGCTCTTGGAACCGGCGTCGGAGCTGCTCTTGGGAGTGAAGACCTTCTTGGTGTTGTCGCTGGTTTCCTGGAGGTCCTCGCCGACGCCGCTGACGGTGTTGCAGGCGGTGAGCGCGAGCGGGGCGACGACGAGGATGGCGGCGAGGGCGAGGCGGGTGCGGTTCTTCTTCATGACATTGGTCTCCAACCAAAAAGTGAAACAGTGATGCGGCGGGTCTCCGACCGCCGGTGCGGGATCATACCAAGTTGATGGAGACGAGGATCGCACGAACACGACGGGGCGAGGCGACACATCACTGGTTGTTCGAGCCCGATGTGGTGAACATTTCAACGTCGATCTTGTGCGATACTTCAACGCAAGACCCCTCCCCGGTCTCGCTGCGCTCGACCACCCCTCCCCGCTGCGCGGGGCGGGGAGGCGCGTTAGTCGAGGACCATTTCTTCGGCGCTGGCACCCTTGGGCGCGCGCTGGAGGAGCCAGCGGAGTTCGGCGGCGCGGATGATGTAGGCCACGGCGGCGTAGCTGAACATGCCGACGGCGGTGGCGCAGAGAAGGCGGAGGAAGTGGCTCCACCAATGCCCGTTGACGAGGCCCTGGGATGTGAAGAGCCAGTTGGATGCCAAGACGCAGGTACCCATGACGACGGCGACGAAGCAGATCTTGATGATTCCGCTGACGAGGGGCCGGTCGAGGATGTGGACGTTGAGCTTGCGGGTCGCGACGTACGCGACCACGAGCGCTTGGAGCACGGCGCAGATGCCGGTGGCGAGAGCGAGGCCGGCTTCGCGGAGCCACCAGATGAGCGTGAGGTTCAGGACAAGGTTGATCGCGACCATGGCGACGGCGATGCGCATCGGGGTCGTGGTGTCGCCCCGGGCGTAGAAGGCACGGGTCAGCACGTGGTTGAGTGAATAGGCCCAGACCGCGGGGGCGTAGCACGCGACCACGAGAGCGGAGCGCTCAAGCCCCTCGGCGGAGAACGTGCCGAACATGGTGCGGACGAGATCCTCTCGCACCAGCACCAGACCGACGCTGGCGGGGATTCCGATGAAGAGCGAGAGGCGGATGCCGCGTTTGAGCACGTCTTCGAACGCGAGGCCGTCCTTGGCGGTGCGGCTGAGGAGTGGGAAGACGGCGGTGGCGACGGCGATGCCGAAGACGCCCAAGGGGAACTGGTAGAGACGCGAGGTGTAGGAGAGGATGGAGTTGGAGGATTCGTCGAGGGTGAGCGCGAAGCCGAACATGGTGGTGCCGATCCAGATCGGCCACATGGCGATGAGGGTGTCGATCCAGGTGTTGAGCTGGAGCGTGCCGAGGCCGACCACGACGGGGAGGAAGCGGGAGAGCACGCGCTTGCTGGAATCGCGGGCGTCGGCGGTGAGGCGGGTCCAGCGGACCTTGCCGCGGAGGGCGTGGAGGGACCAGGCGATCTGGAGGATGCTCGCGAGGACGGCGGCGATGCCGACGAGGTAGGAGGCTTGTTCCTTGGTGACGCCGGGCGCGAACCAGGGAATGGCGGCGGCGGCGATCATAATGAGGTTGAGGATGACGGGTGCGGCGGCGGAGGGGCCGAAGCGGCCGTGGCTCTGGAGCATGCCGCCGAGGATGGCCGTGGTGCAGACCATGGGCATCATCGGGAGCATGAGCATCATGAGTTTGAGCGAGAGGGCACGCTCGGGGTGATCGAGGTTGAGAAGCAGAGCGACGAGGAGACCAATCTCGACGACAAGCACGATGCCGCCGGTGACGAGGGCGAGGAGGCGGAGGACGAGCGAGGCGAGCTGATTCGCGGCGTCGGGGGCTTCACGCTTGAGGGTGGTGTACTCGGGGAGGAACGCGGCGGAGAGGGCGCCTTCGCCGAAAAGGCGGCGGAAGACGTTGGGGATCTGGAACGCGGCGTTGAACGCCGAGCCGACGGCGGTGTCGCCGAAGAGACGCGCGGTGAGGAGGTCGCGCGCGAGGCCGGTGAAGCGTGAGAGGAGCGTGAAGCTGGCAACGACGCGGATGGCGGCGGCGAGGACGCCGCCGAAGGCGTGGTCGCTTGGGGGACCGGACGAAGCGGGCGATGCGGGCGCGGGATTGGAAGCGGAGGCCGCGTTCACGCGGGAATCATCGGCCATTGCTCGTGCTCTCCGGCAATGGCTGGGCGGGGGAGGCGGCGGGGGCAATCGTGCGTGCGGCGAGCGCGAGCGTGATGGAGGCGAGGGTGATGCCGAGCCAGTTGAAGGCGAGATCGTCCCAGGCGCAGGTGCGGCCGAGGGCGGGGATGCCTTGCAGGCCTTCGTCGATGCAGGCGTAGCCGAGCGCGAGGATCCAACTGAGGAGGAGATTGCGGCGGGTGAACCAAGGGCCGAAGAACGCGCAGAGCGTGATGAGCGCGGACCAGGAGCCGAAGGCGATGAGGTGGACCCAAAGGTCGGAGCGGGGCACCGGGCCTTGGATGTTGAGTTTGGGCCAGTGGGTGCCGCTGAAGAGCAAGACGGCGTAGGCCGCGAATGCGAGGCGGAGCCAATTCATGCCGCGGCGGGGCGGACTCATGCGGACGTGCTCGTGCTGTTCGCGGCGCGGGTCTCAACGACTGGAGGCTCGGCGTTGCCTTCGGGGGTGCGGTCGGCGGGTGTCGTCGCGATGCCCTTGGCGGCGAGGAAAGCGTTCCAGTCGCGGACGAAGACGTCGGCGAGGGCTTTGTAGTCCTCGGCACCGGTCGCCTGCGGGGCGTAGTCGAAGATCGACTTGCCGAAACTGGGGCACTCGGCGAGTTTGATGTTGCGGCGGATCGCGGGTCGGAAGACGCGGGCCATACGCCACGGGACATCGTCGTTGCGGGCGGCCTCGAAGAAGCCATCGAGATCGGCGACGACTTCGCGGGTGTGGGTGCTGCTGGTATCGTGCATGCAGAGGACGACGCCGGCAACTTTGAGGCGGGGATTGATGGCCTGCGGGCCCTGAGCGAGGGCGCGGACGGTTTCGAGCAGTTTGCCGACGCCTTGCAGCGCGAGGAAGTGGGCCTGCATGGGGATGAGCACTTCGCGGGCGGCGGTGAGGGCGTTGAGCGTGAGCAGGCCGAGCGAGGGCGGGCAATCGATGAGGATGAATTCGAAGCGGCTCTGGAAGGCGTCGACGACGCGGACGAGGCGCTGGAGGCGATCGGGCGTCATGGCCAGTTCGCTCTCGGTGGCGGCGAGGTCGGTGTGGCTGGGGAGGACGAAGAGGTTGTTGCCGACGTCGTGCACCGCGCCGGCGGCGATTTCGGGCGTGGGAGTGCCAATGAGCAGGTCGTAGACCGACGACGCGATAGCCGCGGGATCAACGCCGAGCGCGATGGTGGCGTGGGCCTGGGGGTCGAGATCGATGACGAGTGTGGGCCTGCCGCTGCGAGCGAGCGCGGCGGCGAGGTTGACGGTGGTCGTGGTCTTGCCGACACCACCTTTCTGGTTCATCAGCGCGATCAAACGCACCGGCCGGGACGAACTTGGCACGCCGGGAATGGGCATGGCGGAGTATACGAAAGGGTTGGGCGGATCGCGCGGCAGATCACCACTGCGTGCGGAGTTCGGAGACCAAGTCTTTGGCGAGGCGTTGGGCGGCGGAGGCCTGGCCGTATTCGATCTTCTCGCTGACGCCGCGGACGGGGACGAAGGTGTCGGCGGCGGCGAAGGAGCGGCGGGCGGCGAGGGTCTTGCCGGTGGCGTTGTCGACCCAGTCGAAGTCGACGGTGATGATGTAGCCGTATTCCTGCACGAAGCCGGATTGGTCGGTGGCGGTGCGGGCGAGCTGGACGTTGGTGATGGTGCCGCTGAGGGTGGTGTCGGCGGCGGGCGAGGGGTCGATGATCCAGGGGGTCTTGTTCTGGATTTCCTTGACGATGGCTTCAGTGAGCTGAGCCTCGACGCCGTGGAAGTAGGTGTTGTTCTTGAAGATGGGGACCTGAACGGTGCGGGTGTCGGTCGTGTAGGTGGATTTGAAGGAGTAGCCCTGGCGCGGGTCGGAGGCGCAGCCGGCGAGGGCGACGATGGTGAGAATCGCGGGGATGGTGGCGGCGCGGGAGGTCACGGCTTGGCCTCCTTGGGTGCTTCGGTGGCGGCCGGTGCTTCGGACGTTGGCTCGTCGGCGTTCGGCTTGTCCGCCTCGGGCTTCGCGGCGGGTGCGTCTTCGCTTGGTGCGGGCTTGGGGGGCTCGGGGATCGGCCAGCGGCGCTCGATGAAGAGTTCTTTCGCGCGGGTGGCGGCGACGGTGTCGGGGTGCTTGAGGATGAGGCGCTTGAGGGTGTAGCGGGCGGAGACCGAGTCCTTGCGGACGAAGTACCACGAGGCGATCTCGAACATCTGTGCCGCGGCGGATTCGTCGAGGCGGCTGATGAGGGCGTCGGTCATGCCGACCTGCTCGGCGGCCTGCGGGTAGCGCTGGGCGAAATCGCGGACGAGGTACTGAGCCTCGATGAGACCGGAGGCGTCGTAGCGCGGGCCCTTGTAGCGGCCAATGTTGGCGAAGACGCGGCGCTGCATGGCGAGCTGGCGGTACTCGCTGGTGGGAAAGTTGGTGAGGAAGATCTCGTAGGCCTCGCTGGCCATGCGAAGGTCGCGGGCACGATAGTAGTAGTTGGCGAGTTCGATGGCGGCCCGCTGGGCGAGCTGGCTGTTGGGGACGCGCTCCTGGACACGGATGAGCAGTTCCTCGCCGATGCGGGTCGCGCTGTCGATGCGCATACCGAGGAACTTCTTGCGGAGGCCGTTCAGGTACATCAGGCCGATCTCGAGCTCGCGCTCGATGGCGGTGATGAACTGGGGGGTGCCGGGATATTCCTTGATGACGCGCTCGTAGTCGTAGAGGGCTTCGTACTCGTCCTTGAGGGCGAGCTTGGCGTCGCCGCGACGGAGGAGAGCCTCGGCGGTTTCGGGCTTGTCCTGAGCGGCGTTGCGCTTGAGCCAGGAGTCGAGGAGCGCGAGGGCGCCGCGGGGACGGTTCTCGGCGAGCTGGGTGCGGGCCCGCTGCATGACGCCGGCGTCGGAGGCGGGGTCGATGGGCGCTTCGGCGGGGACCCACTTGCCGTCGGGGTCGAGGCGCATCGGGGTCTGCGCGAGGGCGGGTGCGCCGAGTGCCGAGAGGAGGCAGGCTGTCAGGAGGGCTCGCTTCACGGGGCAAGCATACCGCGGATTGGCGAGAGGTACACGACTCGGTTCGAGCGAATCGCGGGCCGGGGCGTCAGGGCGCGACGCACCCCTCTCCGGCCTCGCGGACTCGGCCACCTCTCCCCGCTGCGCGGGGCGAGGAGGCGCGGGGTTAGACGCCGACGGGCTTGCGGTCGTTGAGGGTTTCGGTCTTGCCGTTGTTGAAATCGAGGTAGTCCTGCAGGGCGGCGACCTTCCAGTCGCCGAAGCGCAGGGCCTTAATCGCACGCACCGCGGCGGCGGCGCCGGTGGTGGTGGTGATGATCGGGACGCCGAGGCGGATGGCCGCGGCGCGGATCTTGCCCTCGTCGGTCAGGCGGCCGGTGCGAGTCGGGGTGTTGATGATGAGCTGGATCTGCCCGTCGGCCATCATGTCGATGACGTTGGGACGGACCTGAGCATCGATCTTGGGGACGCTGGTGACGGAGACCCCGTGCTCGCTGAAGAACGCGGCCGCGCCGGGGCTGGCGAAGATCTTGAAGCTCATCGCGTCGAGCTCCTTCACCAGCGGCATCATGGCGATGCGGTCGGTGCGGCGGACGCTGACGAAGACGTTGCCCTTGCTCGGCAGGACCGTGCCGCAGGCGAGCTGGCCCTTGGCGTAGGCAATGTCGGCGGAGAGATCGATGCCCATGACTTCGCCGGTCGACTTCATCTCCGGGCCGAGGACGATGTCGACGCCGGGGAACTTGCTGAAGACGAAGACGGATTCCTTGACGGCGTAGACGCCCTTGTGCACGGGCTCCTTGGCGCCAAGGTCGCTGAGACGCTTGCCCATCATCACCATTGCGGCCTGGCGGGCCCAGGGAGTATGGGTGGCCTTGCCCACGAAGGGCACGGTGCGGCTGGCGCGGGGGTTCACTTCCAGGATCGCGATCTTGTCGCCCTTGATCGCGAGCTGGACATTCATGAGTCCGTTGACGCGGAGTTCGGCGGCGAGGATCTGACCGATCTGCTTGATGCGGTTCACCATCGGCGGCGACAGACTCCACGGCGGGAGCGTGCACGCCGAGTCGCCCGAGTGGACACCCGCCTGCTCGATGTGCTCCATCACGCCGATGACGATCGCCTGGCGGCTGCCGTCGTTGCCGGAGAGATCGGTCGATCCCGCGCGGCCGGGGATGAAGTCGGCGACGACGTCCATGTCGACTTCGGTCGCGTCGTCGAGGAACTTGTCAATCAGTACCGGCGCGTTGTCGAGGTCGCTGATGTTGACCGCGTTGGTCATGTAGTGGCGCAGGGCCTTCTCATCGGGACAGATCTCCATGCCGCGGCCGCCGAGGACGTACGAGGGGCGGACCAGCACGGGATAGGTGATGCGATTGGCAATCTCCACGGCCTGATCCAGCGTGCGGGCGATGCCGCTCGGGGGCTTGGAGAGGCCGAGGCGCTCGAGCAGGGCGTCGAAGCGTTTGCGATCCTCGGCGAGGTCGATGGAGTCGAGGCTGGTGCCGATCAGCGGCGTGCCTCCCTGGACGAGGCCGTGGGCGAGGTTGAGGGGCGTCTGGCCGCCGAACTGGACGACCACGCCGTGGACGAGGCCGTTGCGCTTGCCGTTCCAGCCCCCGGCGTCGCGTTCGAGGGTCTTGCCGTTGAGGCGTTCGATGATGTTGAGCGTGTCCTCGAGCGTCAGCGGCTCAAAGAACAGCAAGTCCGACGTGTCGTAATCCGTGCTGACCGTCTCGGGGTTCGAGTTGATCATCACCGACTCGAAGCCGAGTTCGCGAGCTGCGAACGCCGCGTGGACGCAGCAGTAGTCAAACTCGCAGCCCTGTCCGATACGGTTGGGCCCGCCGCCGATGATGATGACCTTCGGGCGGTCGGAGACGCGAATCTCGTCGTCCGCCTTCCCTGCCCCACTGCTCCCCTGCCCCCCTGCTCCACTTCCCGTCTCGTAGGTGGAGTAGTAATACGGCGTGACCGCCTCGAACTCAGCCGCGCAGGTGTCGACCAGCTTGTAGACCGGTTCGATCTTCAATCCCTTGCGGTGGTTGCGGACCTGGATGATGGTCTCGGGGCTGATCTTGCCCAGGTACAGGTTCGCGAGCTGCGCGTCGGAGTAGCCGAGCTGCTTGGCTTCGAAGAGCACATCCGCGGGGACGTCCTCGAGCTTCGCGTACGAACACAGCACATCCTCGAACTCCACCAACTGGCGGATCTGGTCGAGGAAGAAGTAATCGATCTTGGTCAGGCCGAAGATCTTCTCGTCGGTCCAGCCCATCTTCATCGCGTAGCGGACGTAGTAGAGGCGGCCTTGGCTCGGCACCGCCAGCTTGCGGCTCAGCTTGTCCTCGGCGATCGGCCACTCGATCGCCTGGCCGTCCGCCGTGCGGAAGGTCTGCTTGCCGGCTTCGGTCGTCACGTTGCCGGCCTTACCAGCGCGGCGAGCCTCCAGCCACTTGTCGTTGCGATCCAGGCCCAGCCCGAAGCGCTTCACGTCCATCGAGCGGATGACCTTCTGGAAGCTCTCCTTGAAGGTGCGCCCGATCGCCATCGCCTCGCCGACGGACTTCATCTGCGTCGTCAGCGTCTCGTCGGCCTCGGGGAACTTCTCGAACGTCCAGCGCGGCATCTTGGTGACGACGTAGTCGATCGTCGGCTCGAAGCACGCGCTGGTCGTACCGGTGATGTCGTTGCGGAGTTCGTCGAGCGTGTAACCGACCGCGAGCTTGGCCGCGATCTTGGCGATCGGGAAGCCGGTGGCTTTCGACGCGAGGGCGGACGACCGCGAAACGCGCGGGTTCATCTCGACGACGACCATCTCGAACTTGCCGTCCTTGGGCGCGGGGTTCACCGCGAACTGAACGTTCGAGCCGCCGGTCTCGACGCCCACGGCACGCATGATGGCGATGGCGGCATCGCGCATCGCCTGATATTCCTTGTCGGTCAGCGTCAGGATGGGGGCGACGGTGACGGAGTCACCGGTGTGGACGCCCATCGGATCGATGTTCTCGATGCCGCAGATAATGACGCAGTTGTCCTTCTTGTCGCGGACGACTTCGAGTTCGAATTCCTTCCAGCCGAGGACGGACTGATCGATCTGGACCTGCCCGATCATGCTGGCGCGGAGGCCGCGGGTGGTGATCTCTTCGAACTCTTCCTGGTTGTACGCGATGCCGCCGCCGGTGCCGCCGAGGGTGAAGGCGGGGCGGATGATGGCGGGGAGGCCGATCTGCTTCAGGAACTCCTTGG
Source organism: Phycisphaerales bacterium (assembly GCA_044375915.1). Classification (GTDB taxonomy): domain Bacteria; phylum Planctomycetota; class Phycisphaerae; order Phycisphaerales; family UBA1924; genus JAFEBO01. Next base: position 40,629 of record JBILLU010000003.1, read on the forward strand.
CCTCGTCGAGGGTGGTGACGGTCTTGGCCTTGGGCAGGACCAGGCCGATGCCCTCGCAGATGTCCTTGAAGATCTGCCGGTCCTCGGCACGGTGGATGACGGTGCGGTTGGCCCCGATCATCTCGACGCCGAACTCGGTGAGCGTCCCGTTGTCGAAGAGGTTGCAGGCGCAGTTGAGGGCCGTCTGGCCGCCGAGAGTGGGCAGGATGGCGTCGATCGGCGTGCCCAGATCCTTCTCACGCTGCAGGATCTTCTTCACCGCCTCGGGCGTGATGGGCTCGATGTAGGTCCGGTCGCTGTACGCCGGATCGGTCATGATCGTCGCCGGGTTGCTGTTCACGAGCACCAGCCGGTATCCCTCGGCCTTCAGGGCCTTGCAGGCCTGGGTGCCCGAGTAGTCGAACTCGCAGCCCTGGCCGATGACGATCGGGCCCGAGCCGAGGAGCAGGATGGTCTTGATGTCGGTGCGCTTGGGCATGGTGGAGGAGGGGTGCAGGGGTGCAGCGATGCGGGGAAGCTGGGCTTGCGTCCGGTCCGGGCGCGCAAACTCCATGAGGATAGAACGCGACGCGGCGGAGGTCCAAATCACAGGGGCGATTGCGCCGAGATTCTGCCAGTTTTCGGTGAAGCGGGGGTCAGAACTCCCAACCGAGCGTGAGGAAGTAGTCGACGTCGTTGCGCTGCGTGACGCTGCCACGGGTTGTAAAGCGGTTCTCGACGCCGGCCTTCAGCAGCATGTTGCTGCGGGGATCGACCTTGAGCTGGTAACCGGCCTTGAGATCGAGGCGGAAGTCGGAGACCGATTCGAGGCTCGGCAGGTAGTCGAAGCTGGCGAAGGTCGACTGGCGGGGGGAGATGGTCCATTTGGTATCGACACCGACGAGGGCTTCGGGTCGGAAGCCGGTCGCGGGTGACGGACCCTTGAACTCGCTGGCACCGCCCAGACCGGCGCGGAGCCTGAGCAGCAGCGGCTCGGGCCGGTAGACGGTGTAGGACGGACCCACGAAGCCGGAGAGGCGGAGGCGGTAGTTGGTGAACTCGTCGAACTCGACGCGGCCTCGCGCAAAGAAGCCCCAAGGGGACTCGCCGAACTTCCAGTCGTTATTGGCGTTGGCCTCGGCACGGTTCTTGGAGGCACGCCCGTTCTCGGAGGCTCGGGCGTAGGTCGCGTCAAAACGCGTATCCAGTTTGGCGGTCTCGCGGCCGATGGCGAGTGCGAGCCGGGTGTTCAGGGTTTCGCTGTTGCCCGAAGCGCCAGCGAGACCGACGTCAAAGCCGCCTTTCCACTTCGGAGCCGGGTTCGCCGCGGGCTTGGACCCGACGGAGGCGGATTCGGGGTTTGAAGAAGCCGCGGCCTCGTCGTTGGAAGTTGGCGTGGGCGCGGCCGACGCGTTCGGGGCAGACGCGGCGGCCTGAGGCTGCGATGCGGCGTGGACGCTGGCGATTGACGCGAGCGCGATCCGCAGGTCGCCGAGCACGGCGTGGCGGAGGGTGATGGTGTCGGCGTCCTGCGCGATGATCTCGCCGCGGAGCGCGTCGCCGTTGACGAGCGTGACAACGTCGGCCCGGGCGCCGGCCGCAAAGAGAAGTGCGAGAAGGATCAAGCGGAGCGTGCGAAGCATGAGCATGGCGAAGCTGGGCGAGCGAAGGCGATCGATGAGGGCGGATGACGAGACCGGGGCGGTCGGCGTCGATCAGAACGGCGGCAGGTTGAAGCGGAGCGGCGGTTGCCGCACGTCGGCATTATCGCCACAAGATGTGGCGTGTTCTGCATGTTTCACGTTTTTTGCGGGACCGCGGGCGTTGCGGTCAGAGGCGTGTGAGTCCGCGGGCGATCGCGAGTTCAAGATCGGAGCAGGCGGACATCGGGTCGAGCCCGCCTCCCGCGGCATCATTGAGCTGCGCGAACTGATCCGGGGTGACGCCGGAGATGATGAGATAGCGGTTCTGATCGTCGAACTTCTGCACGGCGGCGCGGAGCTCGATCGCCGAGTTCTCGTCGAGCTGGGTCACCTCGTCGAGGTCGAGGATGACGACCTTGGCGTGGGGCGGAAGGAGATCGGCCCAGACGAGCAGGTTGGGCATGCGGTGGATCTTTCCGGCGCGGGCGTGGTCCTTGCGGACGCGATACACGAACATCTCGGGCGGCAGACCGAGGTCGGAATCCTCGCCGACGAGCTCGCTTTCTTCGATCTCGGCAATGGGGCGGGACACATCCTGATAGATGATCCAGAGCAGGAAGAGCACCGGAGGGAACATGGCCCACCGCGTGCCGTAGAGGAAGGCGACGGTGCCCAGACCAGCGCCCAAAGCGAACGAACCGACAACGGCGCCGAGGACCATCAGGTGCTGCGAGGTGGCGTGGCGATAGACGAGTCGAGCGGCGTCGATGGCACGCCCCCGAGCGAGCGTGCGGCGTTCATCCTTGAGGAACCAGAGGAACTGCACAGCTTCGAGGCCGAGGTCGGTCAGCACGCCGGTCACGTGGGTGGTGCGGACGACGCCGCTGGAGATGCGGGTGATGGTGGCGTTCTGCAGGCCCATGGCCATCGAGGCGATACCGAGCAGGGCAAGGACGATCTCGTGGCGTGTGAGGTCTTCGGTGCTGAAGAACTCGAGCGCGATCGCGAACAAGGCCAGCAGGGCGGCCTCGATGGCGATGGGAAGGACGTAGATCGACTCCCAGCCACGGCGCTTGCCGAGTTCGGCGGCGAAGCCGGAGACGCCGGCCCCGATGAAGAAGGAGAAGAGAAGGAAGAGGAGGAAGGCAACGGTTTCCCACCGGGCTTCCACGACGGCGCGGCCGAGATCGGAGGTGGTGCCGCTGACGTGGCTGGTGACGTGGCCGCAGACGAGGATCGTGAGGATGTTGGTGTAGCCTGCGATCCAGGCGAGCGTGACCGCGAGCCTTGCTTGCTGGTAGTAGGAATGGGCCTGGGCGATGAACATGGCAGCGCTGCATGATCATCGGCACGCGGGACGTCCGGAAGCAAGCCCGGGAGCGGGCCCGCGGCGGGATTCATATGATTTCTGCGACACGTTTTGCTGCTGCAGGCGATACTCTGATCGCCATGGGCAAGGTTGTCGCGTATTCCATCCTGTTGGTGCTTGGCATGATCGGCTCGCAGCTTGCGCCGCGGCTCTTCGCTGACGCCGACGCGTTGGGCACGTTTGAGTACGTGCGGCAGTGGCTGACGTTCATCTGCCTCGCGTTCATCATGATTCACGTCGGCTACGAGTTCGACATCGACAAGCGTCGCAAGGGGCAGTACGGGACGGACTTTGCGATCGCGATGACGGCGGCAACGTTTCCGTGGCTGCTGGTGGCGGGCTACTTCGTCGTTGTGATGGGCGAGCCGGGGGCGGCGTCGAGCTGGAACGTGTGGAAGGAAGAGTTGCTGGTGGCGTGCTTTGCCGCGCCGACGTCGGCCGGTGTGCTGTTCAGCATGTTGGCGGCGGCGGGACTGGCGACAACGTGGCTGTTCAAGAAGGCGCGGGTGCTTGCGATCTTCGACGACATCGGGACGATTCTGCTCCTGATTCCGCTCAAGATGTTCATCGTGGGGCTGCAGTGGCAGTTGGGTGTGGTGGTGGTGATCATGGTCGGGCTGCTGCTCTTGGCGTGGTTCAAGCTGCACGCGTTCAAGATTCCGATCTCGTGGCCGTTCGTCGTGGGGTATTCGATCGCACTGGTAGCGGCGTCGGAAGGGCTGTACGTCCTGAGCAAGTGGGTGGACCCGAACGCGACGATCCACATGGAGATCCTCTTGCCGGCGTTCGTGCTGGGGTGCGTGATCGCACTGCCGCGGCGGGCGGATGGGAGTGTGGATCACACGCACCACGAGGGCAAGAGCTCGGAGGCCATGGTCGGCACGATCATCTCTGGCTTGTTCCTGTTCCTGGTCGGTTTGTCGCTGCCGCACTTGGACAAGATCCAGGCGGCGCAGATCGGCGCTGGTGTGGTCGGGGCGGAAGTGGGCGTGAAGGAGCCGATCGCGATCAACTGGATAACCGTCGGGTTGCACGTGCTCGCGGTGACTTTCCTGTCCAACCTGGGCAAGATGTTCCCGGCGTTCTGCTACAAGCGCGAGGCGTCGTTCAAGACGCGGCTGGCGTTGGCGGTCGGCATGTGGCCGCGGGGCGAGGTCGGGGCGGGGATTTTGGTGGTGGCGCTGAGTTACGGGATCGCGGGGGAGACGGTGTTGGTCGCCGTGATCTCGCTGGCGCTGAACCTGGTGCTAACGGGGGTGTTCATTGTGATCGTGAAGCGGCTGATCAAGGGTGAGCCCCAGCTCGCGTGATGGGGCTTTGGATTCGCTGCTCCGGGGGGGCATTCTCGGACCGGGCAGATTTCGATTGGCGCGGGATGCTTTGGCTGGTACCGTGCGAGCCACGACCGGAGGGGATCATGCGTCTTCTGCACTGCGTTGCGTTTGCGGCTGTTCTGGGTGGTGGCTCGCTTGCGCTGGCGCAGCCGGCGGACATGGTGAACTGGTGGAAGGCCGACGGCAACGCGAGCGACAGCGCAGGAAGCGCGAACGGCACGGTGTCCGGAAGCGTCGCCTTTGTGCCGGGTCGATACGGGCACGCCTTCGATTTCAATGGCGGCGAGGTGCAGTGCGGCAACAGCGCCGGCAACTTCGGCACCGGTGACTTCACCATCGCGTTCTGGATCCGCAATCCGGCGCAGCCTGTCGGGCTTCAGGTCATCTCGAAGCGACCGGTCTGCAACTTCGGAAGCTTTTTCGATATTCAGGGCGGCTCGGGACCGACCGGGAGCGGCATCTATATTGAAGCCTACTCGGGTACGGGCGGGGCCAACAAGATTCTCATCAACGCGACGGAGATGTTCGACGACCGGTGGCACCACATCGTCTTCCGCCGCCAGGGCACGTCGGTGGTGACGGCGCGGGACGGGGTCATCATCAACACCTTCACCTCCAGCGGCGTGACCAACATCAGCAACACGGCGACGCTGCGCTTCGCGGGTGGGCCGTGCATCGGGTTCGGTGGAATTCAGCGATACCAGGGTCTGCTCGACGACATCCGCTTCTACAACCGCTTCCTAACCGATCAGGAACTCCGCTCGTTCGCGTGCGCGACGGACATGAACGGCGACCTCGTCGTCGATGACACCGACTTCTCGATGTTCGTGGTCCAGTACGACGTGCTTCTCTGCTCTGAGCCGAACATGGCGTTTGGCTGCTCGGGCGACTTCAACCAAGACGGGCAGGTGGACGACACCGACTTCACGATCTTCGCGGGCGAGTACGACCAGCTTGTGTGCCCGTAAGGTGCCGCGACTCGCGGCATCGGGAAGTTTTCCGAGGCACGGTTGCGTTTGTTGCGTAGACCTTTGGGCACTCGTGGTTCCGGGACGAACTGCTCCGTCGCGGGTGTCGTAACACGGCGCGCCTGCTGTGGGGACGTGTGTTCTCGGGCCGTGCCGTGCCATCCGTACCATTCAGGAGAGCGTGGATGAGCCCGTTCGCGTTGCGGCGTTTCAGCCGCCCCTGTCTGTCGCTCGATTG